>NZ_JAEQBS010000003.1:0-182067 GCF_017846535.1 Campylobacter sp. JH32
CCTCCCACTGAAAAGATGTCACTGCTGTCTGGATAGTGATTCCCCTTTGACGCTCCAAATTCATTGTATCTGTCCTTGTTGTGCCTTCATCTACGCTCCCTAGTTCTGCAATTGCACCACTGGTATACAATAAACTTTCCGTTAATGTTGTCTTTCCTGCGTCAACGTGAGCCAGAATGCCTAAGTTAATTATTTTCATGTAATTTTCCTCCTATCAACACCCAAAAAAGGGCATAAAAATACCCAGTGATAAATACTCCTATCACTGGGTAAATAACTCCAATAGCCCCAAAACACTTATATGTTTTCGGGCATATAAAATTACATGATAAAAGTATTCTTAAACTGGGTACAAAAAACTAAGCCCCATATTAAAAGTGAAACGGGACTGCTACTTTTTGTTCCCACTATCAAATTGACAGTTTATTTAAGAATACCTTGCCGCATATTTATTAACTCCTTGTATAATACTGAATCTAATTATATCAAGAATTAGAACTAAGTTCAAGTTTTTTTTAGAACACAAGCTCATGAATTTTATATCCAAAAAATGGGTTTTGAAAAATCTGGTTTTGTTTTTAAGAAAAATATCAAACTATAATATTTTTTGATTAAGCTTTGCATTTTATAATTAATATTATTATTTTTGATTTTAAGGAATAAAATGAATTTTAAAGAACTAATTTCAAAACGCAGAGCTTGTAAACTTTTTAATGATAAAAAATCAGTGAAGAAGATTTGCATTTTATCTTAGAAAGTGGAATTTTAGCTCCTAGCTCACATGGATTTGAGCCTTGGAAATTTATCATACTAGACAAAAAAGAAGACAATCAAAAGCTTGCTAAACTTTGTTTTGATCAAGCAAGCGTAGCAAGTGCGAGTCATAATATCATTCTTTTAGCAAGAAAAGACTTGCAAAGCAAGGATGAATTTGCACAAAAACAGATTCGTCGTTTTGCAGGCTCCAAGGAAGAAAATTTCCAAAAAATTTTAAAGATTTATACCCATGATACTGATGCAATGGATGAAAAAGAACTGTATCATTTTGCACAACTTCAATGCTATCTTGCAATGATGCAAATGTCGCTAGCTGCGATGAGTTTGGGGATTGATTCTTGTATGATAGGGGGCTATGAAAAAGATAAGGTGGATGATTTTCTTAAACTTGAGTATCCTTTTGAAACGGCTGTGATCTTATCTTTGGGCTATCAAGCTCACGAGCCAAAATACCCTACTCAACGTTTAAAATTTGATGAAGTGGTTGAATTTTATAAGGAGAAGTGATGAAAACAGAACTTGAAATTTTTAGCACAAGATATTCTTGTAGAAATTTTAAAAATGAAAAACTTAAAAAAGAAGATTTGGATACTATTTTAGAGATAGCAAGATTAAGTCCTAGTTCTTTAGGGCTTGAGCCTTGGAGATTTTTAGTGGTGCAAGATGACAATAAAAAAGAAGAGCTGGCTCAAATTTGCAATCAACAACAACATGTAAAAGATTGCGGGGCGTTAATTATCATTGTTTCAAGGCTTGATTTTTTAGATTATTTTGAAGATAAGCTTAGAAAAAGAGATATGAGTGAAGCAGAAATTCAAAAACGCTTAGATACTTATATGCCTTTTTTACAATCCCTTAGTCAAGAACAAAAAATATCCTATGCAAGAGAACAAGCTCATATAGCACTTGCGAGTATACTTTATAGTGCCAATGCTTTAAATATAGCAAGTTGTACCATAGGCGGTTTTGATAAAGAAAAACTCGATTCTTATCTTTTGCTTGATACTAAAAAAGAAAAATCTACTTTGGTGATAGCTTTAGGGTATTCTAATGATGAGAAAATTCCACAAAAAAATCGCTTTGAATTTGACAAGATAGTTCAATTTCTTTGATTTTTACCTTGCTCTTTTAGGCAAGGTGTTTATATTTTTTACATTATATTTCAAAAAAATATAAATTTAAATATTTTTTTACTAAAGCTTTGCCTAAATCTTATACAATTTTATCTAATAGTTTTATCTTAATCTAAAATAAGGTTTTTTATGAACATACCCAATACTTTAGCTGTGCTAAGGATGATTTTAGCACCCTTGCTCTTTTTTTTATTGAGTTATAAATTTGATAATATACATCAAAGCTGGATTAATTATTTTGCTGCTTTAACTTTTGCTTTGGCAGCCTTGAGTGATTTTTTTGACGGCTTTATAGCTAGAACCTTACAACAAACCACAAAGCTTGGTGGAATTTTAGATCCTCTAGCAGATAAAATGTTAACCCTAGCAGCTTTTTTAGGCCTTCTTCTATCAGGAAAAGCTAATGAATGGATTGTTTATCTTATCTTAGTGCGCGAATTTTTTATCACGGGTTTTCGCGTGGTTATGGTAAGTGAAAATTTAAATGTCAATGCTTCTTTTACTGGAAAATTAAAAACAACTTTTCAAATGATAGCCATAGGGTTTTTAACTATGGAATGGATAGGTGGAGATATCTTGCTTTACATTGCTTTATTTCTCACGCTTTATTCAGGATTTGAGTATATTTTTAGTTATGTTAAGCAAAGCAAAGGAAAATTACAATGAAATCTTTACTTTTTTTAGCTTTGATTTTAATTCTTGGGTTTAAATTTTACTCTATAGAATTTTTAGCAACCATCTTAGTTATTTCTTTTTTGATTTTCTTTCACGAACTAGGTCATTTTTTAGCAGCAAAATCCTTAGGTGTTAAAGTAGAAATTTTTAGCATAGGTTTTGGACAAAGCTTATTTGAGTGTGAATTTAAAGGTACCAAATACCGCTTGAGTGCTTTACCATTAGGCGGTTATGTTAAGCTTAAGGGGCAAGATGATATGCAACCTGGTTTAGAAAATCAGGATCAAGATAGCTATAGTATTTTAAGCCCTATGAAAAAAAATTATATTCTTTTTGCAGGACCTTTTTTTAATCTTTTCCTAGCCTTTTTGCTTTACATAGCCATAGGAAATTTAGGCATACAAAAACTAAGTCCACAAATAGGAAATATCGCACCTAATTCAGCTGCAGCTTTAGCAGGACTTGAAAATAATGACACTATACTTGCTATAAATGGCATAAAAATTCAAAGTTTTGATGAAATTTCTAATCACCTAAGTCTTGAACCCTTAAAAATTCTTATCGACAGAAAAGGAGAAAATTTAGAATTTCTTATCACTCCAAAACTAGGACAAGCTTATAATGATTTTGGACAAGTTATTTCAAAAGCCCAGCTTGGAGTAAGCCCTAGTGGAAGCACCACTATAATCTATCATCAAGGCATGCAAAGTATAAATTATGCTTTAGATGAGAGCATTAAAGCTTCTACTCTTATAGTAAAAGGTATCGTTAAACTCATAAGTGGTGAAGTTGAGGCTAAAAATTTAGGTGGTATTATCACCATGACTGAGCTTACTTCAAAGGCGGCTGAGAAAAGCTTGGTTGTATTGCTATTTATCACTGCTTTAATCTCCATCAATTTAGGAATTTTAAATCTCTTGCCTATCCCTATGCTAGATGGAGGACATATACTTTTTAATCTTTATGAAATGATTTTTAGACGCAAAGTTCCACCAAGAGCTTTTGAATACCTTAGCTATGGAGGAATGGCTTTGCTTTTAAGCTTGATGGTTTTTGCAACATTTAACGATATCATGAGAGTGATGCAATGAATTTATTTAAATTTCCTATACCTAATTTTAATGACAAATCCAAAAGTACTATTTTTTGGCGTCATATGCGATTTTATTCTAGAAAATTTTTATACTATCCTCAAGTTAAATTTCTTGAAAAAACGCTCAATATGAAAGGAAATGAACACCTAAAGAACTTTTTTTCAAATAGACCCGATGCTTGCTACAATGTCACAAGAAGATTTTGCGATAAAAGCTTTAGCGCTAATGAGCGTGTTAAAACTTTGATTTATGATGTAAACAAGGGACTTGAAAGTTTTAAATTTCTACCCCAAGATCAAATTATTTTCAAATTTGATGAAGATTTTGAACTCTACTTAGGAAGCAATCGTCATGTATCCGAAGAGGGTTTTTGGGCACTTTCTTTAAGATATCAAAACGCACCATTGAACAATGCTGTTTTTGTTTTACCTTAGATAATAAGCTTTTAATTTCTTGCATACAAGGTTATCAATACTCTGATTTTAATGTTTTAGATATCAATAAAATCTTTACAAAAAAATGCTACGGATTGCGTCCTATTGCCCTGCTTATAGAGTGTATTAAAATGCTTTGTGTATCTTTAAAACTCGATGCCACGCTTGGAGTCCATGAAAAAAATCAAATCCGCTCTCAAAAAGGAGAGGATAAAGGCTATTTTGTTGATTATCAAAAAATTTGGTTAGAAAATGGGGGAAAGCTTGTCAAGATCAATAATCATTTATATTATGAACTTTCTCACAAGCGAAAAAATCTTGAAGAAATTCCAAGCAGCAAGCGTTCAATGTATAAAAAACGCTTTGCTATACTTGAAGAAATCAAACAAGCTTTAGATCAAAGCTTGTTTATATAATACTCTTTAGATATTTCACACTTCTTTCACAACCCTCTTTTTGTAAAATTAAAAGTCTTTCTAGATGCTCTTTAGAGACTTCTTGAGGGTAATAATACTGCATTGCTTTTAAGTCATTAAACAAGGGCTTTTCGATTTTAAAAGCTCCTTTGCCCAGCTCTTTAATCCCACCTGCACCCTCTTCTCTCTTAAAAGTGGCACAATAAGGATAGCATTGTTCTACATTGATACGATCTAATCCAGCTTGTTTTAAAATTTCTACACAAGTCTTAATATCCAAATTTCCCTCACCTAAAGGCACGCCACATACATACTTAGTATCATCTTCTATAAATACGATATGATCTTTACAATGTGTACTAAAAGTATGTTTAGCCATATTCTCACAAGCTTTAATAGGCTCTTCATAAGCCATCATTGAATTCCCAAAATCATATAAAAATCCTATTCTAGGATGATGAATCAAATTTAATAATTCAAGCAAATCATCAGAAGTTTGATATTCGTGATTTTCGATGGCAAGTTTTAAATCATACTCTTCTAAAAGCGGAATTAAAGCTTTGATCTCATCTGCTGTACTTAAAAATTCACTCTTGTCAAATTTGGCCGTGATTTTAGAATCATCATAAGCTCCATCGCTAGCATTTTTAACCTTTTTATTCTTGTCTGTCAAGGGCACATAAGAACGGATGATTTTAACCCCTAAAAGCTGAGAAACTTTCGCAATTTTTTCAAATTTGTCCTTATCAAAACTCTTAGAATCAATCTCACAATACATACCATACGTGTCTAATTTTTCTTTAATTTTTTTAAGATGACTCTCGTCGTTGCTTCCTAAACAGCCCCACTCCTCATCCAAGCCAAAATCTTTGATAATATTTATAATAATGCCATCACAACCTAGCTCCTCAGCAAAATCAATATAAGAAAATATATCCATTCTGCCATTTTGAAACCAAAGGTGCATACTTTCTGTTTCTAAACCAATTTTCATCACGCTACCTCTTGTAATGTTTTTTTCTTAGCTATCATTCTAAGCAAGATAGTTGTTATAATCACTCCACAAATCGCAAAAAATCCCATTAAGGCAAAAACGATTTGATATCCCAATAAACCTTTAAACTGATCTATAATAAAACCATAAAGCGCGAAACAAAAAAGTTGTGGAGAATAACCAAATATACAAGCTATACTCATCGCAGCACCACTGATCTCTCTTAGCATTTCAATCTCATCCACAGGAGCAAAAAATGTAGCACGCATAGTAAAAACAATAGCTGCAAACCCTAAAGTTAAACTCATTCCAAAATAAATATTTAACTTTTCATGCGGCATAAAAATAAAAATTAAAATTGCAACTGCAGCCAAAATAAGAGCAAAGCGCAAGTATCTTGTAGAAGAACGGAAAGTCTTATCTGCCAAATAGCCTCCAATTGGTCCTCCAACCAATTTTAAAGTATATTGATTGATAATACCATAAGCACCCACCAAAGCTACTGGCATACCATAAATATCTTTTAAAAAAGGTATAAAATATGTAAGTCCACAATACACTGAATAAATAGTAAAAATTGTCAAAGAAACTACCCAAATTTCAGGTGTTTTAACAGCTTTTATAACTCCATTCCAAGCAGCTTTATTTTTACTGATTTCATGCCCCTCGTCATCTTTAGTGCTGATCTTATCATCTTCAAGTAGAAAATATGCTAATATACCCGCAATAATTACACAAGCACTATAAAAAAGTATAGCGGCTTTAAGTCCACCTGCTCCAGAACCCAAAAGTAAGAAAATCCCTAAAGCACTAAAAGCAACTATAGTATCTACAACCCCACGCCCTGCTTCTAAAAATCCAAAAAGTCTTCCTTGTTGAGTAGAGTCTCCAAGTAAACGAATAGCCTTTAAAAGCACAGGCCAATACACCACTTCACCAAACAAAGAAAGCAAACCCCAAGCAATCAAAATTCCATAAAATGAAGGAAAAGTAGAAATATAAATTCCCACCAAGCCAACGCAAATCAATGAAAAAGGAATAAGAATTTTTTTGGAAAATCTATCTGCTATATAAATAGAAGCGAAATTTCCTACAGTCTGAACTATCCCATATACTGAAAGCGCAAGCCCAATTTGAGTATTGCTAAGATTCATAAATTCCTGCATAGGTACATAAAAAGCATCTTTTAAAGAAGAAAGTTTAAAAACCGTTCCCCCGCCAATCACTAAAACAATAAAAGTAAACCATCGTATAGGTTTTGCATTTTGTATGAAATATCCTCCCGTATTTTAATTATCTAAACTCAGGTACCATCAAAATAAATAATAACATAAAATCAAAATAAGCAAGTATATAAATATTAATTTTTTTAATATGTTGTAATTAAGTAACAAATGATAATCAACATAAAGCTAAATTAAACATTCTCTATTGACGCCCGAAAAGTAAAGATTAAGTATATTTTGATATAATTAAGCTTTGCATTGTAAAAACTTTGCAAAATCCTTGCCTGTGAAACACATAGGCTTAACATCCAAAAGGAGAATATATGAAACATTATGAGGTTTTATTTATTTTAAAACCAACGCTTACCGAAGAGGAAGTGAATGCAAAGTTGGAATTCGTAAAAGAAGTCCTTGTAAAAAATGGTGCAGAAATTGAAACCGTTGTTCCAATGGGCACTAGAAAATTAGCGTATAAAATCAAAAAATACGAAAGAGGAACTTATTTTGTAATTTATTTCAAAGCTCCTACAAATTTAATTGCAGAGCTTGAAAGAATTTTAAGAATTACAGAGGAAGTAATAAGATTTTTGATTGTAAAATATGAAAATAAAAAAGAAATTGCAGCTTGGGAAAAACTAAGCCATGGCATCAAACAGTCTAAAAAAGAGATCAAACCTTTAGACGCGCCTGAAATTCAATAAGGAAAAAAATGTTTAATAAAGTTGTTTTGGTAGGTAATCTAACACGCGATATAGAAATGCGTTATGGTCAAAATGGAAACGCTATCGGAGCTTCGGCTATCGCAGTAACAAGAAGGTTTACCACAAATGGAGAAAGACGAGAAGAAACTTGCTTTATCGATATTAGCTTTTATGGTCGTACTGCTGAAGTAGCAAACCAATATCTCTCTAAGGGTTCTAAAGTCCTTATAGAAGGTCGTTTAAGATTTGAACAATGGAATGATCAAAATGGACAAATGCGCTCTAAGCACAGCGTTCAAGTTGAAAACATGGAAATGCTAGGAAACAATCCTCAACAAGGTGGAAATTTTAACAATGGTGGAAATAATTATGGAGCTAATAATAATTATTCAAATTATGAAAACCAAACTTACGATCCTTATATGAGTGAAAATAATTTCAAAAAAGCTCCACAGCAAGCACAAACAAAAACACAAAATCCTAACCAAAACCAAGAAAAAATTAAAGAAATTGATGTTGATGCTTATGATAGCGATGACACCGATTTACCATTTTAAAGGATAAACTATGGCAGAAAAAAGAAAATACTCTCGCAAATATTGCAAATACACAGAAGCAAAAGTTGAATTTATTGATTATAAAGATACAGCTATGTTAAAACATGCTTTATCAGAAAGATTTAAAATCATGCCCCGCCGCTTAACAGGGACAAGCAAAAAATACCAAGAAATGGTAGAAGTTGCTATTAAACGCGCTAGACATGTAGCTCTTATTCCTTATATAGTAGATAGAAAAGAAGTAGTTAACAATCCTTTCGAAGGACTATAAGTTATTAAAAAAGGCAAAATCAATATTTTGCCTTTTTCTCCCCTCGCTCTAGATTTTAAACCAAAGCGTATTTTAAAACCTCATCAAAATCTTTAACTCCAATTATTTTCATATTATCTTTAACCTCATCAGGAATATCTTTTAAATCTCTTTCGTAATTTTTCTTTGGAATCAAAGCTATTTTAATATCAGCCTTATATGCTGCGATAAGCTTTTCTTTGAGCCCTCCTATAGGCAATACATTACCCGCTAAATCTATTTCTCCTGTCATTGCTACATCAGAACGAACTTTTTTATCACTAAAAACTGAAGCAATAGCTGTACTCATCGTAATTCCAGCACT
This sequence comes from Campylobacter sp. JH32, assembly GCF_017846535.1. Classification (NCBI taxonomy): domain Bacteria; kingdom Pseudomonadati; phylum Campylobacterota; class Epsilonproteobacteria; order Campylobacterales; family Campylobacteraceae; genus Campylobacter; species Campylobacter sp. JH32. Next base: position 8,622 of record NZ_JAEQBS010000003.1, read on the forward strand.
TGGTCCATCTTTTGGAGTTGCACCATCGGGTACATGGATGTGCAAATTATAACTATCATAAACATTAGTTTTAGGATCAAGAATCATCTTTTTATGAATTTTAATCTTCCCTTCATCGATTAAAACCTTAATCACACTAAAAGCAATTCTAGCAGATTCTTTCATCACATCACCCAAACTTCCAGTAAGAGTTAACTCTCCCTTGCCTTTGATCTTAATCGCTTCAACCTTTAAAACATCTCCACCCACACTGGTCCATGCTAAGCCATTGACTTGTCCTATGCGGTTTTCTCCATCATGCTTTTCTATCTCAAAAACTTTTTTATCTAAAAATTCATTTAAATTTTTAACATTGATACTTACTTTTTTGATATTTTCTAAAAGTAATTTTTTAGCACTTTTACGGCACAGTTCAGCTATCTTTCTGCGTAGATTTCTTACCCCTGATTCTCTAGTGTATTCGCTTATGATAAGCTCTATAGTCTCATCATTAATATCTAATTCACTAGATTTTAATCCATGTTTTTTAAGTTCATCAGGAATTAAATATTTTTTAGTAATGTGAAATTTTTCATTTGGAGTGTAAGAGCTTAACTCTATAAATTCCATCCTATCTCTTAAAGGAGCAGGTATATTGCTTATATCATTAGCTGTTGCTATAAAAATCACCTTGCTTAAATCAAGATTAAAATTTAAATAATAATCCCTAAATTTAGAATTTTGCTCCGGATCTAAAATTTCTAAAAGAACTGCGCTAGGATCACCTCTAAAGCTTCTGTTTAACTTATCAATTTCATCAAGCACAACTACAGGATTGATTTGTTTTGCTTCAATTAAACCCTGAGTAATGCGCCCTGGCATCGCACCTATATAGGTACGGCGGTGTCCGCGCAATTCATTCACATCTTCTAAGCCCCCTAAAGCTATACGAATAAGTTCTCTTTTTAAGGCCTTAGCGACAGAATTAGCCAGTGAAGTTTTTCCAACTCCTGGAGGCCCATAAAGACAAAGTATAACCTTAGCCCCATCTTTATCTGCTACACCGCGTTTTTCTAAAAGCTCACGAACAGCAAAATACTCTTCAATGCGCTCTTTTGGTTTATTAAGAGCATAATGATCATGATTTAACTGCTTAGCCACTTCTTTGATATCAAGTTTTTTCTTTGCTATTTTCTCAAAAGGCACATCCAAAGCGGTTTCAATATAAGTTTGTATCATAGAAGCTTCAGAATTATCCTGATGTATACGTTCAAATTTTTCAATTTGCTTTTTAATTTCCTTATAAGCATCCTCGTGCATAAATTTCTTTTTGCTTTCTAATTTTTTATAATAATCTCTAACTTCGTCTTCTTTTTGATTGTCACTACCTAATTCTTTTTGAATTTGTCTAAGTTGCTCTTTTAAAAAATATTCTTTATTGACTTTATCAATACGAGAATGAACTTTGTTTTTAATTTCCTTTTGAATTTTATTGGCTTCTATCTCTTGGGCTATCAAGTCTATTAATTTTAAAAGCTTTTCTTCTAGATCGGTTAAGATAAAAAATTGATAAGCTTCTTGCTTTTTTATACGAACAGTATTTAAAATCAAATCACAAATTCTAGAAGCATCTAAACCCTCATCTATAGTTCGGAGCAAATCAGGTGAAAAATAATGGCTAATATTTGCCAAAGCTCTAACTTTTTCTTTTAAAACATCCAGTAAAGCTTCTTTTTTTGTGCCCTCTAAAAACTCTTCTTTAATTAGCTCTATTTTAGCCTCTAAGGGCTTGCTCGAAAGTGGTTTTATAATCCTAGCCTTAGCATAACCTTGAAAAAGTATTTTTACTCTACCATCAGGCAAGGGAACTTTTCTCATAATCGTTCCAACTACCCCACAATCATAAATTTCATCAAAAGATCTTCCATTTTCGAGCTTTGAAGGGGCTACAAAAAGCATTGAATCATTTTTAATAGCTAAATCCAAAGCTTTCATATTTGCTGAATCGCTAATAAAAATTGGAGTAATCATAAATGGATATAAAAATAATTCATCTTCTACTAAAATAGGTAAATTACTTGGATAATTTTGCATTTCTTCAATTTGCATCAGTTTCCCTTAAATCTAAAATTTTTCAAATATACTTCTATACCAAGGAAGTTCTGGCTTGATAATGCTTTGTTGATAAAACTCACTTTCTTGCAATCTTTCTTGGTAAATTTCAGCACTTTGAGTATGACCTGTACGCTCATATAAATCCTGTATTGTATCATTTAAATAAAATACAGCTAAATTAAATTTAGTTAACATAGTCTGTACTAAAGGTTCGTATTCTGTATAAGGATAATCATTTAAAAAACTATCTATTTCTTTTTGGCTTTCAAGCATTAAAGCTTGGTTACGATTTGGCACGGCAAAGGCATCAAATTTAGCTTTGATTTTAAGATAGCGAATATAATCTGCATTGCGTGAATTTCCAAATTTTTTATTATACTCATCTAAATAAAACTCCGCTAATTGATATTCTTCTTCATCCATATGTGCTTGTGCTAAGATAATTTGTGTTGTTTCTAAAAGCGGATCTGCTATATGCTCACTTGCCATACCATTATAATGATCATCAGCTTTTTCCAAATCTTTATCTTGCAAATCTTTAATGATTTGTTTATACCATTCATTTGCACTTAAATTATACAATCCTTCATCATTTTTTGTACTGCAAGCACTGAATAAAATCCCCAATAAAATACATAGAAAGAAATTTTTTTTCATTAATTTTTACCTTTTTCATTTTTTTAGTTAAATACACTATTTTAAATGCTTTATGATTATTTCTAGTTAAAATTATAGTGAAAATAAATAAATAAATTTAAATTTTGGAACTAATATTGCTTATTTTGTGATAAAATATTTTATTATAAACTCGAGGAGAAAAAATGACACTAGCTGTTAAATGCCCTATCTTAGGTTTTGAAGAAACCAAAAATATGGAATTTTCAACCATTGATGAAGTGTTTGTAAGACTTAAAAGTCTTGATGGAAAAGATTTTTCTTTTGTTCTTATTAATCCTTATCTTATAAGACCAGATTATGAATTTGAGATACCTACATACTACCAAGAATTGCTTTCTTTGACACCAGAGTCAAATATGAAAATTTTCAATATAGTAGCAATTGCTAAAAGTATAGAAGAATCTACTGTAAATTTCCTAGCTCCTGTGGTTATTAATCTTGATAATAATTCCATGGTGCAAGTAATCTTAGATACTGTAGCTTATCCTAACTTTTTTCAAGCGGATCAAATTGCAAATTATATTAAGAAGTAATGAAAGCTGATTTATATATACTTGCTAATGGTGCGATGGCGCAAGCTTTGGCTTATGGATTAAAAGATTCTTATAATATCTATATAGTCGGTAGAAATTTAGAAAAGCTTCAAATTTTAGAAAAAGAAGGTTTTAAAACTTTACTCTATAAAGATTTTAATATAGAAAATAAAAATATTATCTTAGCTTTTAAACCTTATGCCTTAGAAAGTGTCGCAGCAAATTTAAAAGGCAAGGCAAAAATTTTAATTTCAGTTTTAGCCAATACGGATTTTGATAAATTAAAACTTATCCAAGCCCAAAATTATGCAAGGATAATGCCAAATACAGCAGCTAAATATAAAGCTTCCACAACTCCTTATGTTTTAAAAAATTCAAATTTTAAAGATGAAGTCATAGAAATTTTAAATACTTTTGGCAAGGCTTATGAGTTAAACGAAGAAAAACAAATGAATGCTGCGATGGCTATAAGCGGTTGCGCTCCTGCTTTTTTAGCATTAGTAGCTGAAAGCATTGCTAATGCTGGCGTGTATGAAGGATTATCAAAAGAGCTGAGTTTAAATCTCACTCGTTCGCTTTTTAAAAGTGCTGCAGCCTTGCTAGAAAACGAGCACCCAGCCATCATTAAGGAAAATATCTGCTCGCCTGCAGGTGTTACCATAAAAGGGATTAAAGTATTAGAGCAAAAAGGTATCCGTGGGACTTTTTTTGAGGCTCTTAATGCTAGTGCAACATGAAAGTTGCATTCTCGCTTTTAGAATTAATTCTTTGTATAATTATCCTAGGATTAATTTTTACAAGTATTTCTAAATTATTTTATCAGCTAAATGACAATCATGATTATTTAAATTATTTTGAAAGATTATACACACTGCAAGATAAACTTTATACCGATCCTCATCAAAGAGATATAAAACTTCATATACAGAATTTAAAAACTTTTGATTTTAAAGAAAACTTTATAAATGATAATATCTTTCAATTTAAAAAATTACATATTCAAAATCAAGATTACTCCCTATATTTTTACGATGAATAAAGCTTTTAGTCTTTTTGAAACTATTCTTGTATTAATTCTAATCGGATTTTTAGCACTTTTTCTATCAAGGACATTGTGGGAATTTTATTATTTAAACAATCAACAATTAAAAATGAAAGATTTGATACTAAAAACTCATTTAAGTGTGTTAAGATTAGAAAAATTGCTTCAAACTTGCACTAATATTACTTTTGAGCCAAATCATATAAGCTGTTTGCTTAAAGATGATTTATTATATCTTGATGATAATAAAGAAAAATTATTAAATTCTAGCCTTATTTTAGAAAACAATACAAGTTTATATTCTCCCAATAGTAATTTTAAACTTCAACTTCAAAATCGAAAAGAATTGTATAATGATGAGCAAAATATCATTTATGCTTTAGTAAATAAAGAAATTAAAAAAATATTCATTCATTCAGAAAATAATATCACTGCTTCTTTTAAGGGTAAATTTATCCCTATCCAAGCTAGAATAAAATTATTTCTTAAAGAAGATAAAATTCATTATGAGCTCTATCCTTATTTTAATAATCAGCTTGAGCAATACTCTATATTTATGGATAATGTAAGCTTATTTGAAATACAAAAACAAAAACTTAAAGTATGTTTAAAAGAACAAGAGCAAGAATATTGCCTTACAAAAAGGTTATTCATATGAAACGAGCCTATATTTTACTATCCTTGGTATTTTTAATCAGTGCTTTAGGGATATGGCTTAGTTTAAATATCACCACTTCAAGTTATATACCAAGATTTGTAAAAGATGCTTATTATTATTTACAAGCCCAAATTTTAGCCGATGAGAAACTCGTTAAATATTTACTTTATCAAGCTAAATTAGACGGAAAGGAATGTTTAGATTCTATCACGCTTCACTATCCTAATTTAAACGATAAAATCAAAATACAATACCACTATCCCATAGCCCAGTGTAAAAATTTCAAATTTCAAGCGATCAACAAAGATGCAAATTTAAGCCAAGATGGTATCATAATCGCGCATATGAGTATAGCGTTAAATACACAAAAAAATGTCAATGATGAAATTTTAATAAATAAAACCTTTATCTTGCATACAAAAGAATCATTTTGGAATCAAACTAAATAAGACTTTTAGCCAATTTCACACACTCTTTTAAATCCTGTTTAGAACTTATAAAAAGATTATCTAGATGAGTAAGTTTTTTTGCTGTGCTCTGCCCTATTGCTATGACCTTATCTTCCTTTTTTAAATCATATTGTTTAAAAAAATTTTCCACACTCAAAGGAGAAGTAAAAATAAAAATAGCAGGATGAAGGATTGTTTGCTTGCTTTTTTTAAAAACATTCTTATAAACAATGATTTCTTGTAAATCTACCCCATAAGTTCTAAGATCTAAATTTAAAGTAGAAGCTATATTTTCAGCCCTTAAATAAAGGCATTTTTGGTTTTTTAATTCCTCTTTAAAATGATTAAAAAGCTCACTTCCATAAGATTTTGGCGCAAATTGAACCTTTTTAAAACCCATATCCTTAGCAAATTGAGCAGTGTTTTGCCCTACTGCATATACATTAATATCTAAATTTAAACTATTTTTTGTTTTTTTTAAAGCTTTTAGGGCATTTTTTGAAGTACAAAGTAAAGCATCAAATTCATCTAAATTGACACCAAAATCGTAAAAAACTATCTCATTTAAAACAAGATTTTCCACACCCTCAAAAACAGTCTCATTTAAAAGATAAATTTTCATTCATTTCTTGCCTAAGCTCTTTAGTTGCCAAATAAGCATTTTGCGCATCCATTATGGCTCTAACTACTGCAATGCCACTTATTTTAATGCCCTTTAGCTCTTTAATCAGCTCTTTATCAATCCCGCCTATTGCTACCACGCCTATAGGGCTTTTTTCACAAATTTGACTCAAGGTTTCAAAACTTATAACAGAACTTTCTTTAGTTGGAGTAGCCTTAATCGCACCACAACCTAAATAATCAGCCCCGTCAATATCTTTTAATTGTTCTAAGTTCTTAAGACTTAAGCCTATGATTTTTTCTTTACCTAAAATTTTTCTTGCAAAGCGCACTTCTAAATCCTCTTGCCCTAAATGCACCCCATCAGCATCTAAAGCCAAGGCGATATCGATTCTATCATTGATTAAAAAGGGTATTTCATACTCCTTGCAAAGCTTTTGTACTTTCAAGCCAAGCTTGTAAAATTCTCTTGAACTTAATTCTTTTTCACGAAGTTGGATTATACTTACTCCACCCCTTATCGCTTCTTCAAGCGTGTTTAAAAAAAGCTCGTCACTTTTTTTTCCACGACTTGCTACAAGATAAAGACTAAGATCTAAATCATTTTTCATTTAAAAACCTGAAAAAATGGTTAGTTGGCCCACAGCCCTTCCCTAAATTTAAAGAATAATAAATCGCATTTCTTACATATTCTTTTGCCTCACTTACAGCATTATACAAATCTTTTCCCAAGGCTAAATTACTAGCAATTGCCGAAGAGAGTGTACAACCTGTACCATGAGTGTTTTTTGTTTCTATGCGTTCGCCTTTTAAAATAAAAATTTCATTACCATCAAAAAGCACATCATTGGCATTTTCTTCACTATGCCCCCCTTTAAGCAAAACAGCTTTTGCTCCTTGCGTACATAAATATTTAGCCACTTTTATCATATCTTCTTCATTTTTTATTTTAAAATCGCAAAGAAATTCCGCTTCTGGGATATTAGGCGTAAGAATATCTGCAAATTTCACTATGGTTTTTTTAAAAAAATCACAATTTTCTTGTGGCATTAAAGCAAAACCATTTTTTGCAAACATCACAGGATCGATAACTATATTTTGGGGTTTGAATTTTTCTAAATTTCTAGCCACGCACTCCATCAGCTCACAAGTTCCTATCATTCCTATTTTAGTCGCCTTTGGCACTATATCTTCAAAAACAGCAAGCATTTGCTCATCCACACTTTGAACGGGTATATCATGAACTGAAATCACTCTTGCAGTATTTTCAGCCACTACACTTAAAACAACACTCATACCAAAAAGATTGTGAGCGCTAAAAGTTTTAAGATCAGCTTGTATACCAGCCCCGCCACTACAATCACTTCCTGCTATACTCAATACAGGAATTAAATCACTTCCCTTTGCTTTCATTACCCTTCCTTTAAATTTTGAATCAAATTTTCACCCTCTAAAGTCAATTTTGCTCCCTTGAAGGCAACTTTTCCAAAAGCAATAATCACAGCATGAAAAATTTGATAAAGTTCGAAAAGCTCGTATTTTTTTTCTAAAAATTGACACAAATTTTCTTGCTCATTTTCTATACCACTTTCAAAAAATTCTCTTAAATCTTCATAATTTTCAAATTCATAACCCAAATACATAGCCAATCTTTGCGTATAGCTATCCACAACCAAAATTTCTCTTTTGCAAAGATAATTTAAAATACTATCCACGCTTTCAAAACCCAAACCTTTGATATTTAAAAGCCATTCTCGATCTACATTTTTCTTAAAATTTTCTATATTGCTATAAGTATCTAAAATCTTATTTGCTAACTCTTTTAAGCGTTTAGCTTTGGTATTGTAAAATCCACTTGGTTTTATCAGAGTAGCAAGCTCTAGATTGGATAAATTTGAAAGCTGCTCTAAGCTTGAAATTCGCGCATTTTTTAAGTTATTTAATGCCTTTAAGACATTATCCCATTTTGTATTTTGGGTTAAAATCACAGAAATTAAAAGCTCAAAATCGCTCAAGCCTTGATTCTCAAGCCAATCAAATTCTTTAAAATCCAAATTGCAAGCAAGAAGTTTTTTAAAGATATCAGCACCATTCATTCAATACTTTCCTTAAAGGCTAAATAAAATTGCTTTGCAGTTCTTCCACTTCTACTTGCTCTTAAATTTGCAAATTCTTTTGCTTTTTTATGCAAAAGCTCTTTATCGCATTTTATATCTTTAAAATAAAAATCAACAAGCTTTAAATACTCGTTTAAATTTCCTTGATAAAAACTAAGCCAAAGGCCAAATCTATCGCTTAAACTCAATCTCTCCTCAGCCGCATCGCTTGCATGAAGCTCTGTATGAGCAACTTGAACTCCTTGATTATCACTCATACTTTCACTTAATAAATGGCGTCTATTAGAACTCGCATAAATAATAATATTTTGCGGAGGTGCTTCTATACTACCCTCTAGTAAAGGCTTTAAAAATTTATAGCTATCATCGTTTTTTTCAAAGGAAAAATCATCACAAAATAATATAAATTTAAAAGGCTGTTCTCTTAACTCATCGATAATATCAACTAAAGCAAATAAATCATCTTTAGCTAACTCTACAAGCCTTAAGCCTTTGTCTTTAAATTCATTAAAAATAGCCTTAATCAAGCTTGATTTACCCGTACCCTTAGCACCCCATAAAAGTGCGTGATTTGCTCCTTTATTATGGATAAAATTTAAAGTATTTTGATAAAGGACATTTTTTTGTTCTTCCATGCCCAATAAATCATTTAAGCCAATATTATCAAGATCTATAATGGGTTTTAAATAATCTTTTCTAGATCTATAAATTGCCGCATAAGTTTTATCCCAGTCAATCATTTATTTATCTTTCCTTAAATGCGTTAAAACTGCTTCTATAATATCATCATCATCTTTGCTTCTTGCTTTAATAAACTCTTTTTCATCATTGATCTTTACAAATTGTATATTTTGCTCAAAATTACTTATGGTTTTAAATTTCCCCAAAGCTAAAATTTTAATTATAATCAATGTTAAAAACTGCTTTGTATAAAGATCTAATTTCCCAAAGCGATCCTCTATCTCACCTTCAATTTCATAGACTTCATCTATATTTTTACATTTACTAAGTCTACGATAAAGCTCCAATCTTAAACGATCTTCATTGATAAGTTCTGAATTTAAAAAAGCATTGATGGTAAGTTTTAAGTCTATTTTTTTCTCTTCAAAGCTTTCTTTTTTAGTAAGTGCATTTAACTCATCTTCTAGCATTTTAAGATACAAGCTAAGTCCAATTTGCTCTATGTGTCCGCTTTGATCGATACCTAGCAAATTTCCACCTCCGCGAATTTCAAGATCATGATAAGCTAAAACTGAACCTGCTCCTAAATAAGAATTACTCTCTAAAGAAACAAGACGCTTAAGTGCATCTTGAGTAAGTTCTTCTTTATTTTCAACTAAAAAATAACAATACCCCTGCCTATCACTCCTGCCTACACGGCCGCGTAATTGGTGCAAATCAGCCATTCCAAATCTATCACTTCTTTCGACTATCATAGTATTTGCATTAGGCAGATCAATACCGCTTTCAACAATAGAAGTGCTTAAAAGTAAATCGTATTCTTTGTTTTCAAATTTAAGCATTTCTTCTTCTTGAATCTTCGCATCAATTTTAGAATGCAAAATCAAAATCCTTAAATTTTTAAATAAATCAAGTAAATGTTTTTTACATTGCTCTATACTTGCAATATGATTGTGTATATAAAAAATTTGTCCGCCGCGTCTTAATTCTCTTGTTATAGCCTCTTTTAAAAGCGCATCATCATTTTCTTTCACAAAGGTTCTAACATCAAGCCTATCTTCTGGAGGGGTTTGTAAAACACTATAAGATTTTATAGAGCTTAAAGCTTGATTTAAACTCCTTGGTATAGGAGTAGCAGACATAGATAAAAGATGAGAATTTTGGGTTAATTCTTTTAATTTTTCTTTTTGTTTTACTCCAAATTTATGCTCCTCATCAATGATAACAAGGGCTAAATTTTCACATTCTACATTTAAAAGTGCGTGGGTGCCAATCACCACGCAGGCTTTGTTTTGTTCTAAATTTAACATTAAAGTTTTTTTCTCTTTAGTGCTTGTAAAGCGATCCAGTTTAAAAACTTCAATGCCAAAAGGCTCAAAACGCTTTTTTAAACTCTTATAATGCTGATGAGATAAAAGCGTGGTAGGCGCAAAGAAAAAAGCACAAAAACCGCTTTTTACCACGGGATAAATAGCATTCATCGCAACTTCGGTTTTACCAAAACCCACATCACCGCTTAAAAGTCTATCCATCACTTTGCCGTTTTCAAAATCGTTTAAAATTTCTTCACAAGCCTTATTTTGATCTTGTGTATAAGAAAATTCAGCTTTTGAAACAAAATAAGCTTGATCTGCATAATCTATCTTGATTTCTTTTGGTTTAATTAAAGCTCTTTTAGCCGCCATAATAACAATCTCAGAAGCAATAGCCAAAAGCTTGGTTTTTAGCCTTTCTTTTAGCCTGATAAAAGTCATTTTTCCCAAGCGATCTAAAAGCGGTATGCCTCCACTAGCTCCTAAATACTTATCTATCATATAAAGATTTTCAACCGGTAAAAGAAGTTTATCGCTATTTTGATATTCAATGGCAACAAATTCTTTCTTAGCCCCACTAATGCTAATCATTTCAAGACCTAAGAATTTACCCACACCATAATCCTCATGAACGATAAAATCACCAATTTTTAACTCATCTATAATCAAATTTGCTTTACGCTTATATTTTTGTTTTTCTTTATGATTTAATGAGATGATAAGTTCTTGATTGCTAATTAAATTAAGGATCAAATCGCTTTTTTGAAAAGAAATATTTTGTGTATTTTCAAGCTCTAAAGCCTTAAACAAAGCTTCATTTTTAGCCAAAATCGTAATTTTTTTATTTTGTTGCAAAGAAAAGAAGTCTTTATTGTAAGAACTTTTTAAATCCTTATAAACAGAAGCTTGGGGTATAATTTTAGCATTGATTTTGCTAAGATCTTTATCCCATTCTTCTTGATTGAATTTTTTGATACTTATAAAATCAAGTTCTAAATAATCACAAAAATCATCAATACACCAAAATCCTAAAGAATTAATATCATTAATCAAAACATCGCTATTGAAATTTTCTAATTTGTCTTTAAAATTTTCATAATTTTCCTCAGAAAAATATGTCAAAAAAGGACAAATTTCAAGTTCTTCATATTCTTTGGGAAATGATTTTTGATTCATAGGATCAAATTTTCTAATACTTTCTAACTCATCTCCAAAAAGCAAAACCCTAGTAGGTAATTCTTCATTGATACAAAATATATCAATAATCTCTCCGCGTATACTTACCTCACCCTTATCTTGAACCATATCCACAAATTCATATCCAAGCTTGTTGAGCTCATTTTTAAATTCACTTAAATTAAAAACATTTTTCTTAGAAAGTTTGTAATTTTTTAAATGTTTTTGACCGGGTAATTTTTTAAGTATGGTAGACAAAGGGGAAATAAGAATTTTAGTATCTTTTTCCTTGTGATAAGCATTTAAAACCTTGCAAAGCTCAAAAAGCTCCTTGGAAAAAGCCCTTAAATCATCTCCGAATTCAGCTCTAAAATCAGGTAAAACAAAGGTTTTTAGATCCTTAAAAAGAGCAACTTGAGAAAGCAAAAAAGATTCTTTATCATCTTCGCAAAGCACTAATTGTGCTATATTTGAATCTTGTAAATACTCAAAAAAATTTGCTTGCATTATTCTGAGCTATTCTCTAACAACCTTACAGGCTCTTCTTGCTTTATTTTACTAGTCCCATTAAAACGACCGCCATTTTCTATAGCTAAGTCTTTAATGCTGATATTCCCGCTAACCACGCCACCTGCTAAAATTTCAAGGCTATCTGCCTCCAAATCGCCTTCAAAGCAGCCATTAACAACTATCTTATCAGCCTTAAGCTCACCTTTTAAATTCCCATTTTTTCCTATAACTACTATGCTTTCAGAATGCACTATACCATTAAGCTCTCCATCCACATGAAGCATAGAAGCAAAATAAAATTTACCCTCTATTCTAGCACCTGATGAAATTACTGTTGTTTCGGAACTGGAGCTAAGTGCTGTGCCGTTACCGCTTTTATTAAAGATTGCCATGGAACTCTCCTTTCTTGATTAAAAAACTCATTCATATTTTTTCTTTCTAAATTTAAAAAATATAAAGGTTCTAAGGTTTTATTAATAAACCTTACTTCATAGTGCAAATGCGGACCTGTTGAAAGTCCTGTGTTGCCAGTATAGCCTATCAGTTGCCCCTTATTGACAAACTGGCCTGCTTTAACAACATCTTTTCTCACCATATGAGCAAAAACAGTTTTAAAGCCAAAATTATGTAGCAAAATCACATTATACCCATAACCATTATCACTATATCCTGAAAACTCAACCACCCCACTAGCAGGTGCATATATAGGCGTACCTATCGCTGCTCTTAAATCAATACCTGGATGAAATTCTCTTCTTTTTAAAAGAGGGTGTTCCCTCCATCCAAAATTTCCCGTAACGCCTTTATTTTCAATAGGCCATCCATTAGGAATTTGTCCTAAAATCCCAATTTGCTGCTCATTTGTAAGCTTTAAATTATCAAGCCTATCTGTAATAGTAAGATTATTTTCAGCTTCTAAGCCCAAAGCTTCTTCAAAAGAAGCAATCTTATCTTCTATAGCTGCATATTGCTTTGCTTTTTCTTCAACATTTTTTTGCATTTGCGCATTAGCAAGTTCTAATTCCTTGCTTTTTGCTAAAAGCTCTTCTCTTTTAGTACTAATATCACTCAGTTTGCTATCAAGATATTTAATATAAAAACCGCTAAAAATTAAAAACAAAAATATAAAAGCTACTACATAAAGAACGATTTTTTTAATGATCTGATTTAAATAAAAATGCCTTGAACCATTAATATCTGTAATAGTGATGGTAAATTTATTTTTTATCACTCCACTCCTTTAAAAAACTTTCGACTAAAGCGAAAGAACCAAAAACTAAAGTTTTTTTCTTTTCATCTAAAGAAACAAATTCTTCACACTTAAGATTTAAAGCATTGGCAACTTGATAAATTTTATCATTAGCCAATCTTCTTTCTAAACTTACATATTTATATATTTTTATTGTATCAATAATAGGCTTTAATGTTTTTAAAATCTCAAAAATATCTTTATCAAGATAAGAATTGTAGATTAAAACAAGCTTTTCGCCACTAAATTTTTTACACAGGGCGCTAGCAGCCATAACATTATGACCCACATCCACATACAAATGGGGCGCAATTTGCTCACAGCGTCCCTTTAAATTTAATTTTCCTAATTTTAACAAAGCTTGACTAAGTTTTTCTTTAGAAAGTAATATTTCTAATGCATTTAAGGCTAAAATTAAATTGTGTCTTAAAAATTCAGGCAAATCGTATTTTTGAACATACTCATTTAATTGCATTAAATTTTCATCCTTTAACTGCCATGAAAAATATAATTTTGTATTTTTTAAAAATGCTATTTTTTGAGCCATTTGCAAAACTCTTTCATCTTGCTCGCTTGAAATCAAAGCTTGTTTTGCCATAACTTTAAATTTTGTTCTAGTAATCTTTTCTAAACTATCTCCTAAAATTTGAGTATGATCAAATCCCACCTTTGTAAAAATACTCAAGCTTTTATCAAAAACAGAAGTTGCATCATATTCACCCCCAACTCCTGCTTCAAAAATCGCATAATCACAATCTTTAAAAAGCTCGACTGCTAAAAAAGTAGCATATTCAAAATAGCTAAGTTTTTTTAAATTATCCTTAAAAATATCTAACAAATTTTCATGCGCGAGCTCTAAATCATTTTCGCTAATAATATCTCCATTTTTATAAAAGCGCTCACGAAATTCAAAAATATGCGGACTGGTATAATGCCCCACTTTAAAACCCAAGCCTTCTAAAAGCTGGGTTAAAAATCTACCCGTACTTCCTTTTCCATTGGTTCCTATAATATGCACAATGGGTTTAATCGAAAAATTTGTTTTATATTTTTCATACATTCTAAACATAACAAAACGATCGATCTTGTCATAATTTGTACTTTTTTGTACTAAAAATTCATCAACCTTACTGATCTTTTGCATTGTTTCTTTCATCTAAATTTGAAATTTGATTCATTAATTCTTCTAAAATATTAGCATGGGGCTTACTTTGCTTATCCAAATAAGCTGTGATAATTTTTGGAGTAATAATATCTTGCTTATAAATAAAACGAAAATTTTCAATAGTCTTTAAATTTTCTCGGACAAGCTGTGCCACTTTTTCTTTATTTCTTCCAGGTGAAATAATAAGATAACTCTTTTCATCTATCATCCAAAGCTCATCAAATTCAGAGCAATTATCTTTTAAAATTTTTTTAAAACGCACAAAAATTTCATTTAAGCTACCTACCCCATACCTTTCCATAATAAAACGATAATTTTTTATAGAAAATAATGCTAAAGAATAATTAACTTTATATTTATTGTAATTTTCATCCAATCTCTCAAGCTCTTTTAAAACACTCCAAGATTCACGCTCTTCTAAATTTTGCGTAAATTCAATTTGTGCATTTAAAGAATTAATCCTCTCATTAAGTTGCATAAATTTTTGTTTTAAAAGTTCAAAACTAAGTTTTATTTCCCCTTGTTTATCGGGTTTTAAGGTATTTATAAAATCCATATTTTGCTCATTGGACTTGTTTAACAGCATAAAAAGTTCATAAATCTTTTTCAAGTTATCATTAAAAAAATTTAAATTTTTTTGCACATACATATTATCAACCATCACACGACGATTGACAAATTCTAAAAGTTCATTTTTAAAACCGCTTTCACTTAAAAGAAAGGGTTTTTGAAGTAAATTTTGTGCAAAACCATGAATTTTAAGATCCTCAACCAAAGATGGATTCAAACAAGAGGCCAAAAGTTCAGCAAAAACTTCTAAACTTCTTTCTTCTAACTTATTTAGAAGTTTTTTAACCACGGTATCAAAATCATCATATTTTGCGATGCCATATCTTCTTAATCCGCCTTCTAAATCATTTTCGTTATAATTTTTTTCAAATTCTTTCCATTTTTTAGAAAGCAAATAAATACTTTCGCTGTCCATAGTTTTTGAAATTCTAATAGAAGTAATTTTAGCCAAGTCTCTGATTTTTTTATCTTTACTTACTTGCAAACTTTTAGATAAGGTAGCCAAAAAATCGAAAAATTCACTAAATTGCTTTCCATTTTGTCTATTTAATGCGGAGATTAAAAAGCTTATTAATTCTTCTAAAGTACGGATGGATTTAGAATTTAACTCTTGTTGATAGTTTGGTAAAAGCAAAGCTTTATATTTTTCAAGCTTGGCTTTATTTGAGCTTATTAAACCATATTTTTTAGAAAGCTCTTCAAAAATTTCTGTATAATTTTCAGGGGTAGGACGAAGCTTTCTATCCTTAAGTGTGATTAAAGTTTCTTTTGCTATTTCATTAATATTGGGTAGCACGCTTTTGTCCCTTGATAGCTATTACTGAAATAAATTCATCAAAAGCTTCGCTAGAAGCTGAGCGTATAGCTTCGTAGCGCGCTGTATCACTGATAATACTGTTAGGTGATATATCAAAATTATAGCTTCCACTTGTATTAAAATGTTCGACGCTACCATCCTTAAATACCACTTTAAATTCTAGATTAAGTTTGGCTTTGTAGCTTACAACATAACCATTTTGATCATAGATTAAAGGGATAAATTCAAGATTATTCATCCTAACATTGATCACATCATCTGCCTCATGTTTTAAAGCCAATCTTCGTCCCAATTTTGAAATAACCATCTCTTTAAGCGTATCGGCTACGAAAATACTGTTTCTAGGATCTTGAAGGCTTAATTCCACATTCACATATACTTTATCATCAAAAATATTATCCGCTACTTTTGAAGTTGGAACATAACCACACGCCCCTAAAAACAAAGCTACGATAAAAAATAAAATTCCTTTCATTTTATCACCAAATTTACCAGTTTTCCCTCTACATAAATCTCTTTAACTATGTTTTTACCCTCTAGCCATTTTGAAACTTTTTGCTTTGCTAGCTCTAAAATTTCATCTTGACTTGCCGAGCTTGAAACTTCAATTTCTCCACGCTTTTTGCCATTTACGCTGATGCCTAAATTTAAACTATCTTTTACAAAAACTTCTTCTTTTAAATTTAAAACCTTAAAATTCTCGCATTTAAAAAGCTTATCACTTAATTCAAAGCACACATGAGGAATAATAGGTTCTAAAATATTTAAGATAATATAAAAAGCTTCCTGTTCTAAAGCTTCATTTTTACAAGGAGCTAAAGCATTAAGCGCTTCCATACAAGCAGCGATTAGGGTATTAAAAGCAAAGCTTTGAGTATAAACTTCAAAAGATTTTTTCAAAGCTTCATACACTTTCAATCTAGCGTATTTTTCTTCCTTATTTAAATCATCATGCTTAAATTCTAAAAGCTCCCCAGCTCTTACATTTTGAGCCCTATCATAGAGTTTGCAAATAAACCTATAAGCCCCCTCAACCGCATCATCATTCCATTCAAGTTCTTTAGCAGGAGGTGCAGCAAAAAGGATAAAAAGTCTTGCAGTATCGGCTCCGTATTTATTGATAATATCATCAGGATCGACTACATTTCCTTTGGATTTAGACATTTTGGCACCATCTTTTAAAACCATACCTTGAGTTAAAAGTCTAGCAAAAGGCTCATTATCCTCTAAATAGCCTAAATCTTTTAAAACTTTTTGAAAAAATCTTGCATAAAGCAAATGTAAAATGGCATGCTCTATGCCACCTATATATTGATCAACATTCATCCAATACTTCACACTTTCTTTATCCAAAGCCTTTTCTTGCCATGTTTTTTCATCACTTGCAAAGCGTGCAAAATACCATGAACTTTCAAAAAAAGTATCCAAAGTATCGCTTTCTTTTTGTGCTTCTTGTCCACATTTTGGACAAGTACAATTTTTCCAAATAGGATGTTTTTCAAGCGGATTGCCCTCTCCTGTGATTTGAATATCTTCAGGCAAGGTAATAGGTAAATTCTCAATTTTTTGAGGCACAATCCCACAATTTTTGCATTTTACCATAGGTATAGGAGCACCCCAGTATCTTTGGCGAGAAACTCCCCAGTCGCGAATTTTAAAATTAATAACCCTTTTTCCTAACTTTTCATCTTCAAATTTTGAAATAATTCTCGCTCTTACTTCATTGCAATCAAACCCATTAAATTCACCACTTTGGATAAGCTTTCCTGTTTTTTGAACATGAGGAAGCTGTGCATCTTCACACTCAATCACTTGCTTGATTTCAAGTTTGTATTTATTAGCAAATTCAAAATCTCTTTCATCATGAGCTGGAACAGCCATAACCGCTCCACTACCATAATCAGCCAAGACAAAATTAGCCACCCATAAAGGAATTTTTTCTCCGCTTAAAGGATGAATGGCATAAATTCCTAAAAAATAACCTTCTTTTTCAGAACTTTGTCTTTCTCTTGGGCTTTGATTTTGAATAGCTTTGATTTTATTTAATACATCTTGATTTAATAAATTTTGCGAAAGCAAATTTTGAACAATTTTATGTTCTGGAGCTAAAGCGATATACGAAACTCCATAAATTGTATCTGCTCTTGTAGTAAAAACTTCTAAAGAACTTTCTTTAGTTTTTTGCTTGCTTTCTTCGTCTAAATTTAAAGAAAATTCCAAACCTTCGCTTTTACCAATCCAATTTTCTTGCATAGTTAAAACTTGATTAGGCCATTTATCTTTTAATTCTTCTAAATCTTTTAAAAGTTCCTCAGCATAAGCAGTGATTTTTACATAATAACCTGGCATTTTTTTCTGCACCACTTCATGACCACAACGCCAACATTTTCCGTCTTCAACTTGCTCATTAGCCAAAACCGTTTGATCTTGCTCACACCAATTCACATTTGCTTCTTTAGTGTAAATCAAACCTTTTTCAAACATCTTAATAAAAAATTCTTGCTCAAATTTTGTATAAAGTGGATCTGAAGTAGCAAGCATTCTTTTTTTAGAAAAAGAAAAACCTAAAGAAAAAAGTTCTTTTTTCATATAAGCTATATTTTCATAAGTCCATGACTTAGGATGAATTTTATGTTTAATAGCTGCGTTTTCAGCAGGCATACCAAAGCTATCAAAACCTATAGGATGTAAAACATTAAATCCTATCTTGCGATAATATCTTGCTAAAGCATCACCTATAGTATAATTTCTTACATGCCCCATGTGAATGCGTCCGCTAGGATAAGGAAACATCGATAAAATATATTTTTTAGGCAAATTTAAATCATCTTTTGGCTCAAAATATTCATTTTCATCCCAAATTTTTTGCCATTTTTTTTCTATTAAACTTGCTTCATAAGCCATAAATTCTCCTTACACTGTTCCTTTTTCATACATTGCACGATTGCGTTCTTTATCTTGTTTTCTTTTTGCTTTTTCAATTTCTTTATTTCTAAACTCAAGCACACTAAATTTAAACCATAATAATGTCGGACTTGCAACAAAGATAGAGCTTAAAGTTCCCGCTATAATACCTACAATTAAAGCCAAAGAAAATCCTTGTATCATTTCCCCGCCAAAGAAATAAAGTATCACAACGGTTGCTAAAGTCAACCCTGAAGTTAAAACCGTTCTTGATAAAGTTGCTGAAACACTTTCATTGATAATAGGTGCAAGTTCGGTTTTTTTACTTGTTTTAATACCTTCTCTGATTCTATCAAAAATAATAATTGTATCATTCAAAGAGTACCCAAGCACAGTTAAAACAGCAGCCAAAGTATCTAAATTGACATCAATTTTAAATAAAGAAATTGCCCCTAAAGTAATCACAACATCATGAATTTCACTGATTATAGCCGCAAGAGCAAAACGCCACTCAAAACGCAACGCTATATAAATTAAAATTGCTATCAAAGATACAGCTATAGCCATAAGTCCTTTATTTCTAAGTTCATCACCTACTTTTGGACCTACCACATCAGCACGACGCACTTCAAATTTTCCCGTATCCTTTAAAAGAGTGCTTATATGCTCACCTATATCATTGCTTACATTATCATTACTTCCTAAAAAGCGTATGGTTACTTCTTCATTACTTCCAAATTCAGTTACAGATAAATTTTGAAAAGTTCCTTGTTTTTCTAAAATTTCTCGAATTTGTGTTATAGGAGCTGCATTTTCATATTTAAGCTGAACTAAAGTTCCTCCGCTAAAATCAATGCCATATTGCAAACCCCTATCCCAAAGCAAATAAATAGAACCAAAAAACAAAATAAAAGAAAGAGAAATAGCAGCAAAACGCATTCTCATAAAATCATAAATTTTCTTTTCGCTAAAAAACTGCATTATCTTCTCCTATAGCCAAACCAAAATCTTGTATTATTACTTTTTTCTATGCGTTGCATAAAATAATCAAACATTCCATGCGTTCCCCAAATAGCAGTAATCATAGAAACAACAATACCAATTCCTAAAGTCACTGCAAATCCTTTAACAGCACCTGTTCCATAAGCATAAAGTGCTATAGAGGTTACAAGAGAGGTGATATTAGAATCTATTATCGCGCTCATAGCATTTTTATAACCTTGCTCTATACTTGCTTTGATATTTGCACCCTCGCGCAAAAGCTCTCTGATACGCTCATTAATGATAACATTGGCATCAACAGCCATACCTACAGTTAAAACAAGTCCTGCCATACCTGGTAAAGTCAAAGTTGCACCAAACATTGCCATTACAGCCACAACAACCAAAACATTAACGAGCATTGCAATATTTGCAAAAATTCCTGCCATACCATAATAAAGCACCATAAATACCACGATAAAAATCGAAGCACCTATAAGAGCTATCATACTCATTTTAATACTATCAGCACCCAAAGATGGACCTATACTTCTTTGCTCTAAAAGTTTAACTGGCGCCAGTAAAGCCCCACTTCTTAAAGCCACAGCCACATCTCGTGCTTCTTCTTGAGTAAAAGCCCCGCTGATTTGACCACTTCCACCGCCTATGCGTTCATTAATCGATGGAGCAGAATATACTTTATTATCAAGCACGATAGCCAAACGCTTTCCAACATTTGCTCCTGTATAATCAGCAAATTTCTTAGAACCTTCAGCATTTAAAGTAAAATTAATAACAGGATAATTACTCGTATCACTAAGCCCTACTCTAGCATCTGTAAGCATAGAACCATCTAAAATAGGAATGCTTTTTAAAGGATATTTTAAATTTGGATTTCTAGAATCAGGAACTAAAACAAGCCCATAGCTTGCCGCTTCAGCATCACTCATATTAGAAGCTTGACTCATTTTAGAATCATCCACTTCCATGAGTTGCAAATGAGCTGCTTTAGTAATGCGCTCTTTAGCCCTTAGTTCATCCTCTTTGGTTTTAATTCCTGCCAATTCGACTAAGATTTTATCTTCGCCTTGTTTTGCAACCGTTGGTTCTGCTAAGCCAAATTGATCCAAACGATTTCTAATAGTCTCAACTGCTTGCAAAAGAGCAAAATTCTCTATACTTTTAACCTCTTCTGAGGTAAAAGAAATTGTATAATGCATATCTTCTCTTTGCACATTAAGTCCATTAATTTCCTTAAGCAAATTCTCAGTCTTAACTATATCTGCATTATCTAATAAAGTAAAATCCAAACTATCATCATGGATATTTAATCCATCGTTTAAAATATTCTCTTTGTTAAAAGAATAACTCAAAGAAGAAGCGACGGATTTGATTTTAGATTTTACAGCCTCTTGATTATCTACACCCAAAAGCATATAAAGTCCGCCTTGTAAATCAAGCCCTAAATTGATTTTCACTCCTCGCTCGGATTGCAAAAAAGAAGGGAGTGAAAAAACAACTCCAAAAATAAATACCGCAATAAAAACAACCAATCGATAAGTGATTTTAGAATTACGCATCAATTTTCTTTGCTATAAATTCTCTTGAAATTTTTGCAGTAACATTGTCTTCATTAAGCTTAACTTTGATAAAATCGTCCTCTGGTTTTACGACTTCACAAATAAGTCCGCCATTAGTGATGATTTTATCTCCTTTTTGCAAAGACTCAAGCATTTGTTTATGTGCTTTTGCTTGTTTTTGTTGTGGTCTTATAACCAAAAAATAAAAAATTGCAAATAGCACAACAAGAGGTAACAATGAAGTTAAAATTGAATTTTCTGCCATATTTTTCCTTTATTCCAAAAAAATTAAACACTAATTCTACCATTTTTAAAATAATAAAAGTCTTTTTTATAGCATTTTTGCTTTCAAATTGTATTTATTTATCTTTTTTTGAAAATATTTTTACCCAAGCGATCAGTTCATTTCTTGCAATTTGGGGCTTAGTCTTGCTTTTAAAAAGCAAAAGTCCTAAGCAATATTTTTGGATAGGATTTTTTGTAGGGATACTTTGGTTTTGGTGGATAGGACTTTCTTCGATTTATTTTGACTTAAATTATTTAGTACCTATAGTTATTATCCTTATAGGTATAGTTTATGGAATACTCTTTAGAATTTGTTATTTATTTAAATTCGATTTTTTACGCCTTTGCGGAATTTTTTGTTTAAGCTTTATTCATCCTTTAGGCTTTGATTGGCTTAATTGGGGAGTTTATACTGTATATGGTTTTTTTGACCCAAGTTATCGTGGTATTATTTGTATTTTTTTACTAGCATATATTATTCATGAAAATTATATTTCAAGATATTATAAAATTGCTATTCTCTTAATTATATTTTTTATAGGCTTTCAATACGATGAAAAAAAATCAGAAGAGCTAAATCTATCCTATAAGCTTATCTCCACAGATATATCTCAAGATCAAAAATTCCTTCAAGAAAATGTATCTGTAAATTCAGACAATCTAATCAAAGAAATTATTCAAGCCATCAATGAAAAAAAAGAGCTCGTCATCTTGCCAGAAACCGCTTTTGCATTTAATCTCAAAAACACCTTATACGAAAAAATGCTAAAAGAGCTATCATACCAAATTATCATCATAACTGGAGCATTTAACATACAAGAGGGTAAAACTTACAATAGTACATATATTTTTAAAGGAGGCAATAGCTATATACTCAATAAACATTTTTTAGTACCTTTTGGGGAAGAAATTCCATTTTTCAAAAAAACAATACAAAAATACTTCTTACCCAATATAGCAGAATTTGATCAAGGACCATTACAAAGCAAATACAAACTCAATGATCAAATCATTACCAATGCTATTTGTTACGAAGCTACAAAAGAACAAAATTATAAAAATTCAAAAATTATTATAGCCATAAGTAATAATGCTTGGTTTAATTATTCTAGCGAATACAAACTACAAAAACTACTCATGCAATTTTATGCAAGCAAATATGGAGTTAGTGTATACCATGCCACAAATGGCAAGGAAAGTGGTGTAATCAAACCTAAAGAAAAATTTGTGCAAAAGATTAAAAATTATTTTAACAAGCAAGATAAAAGTTAAAAAATTTTTATCTTTGTGCAAAAAATTATATTAAATACACAAGCTCTCAAAAAAATTAATCATTAAATTTTAATTTTAAGATATTTTAAAATTAGATATGTTTTAATAATTTCTTTATAATTTACAAAAGGAGATAATGCTATGGATAAAGTTGTATTTATTACAGGAGGCTCTACTGGTATTGGCAATGCTTGTGTACATAAATTTCATAATGAAGGCTATAAAGTAGCCTTTATGGATATCAATCAAGAAGAAGGACAAAAAATAGCGAATAATTTAAAAGATGTCTTATTTATAGCAGGAGATACAAAAAATAAAGAAGATATTAAAAATGCTGTCGCTAGAGCAGTAGAAAAATTTGGAAATTTTGATGTAATTTCTTTAAATGCAGGAATTCATCGCTGCAATACCATTCTTGATATTAGCGATGAGGAGCTTGATTTGATTATTCAAACCAATATTTATGGCTATGTAAACACCATGAGGATCGCCATTCCTCATATGAAAAAAGAAGGCGGAAGTATTGTAATCAATGCCTCTGACCAATGTTTTGTAGGAAAGCCAAATAGCTTTGCATACGGACTTACAAAAGGTGCTTTAGGACAAATAACAAAATCTTTAAGCTTAGATTTAGCACCAAAAATTAGAGTAAATGCTGTATGTGCAGGAACTATCAAAACACCGATGGCAGAGAGATTATTTCAAGACTTTGCCAACATTACACATGGTGGAAATACAGATTTTTATTGGCAAAATGAAGCAGAAAAATATCCTTTAAAAAAAGTAGGACAAGCCAATGAAGTAGCCGAGCTGATTTATTTTTTAGCAAGTCCAAAGGCAAGTTTTATAACTGGTGGACTTTATTTGATTGATGGTGGATTAACAGCAGGAATTCCTCATTAAATACAATTTTTACTTAAGAAAAAATCATTTTTGCCGATTTACTTTATAAATAAAACTTTATTTATAAGGTGGCAAAGATGATTAATGGTATAAATTCCTATTCAAGCTACAATTATACAAATACTTTATAGCAACAATACTCCAAATACAAAATCATCTAACACTGTAAATGAAACTTCAAACCTTGTAAGCGATAAATCTAGGGCAGTAAGTAAAATGCTAGGATATGGCGTAGATAAAGATGGCTTTTTTACAAGCGATTTTAACGAAGCTGCAGGCTTACCAAAAGATTATAAGATTTATGCTAAAGATATAGAAAATTTTGTTAATATTCAAACAAAAAGTCTATTATCAAGTTATATTAATATTGATATAGCAAAAAGTATAGGAAATGCTTATAAAGTATTTTCACAACTTTTAAATGATGAGTTAAACAATAAAATCAATTTTACAAAAGAAGACTTAGTAAAAATACCACAAGGTTTCGAATTTAATCAAAATACTTTGGAGATAAATAAAAAATATAATTTAAATGATAAAGAGTATAAAGATTTTATGTCTAATTATCAAAATTACTCTCCGACTTCCCATAATATAAAAATAATGACTTTTTTCTCACTTGATGATAAAAGTGATATTTTTAAATATTCTTTAATAGATCCTACTCCTTATAGTAATAATGATAAAACTATAACAAAAAGTGGTATTTTTATGACTTTCTTTACTGGATTTCAAGCAAAAAACTATTTTATCGAAGGACAAACAAGTATTTTAGGCAAAATGCAAGGATTTGATAAAACTATGAGTCAAAGTGAAATTGATAATTTAAACAAATTCATAAGTGAAAATAGTATGAATTTTAAAGGAGATATTTTTAAGCTTTTTGATTTATTAAATTCAGATATGAGCATTGATGATTTTAAACAAAAAATACTAGAACAAAAAGAAAATTTAAACAATCCTACAAAAAATACAAATAACAAAGAAACTTTAGAAGAAGACAAAGAAAAGCCATTTAAACCTATACAAGCGCAAAGTTCAAGCGAAACCTATAAAGATGATAATAAAATGAATGAGCTTTTAAAAAAGCTACTGGAAAATAAATTTGGCACAAGCGATGAATTAGAAATTCTTTTTGGTATGAAGTTTAGCGATGATGATACAGGAGAATTTAATAAAATTCTTTCTTTAAACTCTGCACCAAAAAGCATAGATATTAAGGCTTAAGAATTATTTTTATCTATCAAGCCTTTTAATATCCCTTGCATTTTTTTAGAGTTTTCAACCATCTCACTATCAAGATAAAATAACTCTTCGGCTTTATCCTTTACTTTTTATAAAGCCTTTAAATCTTTAAAATCTCTTATTAGATATTTAAACAATCGCTTGTCTGTTTTTCTTTCTGCGATTATAAATAAGCTTTTTCTGTCTTTTTCATATTCATAAGAAATGGACTATCATACCTTGTATCGTGGATACTTTTGCCTATATATTCTTTTACAATCTCAATAAGTCTATT
The DNA here is from genome assembly GCF_017846535.1 of Campylobacter sp. JH32. Taxonomy (NCBI): domain Bacteria; kingdom Pseudomonadati; phylum Campylobacterota; class Epsilonproteobacteria; order Campylobacterales; family Campylobacteraceae; genus Campylobacter; species Campylobacter sp. JH32. The sequence continues at coordinate 33,739 of NZ_JAEQBS010000003.1, forward strand.
GATGAAGTTTGAATTTTAAATTGGTTTTATATTAAGATGAAATTTAAAGTATGATAAGCCTTGAAAAACAAGGCTTATTTAATTAAAGTCTTAAATTGATCTATAGCATCAAGTTTTTCCCAAGGATAATCCTTTTGTCCTACTTGTCCGCGAGCTGCTACATCAGCATAAAGAAAAGTGTCTTTGCTAGGTTTATCAAGACCAAATTTATCACGAATCCAATTTGGGGTTAAAGAGAAATTTTTCATTACAAAATCACTTAAAACATCATCATTTACCCCTGTATTGGTTCCTAAACAATCTACACTTACAGAAGTAGGTTTAGCAACACCTATGGCGTAACTGAGTTGAACTATACATTTTTTAGCAAGTCCTGCTGCGACTATATTTTTAGCAAGCCATCTGCCCGCATAAAGTCCACTTCTATCAACCTTGGTATAATCCTTGCTAGATTGCGCACCCCCTCCTATAGGAGCATATCCTCCAAAACTATCCACTATAAGTTTTCTTCCTGTTAAACCACTATCATGTAAAGAAGAGTGATTGACATATTTTCCTGTTGGATTGATCAAAATTCTAGTTTTTTCAGGATTAAAAAGTTCTTTTGGTAAATCACTTTCTAGGATCAATTTATTTACTAAAGCTCTTAAATCCTCTATTTTCATACTTTCAACGCAAGGTACAGAAACAACGATAGTATGAATACTTTGCGGTTTACAATTTTCAAAATTAGCTTTTGTACCATAATCAATAGTCACTTGAGTTTTAATATCTACACCCAACTCTTGCGGATGAGCTTTTGCATAAGCATAAACCTTATCACAAAGCGCTCTTGCGTAGCTTATAGCTGCTGGCATATACTCTTTAGCCTCACAACTTGCAAAACCAAACATAATACCTTGATCTCCAGCACCTGTTTCACCATCTTCTTGATCTACACCTTGATTAATATCAGGGCTTTGCTCATTTAAAAATACCATAACATCGACTTCATCAGGATGCAAACATTGTTCTTTACTAAAATATCCTGCTCCATCATAGCCTATATTTTTCAAAACATCTTTAACTAAATTATCGTAATCGGCTTTACTAAGCTTGTGATTTGATTTAACTTCTCCTCCTATCACAACCTTATTTCCTGCGACAAAAACCTCACTCGCCACCCTTGAATTTTTGTCATTTTTCAAGAGTATATCCACTATTGTATCAGCGATTATATCAGCGCATTTATCTGGATGACCTGCGCTTACGACTTCTGAAGTGAATAGATACATAAAAAGTCCTTTCATAAAAAATGAGTTACAATTCTAACTCAAATAAATTTATTCAAGCTTAATGCTTTAAAAAATTCACTAAAATTAAGCAAAAGTTCGTTAAAATCAAGTCCGATATATTGCATCAAATTTCAAAATAATAAAGGTTCTTATGTTCTCAAAACTAGTTCAAAGCTACGCCAAAGGTAGTCTAATCCTTCAAATCTGCGCAGGTATAATTTTAGGCATACTCGTAGGAATAAGCTCTAAGGAAATAGCTGAAGTTGTCAATTTATTGGGAGTTTTATTTACCAATGCTTTAAAAGCTATAGCTCCTATTCTTGTCTTTATACTCATTTTAACTTCGATTTGTACGAGAGATTTTTCTCAAAGTAGTTCTAAGATAAGAAATATTGTCATTTTATATATTGTAGGAACTTTTTTAGCAGCAGCTTGTGCAGTGATTGCAAGTTTTATGTTTCCTGTGGAATTAGTCCTAGAAGGAGTTCAAAAAGCAGAAAATACTTCTCCTATGCATTTAAATGAAATTTTTAAGAATTTACTTTTAAATATAGTAGATAATCCTATCAATGCACTTTCAAGTGGAAATTATTTAGGAATTTTAGCTTGGGCAATAGGCGGTGGTATAGCTTTGAAAAATTGCTCGCAAGAAGCAAAACAAATTTTTGTAGATATCAATGAAGGGGTTTTAAAAATTGTTAAATTTATAGTAAAACTCGCTCCTTTTGGAATTTTTGGTTTGGTAGCTAATTCTGTGGCACAAACAGGAGCGCAAGGATTGTTAAGCTACGCAAAACTCTTAGTATTGCTTGTACTTACTATGCTTTTTGTTGCTTTTGTAATCAATGCCTTAATTGTTTTCATTTATACTAGAAAAAATCCTTTTCCTTTGATTTTTATCTGCTTAAGACACAGCGCTTTTTTTGCTTTTTTTACAAGAAGCTCAGCTGCAAATATTCCTGTAAATATGGCACTTTGTGCTAAACTTGGAATCAATAAAGAATTTTATAGTATCTCCATCCCTCTTGGAGCAACCATAAACATGGCAGGTGCAGCAGTAACCATAGCTATACTAAGCCTTAGTGCCGCACATAGCGTTGGCATACAAGTAAGTTTTTTGCAAGCCTTTTTATTAAGCATTATTGCTACTTTTGCAGCCTGTGGCGCAAGTGGCGTAGCGGGCGGTTCGCTTTTACTTATCCCTTTAGCTTGCTCTTTATTTAACATAGACTATGATATCGCTATGAAAGTAGTTGCAATAGGGTTTATCATAGGCGTAGTACAAGATAGTGTTGAAACGGCATTAAATAGCTCAACAGATGTTTTATTTAGTGCTATTTGTTCTAAAGATGAGTTAAATTACGATATAAGGTAAATACAATGAGGCATCTCATCACAACAAAAGATTTTACTAATGATGAAATAATGGAGCTTTTTGAAGAAGCAAGAAATTTTTTAGATGAAAAACCTAGAACCTTACTCGAAGGCAAAAGTGTTACAACGATATTCTTTGAAAATTCCACGCGTACACTCTCATCCTTTGAAAGTGCCGCAAGAAGACTAGGAGCTAGAATTTTACGCCTTGATGTTTCAAGATCGAGCTCTAGTAAAGGCGAAACACTCTATGATACAGCGACTAATTTAGACGCTATGAGTCCTAATGCTATCATAGTAAGACATGCAAATTCAGGAGTACCTCATATTTTAGCTTCTCATATGCATTGTCCTGTTGTAAATGGTGGAGATGGCAAACATGCACACCCTACTCAAGCCCTACTTGATCTTTTTACAATTTATGAACATTTTAAAGGTGATATCAAGGGTAGAAAAATCTTAATCGTAGGAGATATTAAAAATTCAAGAGTTGCCTCTTCAAACGCTGAGCTTCTAACAAGATTTGGTTTAGATATCACCTTTGTGGCACCGCCCCATTTTATGCCTCATTCACCTTTAAAAAAATCTTATTCTTTAAATGAAGATTTAATCTCAAAAACCGATATTATAATGAGCTTAAGAACACAAACAGAAAGACATAATAAAATCATTTATGGTTCTTTAAAAGATTATGCAAATGATTTTTGTATCAAGCTTGATTTGATTAAAGATAAAAAACTCATCTTGCTCCATCCTGGCCCTGTACATAGAAATATCGATATAAGCGATGAAGTGATGGATGATGAAAGAGCTTTAGTTTTAAAACAAGTTAAAAATGGCGTTGCTATCAGAATGGCTGTTTTAAAAAAATTGATTTTAGAAAGCTAAGGAGAAAATATGTTAACTTGGGATTTGGGAGTATTGTTTAAAAACGAAGATGAATTAGAAAACACAACGCAAAACTATATTCAACAATCTAAAGAATTCAAAAAAAATTATTCTACTACTTTAGATAAATTAAACCCTGATGATTTTCTAAACGCTTTAAAAGAATACGAACATTTACATTTAATACTCTCAAAAATTATGACTTATGCTTATTTATGCTTTGCTAAGGATAGCTCCAAGGGTTCTTTTTATACTAAATATGAACAAGAATGTAAAAAAATAGAAGAAAATTTATTATTTTTTGAATTAGAATTTTGTGAACTTAGTGAAGAAAAAACTAAAGAATTGATTAAATTTTGCAAAGGCTATGATTTTTACTTGCAAAATCTTCTTCAAAATAAACGCTATAATCTAAGCCAAAAAGAAGAACGCATAATGCTTTATCTTTCAAACACAGGAGCTAATGCTTTTAGTAGATTATTTGATGAAAGCATGACTGCATTAAAAATTCCTTTCGAAGGCAATAAGCTTAGCGAGGAAGAAATTTTAAGCAAGCTTTACAATAATGACAGAAAAATAAGAAAAAAAGCCGCTAAAAAATTTACCAAAGCTCTTGATAAAAATTTAAATTTACTCACTTTTATTTTCAATATGATCAAAACAGAATTAAACAATATCTGCAAATTACGCGGATATGAAAGCGCAGAAACTCCAAGGCACTTGCAAAATCAAATCACCCAACAAAGTGTTGATTCGCTGATTCAAACCACGCAAAAACATTTTTACCTCGTATCTAATTTCTATAAAAGAAAAAAACAAATTTTAGGCTTTAACAAACTTAAAGATTATGATCGTTATGCACCCATTGGCAAAGAGGCAAAATTCAGTTTTGAGGAAAGTAAAAAAATCATTTTAAATGCTTTTTATGATTTTTCTCCTGTTCTTGGAGATATTGCAAAAGAAGCATTTAAAAAGGGTTGGATAGATGTTTATCCACAAGATAAAAAACAAAGTGGTGCTTTTTCACATTCAGCTACCCCAGATACTCATCCTTTTATCTTGCTAAATTATACAGATGGAAGGCGCGATCTTTTTACGCTTGCTCATGAGTTAGGACACACCATACATCAAAAACTTTCTTATAATGTTTCTTTTTTAAATCAAAATACTCCTTTAACTACAGCTGAAACTGCTTCAGTGTTTGCTGAAATGTTGGTATTTGATTATGTTAAAAACAAGCTCAAAAAAGAAGAATTGTTAGCGCTTTATGCTGCAAAAATCGAAGATATTTTTGCCACTCTTTATAGACAGATTAATTTCACTTGTTTTGAAAGACGCATTCATGTTAATGAAAATGAGCTAAAAAGTGAAGAAATTTCTCAAATTTGGATGGAAGAATCTCAAAAAATGTTTGGTGAAAGCGTGGAACTAAGTAAAAATTATGCCCTTTGGTGGAGTTATATTCCTCATTTTATCCATAGCCCTTTTTATTGTTATGCTTATGCTTATGCCCAGCTTTTAGTACTCGCGCTTTATGGGCTTTACAAGAGCAATGCTTGTAGCAATTTTAAAGAACTTTATATCAAAATGCTCTCTCTTGGAGGAAGCGTGAGTCCAAAAGAACTTGTGGGAATGTTTGGATTTGATATAGAAGATAAAAGCTTTTGGGAAATAGGTATAGTAGAAATCAAAAAACTTATCGATGAATTTATGAGGCTAAAATAATGATAGAAAAAATTCTTGAAAATGAAAATTTCATTGCTTTAATGCAAAAAAATTGCTATGATTTACTTTCAATCTTAATCCAAGAAAATATAGAATTTTCTATAGTGGCTAATACAAATTTTATTGATTTTGATCCTGTGTTGCCTGAAAATTTGGATGTTAAACAAAATCCTTTTGCATTATTTGTCCTTGGAGGATATACTTTTGAGTCCATTCAATTAGAAAAAGATCATATACAATTTCATGCAGGTTTTGGTCCTGATGATTTTGCTAGCTATGTTAAAGTAGATCTTGGAGCAATTACTCAAATTCAAGTTGAAAATAGTGTTTTGTTTGTTAATTTTAGTTTTTACAAACGCAAAGATAATACAAAGTCACAAAAATCCAAAAATATCTTTTTAAACAACCCTAAAAACAAAGACATTTTCAAAAAATGAATTTATTTACAGGTTTAAACGAAAGTCAAAAAGAGGCTGCAAGTCATATCGATGGCCCTATGCTTATACTAGCAGGTGCAGGTAGTGGAAAAACCAAAACAATTACAACGCGTCTTGCCTATATGATTGGGGAAGTTGGAATTCCTGCTATCAATACCCTAACCCTAACCTTTACAAACAAGGCTGCAAGTGTGATGAAAAATAGAGCCTTAAGCCTTCTTAATAGCAATGAAAATCCTTTACTTTGCACTTTTCATAAATTTGGCTTATTGTTTTTAAAACTCCATATAGAAAGATTAGGAAGAAAAAATAATTTTATTATCATCGATAATGATGATTCTAAAAAAATTTTAAAAGAACTCATTAATGATGATAAAACTAGCCCTCATCAAATTCTTCAGTTTATCTCACACTTTAAAAATGAAAGTAAAAGTGTTCAAGATGTATTTAATGATCTAGAATTGTTAAAAGATAATGAAATCAAACACCAAGCCTTGCAAAAAATTGCTATTTATTATCAAAACTATCAAGAATATTTACTCAAGCACAATTTCGTAGATTTTGATGATCTTTTACTTTTGACCAATATTCTTTTGGAAAATGATCAAAATTTCGCCAAAGAGCAAAGCTCTTTTTATCGTTATATCACAGTCGATGAATATCAAGATACCAATGCTTTACAATACAAAATTCTTAAAAATCTTTGCTGCGTTCATGAAAATATATGCGTTGTAGGGGATGATGATCAAAGCATTTATAGTTGGCGTGGTGCAAAGATAGAAAATATTTTAAATTTCCAAAGTGAATTTTCAAATGTAAAACTTGTTAAATTAGAGCAAAATTATCGTTCTGTGGGTATGATTTTAAAAGCTGCTAATAACCTAATATCACACAATAAAAAACGTCTTGGAAAAACCCTACTTTGCACAAAAGATGAGGGTGAAGATATTCAAATTCTAAGTTCAGATAATGAAAAAATCGAAAGTGCATTGGTGGCTAAAAAAATCAAAGAGCTTTTAAATTCGGGCATTTATGCTGGAGAAATTGCTGTTTTATTTCGTATCAATGCTCTTTCAAGATCCATAGAGGAAGCCTTTATGAAGGAAAAAATTCCTTATAAATTGCTAAGCGGAATGCGTTTTTATGAAAGACTTGAAATCAAAGATCTCATTTGCTATTTTAGAATTTTAATCAACCCTAATGATGATTTATCCTTTAAACGCATTATCAATAGGCCTAAAAGAAGCATAGGTGAAAAAGCTTTACAAAATTTAGAAGATTATGCACAAAAAAGAAAAATTTCACTCTTTGAAGCATTGTGCGAAAGCGATGGCAGTGTGGGAATTTTTTCTCTTAAAAAAGCACAAAATGAGGCAAAAAAATTCATACAAAATATTTACAAACTTAGAGAATATTCTGATTTAAAAAAAATGATTGAAAAATTTGAAGAACTTTTTGCTCTTAAAGAATTTTACGCTCTTCAAGAGGATGGCGATGAGCGCGTATTAAATATTGATGAATTTTATGCAAGCATCAAAGAAAAAATAAAAGAAGAACCACAAACAACCCTAGAAGATATTTTAAGTGAAATTTCACTGTTAAGCGATCAAGATGGGATTGAGGGAGAATGTGTATATCTTATGAGTGTGCATGCGAGCAAGGGTTTGGAATTTGATCATGTATTTATAGTAGGACTTGAAGAAGGATTTTTTCCTTTGAATGAAAGCGATATAGAAGAAGAAAGACGCCTTGCTTATGTGGCTATCACTCGCGCTAAAAAATGTCTATCGCTAAGCATTGCAAAATCTCGTTTTTACCGAGGAAGTCGCACGGAATTAGACTCTAGTCGTTTTTTAGAAGAAAGTCAATTAACAAAAAAAATCTCTATAAACAAAACCGAACAAGGATATCATAAAGGAGATCTAGTCAAACATAAAATTTTTGGCATAGGACGCGTTATTAGTGTCAATAAAAGCGCAAAAGAAGAAAAACTTACCATAAATTTTGGCGGGATAGAACGCATTATTATGGCAAGTTTTGTGGAAAAAGCCGTATGAATAAAATTTTTGTTGCTTTTAAACCCGCGGAAATGAGTTCTAATGCTTTTTTAGGTCAGATAAAAAAAAGATATAAAAATAAAAAGGCAGGTTATTCAGGAACCTTAGATCCCTTTGCCAAAGGGGTTTTAATAGTCGCCTTTGGGCAATACACTAAGCTTTTTAGATTTTTAAAAAAAACTCCAAAAACATACCAAGCAACACTTTGGCTTGGGGTTAAATCTCTAAGTCTTGATAATAAAAACATACAAGAAATAAAGCTTATAAAAGCTTTTGACATTAAACTCTTAGAACAAATCAAAATGGAACTTTTAGGAAAAATTTCTTATACTCCACCGCAATTTAGTGCTAAAAGAATAGAAGGTAAAAGAGCTTATGAATTTGCCAAAAGAGGTGAAAATATAGAGTTAAAATCTTGTATAATGGAAATTTTCTCTTGCAAAATCATACATTATACTCATCCCTTTTTACAGCTTGAATTAAGCGTTAGCGAAGGAGCTTATATAAGATCTTATTGTGAGCTTTTTGCTAAAAAATTAGGTATTAATGCCACTTTAAGTTCTCTTGAGCGCACCCGTGAGGGAGAATTTTTTTATAATCACGAAAAAAGCTTAAATGTGTTAGAATATCTAAATTTAAAGCCCAATTTCATTAAAGATTTAACAAAACTTGAAAATGGCACTAAAATATCCTTGGAAGAATTAAAATTTCAAGATGAGGGTTTTTATTATATAGAAAATAAAAAGTATTTTAGTATTATAAATATTAAAGAAAATAAAGTAGAATATCTTTTAAATAAGGTTGAAAAATGTTAATATTATCGCGAAAAGAAAATGAAAGTATTGTTATTGGTGAAGGAATTGAAATCAAAATCGTTCAAACTGGAAAAGGATATGCCAAAATAGGCATCGATGCTCCAAAATCTCTAATGATTTTAAGAAAAGAACTCCTTACTCAAATCAAAGATGAGAATTTACATTCTGTGGTAAAAAACGATGTTAAATTAGATGATTTAAGCAAAAAATTGATCCCATGAAAGCATATGCTAAAGCAAATATTTTTTTAAAACTTGTCGGATTTGATAAAAGACGATATCATCTTTTAGAATCTCGCTTTATACTTTTAAAAAACCTTTTTGATGAAATTCATATCGTTGAAAAAAGCTCTAATTCTCCTAAAGGTTTTGAAATCATTAGCAATTTTAATTGCGAGGATAATATCATCACAAAAGCTTATCATTTACTTTGTCAAAATGGCTATCAAAATAAATTAGAAGAATTTTTTAAAACCAAAAGCTTAAAATTAATCAAAAATATCCCCACATGTGCAGGACTTGGGGGAGGTAGTAGTGATTGCGCAAGTTTTTTAATGCTAATTAATGAAGAACTAAACTTAAAATTAAGCACTCAAAAACTTATAGAATTAAGCACTCAATTAGGCAGTGATATTGCTTTTTTCTTGAGTGGTTTTGAAAGTGCTAATGTAAGCGGATGTGGTGAAATCATAGAAGAATTTAATGATACTATACCGAGCCTAGAATGGGTTTTTCCTGAAGTATCTTGTCAAACTAAAAAAGTTTATGATGAATTTGATAAAGGGGAAATTGATTTTGAAAAAAACATTCTTGAAGCTAAAATTTACAAAGATTTAAACACGAAAGAACTTTTAGAAACTTTTAAAAATACCCAGCTTAATGATTTATTTACTCCTTGTGTAACTTTATATCCTAAAATGTTTCTTTTTTTAGAACAAGGTTTTTTCCTAAGTGGAAGCGGAAGTAGTGTTTTTAAGGTACATCAATGAAAGTCATTGCTAGAAATAAAAAAGCCTTATTTGATTATAGCATTATAGAACGCTTTGAATCAGGAGTGGTTTTAAAGGGTAGTGAAGTCGTGGCTTTACGCGCTGGAAGGGCAAATTTAAAAGACTCTTTTGTGCGTATTATTAAGGGTGAATTATTTTTGCTAAATGCTCATATATCACACCTTAGCACTACGCATTCTTATTATAAACATGAAGAAAGAGCTGCTAGAAAACTTTTAATGCACCGCAAACAAATAGATAAGCTTTTAGGCAAAGTTAGTATTGAGGGATACACCTTGGTAGTCTTAGAACTCTATTTTAACCATAAAAACAAAGTTAAAGCCACGCTAGCCTTAGCCAAAGGAAAAAATCTGCACGATAAACGCGAAAGTTTAAAGAAAAAACAAGCAGATATGGAAGCAAGATCTGCTATGAAAAATTACAAATAAAGGACTAGTATGAAAAAGAAAACGATATTGTCATTTTTTATCATTATAGGTTTTTTTATAAGCGCTTGTTCGCACCAAGAAGACATACAAAATGATTTTATGTTTGAAGAATACAGCAAAGGCGATAAGATTGTATTAAATAGCGTAAATGGAGGAGCTAAAACCTTAATTCGAACCGATAAAGGCTTCATTGTTGAAGGCGAGGAAGATAAAGTGTTGATGATTGATTTTTTTGGAACTTTTTGCGCTCCTTGCAAAGAAGAAGCTTTAGAGCTTAGCAAACTTTGGAAAAATAACTCAAATAAATTTATTATCATGGGGCTAACACATTTTGAAGATGTAAGTGATGAAACGGTTAAAAAATTTGCTGATGATTATGGAGCTTATTATTTCTTAAGTAATGATTCGCAAAATGATCGTATTATTGCTCAAATTTTAAAAGATATAGATTATCAAAGCATGGAGCAATTGCCTTTTAAAGTAGTAATGAAAAATGGAATTTATCAAAATCTTAGCAATTATTGGGATAGTAACACTTCAACAAATTTTTATTTAGGTAAAATTCCAACAGATTTTATACAAGATGATTTAGATAAAATTTATAAAGAAAAATAATGCCAAAGTTAAAAGTATTAGAAAAAAGTAAGCTTAAAGAGCCTAAAATGTTTAAGGTTATATTATTAAACGATGATGTAACCACGATGGACTTTGTTATTGAAGTTTTAATCAATATTTTCTACCATGATTTTGAAACAGCTAATAAAATTATGTTAGAGGTTCATCTTAATGGCAGTGGAATTTGTGGAATTTACACTCAAGAAATTGCACTTTCAAAGCAAAAAAAAGTTTCTGATGCTGCTAAATTGGCAAATTTTCCTTTACAAACTAGAGTGGAAGAAGAATGAAATATCAAGAAAATTTACAAAAATACCTTGATAATGCTAAACATTTAAGCACTATCAATCGTCATGAATTTACAACTTGTGAGCATGTGCTTTTTGCTATATTAAAACTAAGTTCAGATTTTAAATCAATATTTGAAGAACTCGCAGATGCCGAATTTGAACTTTTAGAAAGTGAACTTAAAAATTATATAGCAGAAAAAAACCAAAGTTTGGATCAAGAAATCGAACCTGTTAATTCTATAGTTTTAGATGAAATTCTTAATCATAAAAATGAAATAAAAATCATTGATTTTTTAGAAAAACTCATCCAAGATGATAGAACATATTCGAGCTTTCTTTTACAAAAACATGGTATGAATTTAGAAAAAATTCAAGATTTTAAACAAAATAGCGAAATAGAAAATTTAAATTCTTACGCAAGCGACTTAACGCTTTTGGCGCAAAAAGGTAAAATAGACCCTTTAATAGGAAGAAAATTCGAGCTTGAGCGCATTATACAAATCCTATCAAGACGCAAGAAAAACAATCCTATTTTAATCGGAGAAGCTGGAGTTGGAAAAACTGCGATAGTTGAAGGACTTGCATTGGCCATTGCTGAAAAAAAAGTTCCAAAAAATTTGCAAAATGCTAAAATTTTTAGCCTAGATATAGCAGGATTGCTTTCAGGGACTAAATATCGTGGCGATTTTGAAAAACGAATCAAAGAAGTCTTAGAAGGACTTCAAAAACTTCCTAATGCTATCTTATTTATAGATGAAATTCACACCATAGTTGGAGCTGGAGCAACTGGAGAATCACATACAGATTTTTCTAATCTACTCAAGCCAGCCTTAAGCAATGGTACTTTAAAATGTATAGGTGCAACCACTTTTATGGAATATAAAAATACTTTTGATAAAAACAAAGCCTTAAGTCGCCGTTTTGCTAAAATCAATATAGATGAACCAAGCCAAGAAGAAGCTTTTCAAATTTTACAAGGCTTAAAAAGCAAATATGAGGATTTTCATAAGATTAAAATTAGTGATGAAGTCCTTCAGCAAGCTGTTGTTTGGGGCAAGAAATTTTTCAGCGATAAATACCTTCCTGATAGTGCTATAGATCTTGTCGATGAGCTTGGAGCTTCTTATGTTCTTAAGGCAAAAACTAAAAAAAATGCCGATATTAAAGATTTAGAACAAGTTTTAGCCAAAATGACTCATCATCATAAAATGTTTGAATTTGATCAAAATAAAGCCTTGATGAATCTAAGTCTTAATTTAAAGGCAAAAATATTTGGTCAAGATGAAGTGATTGACAAGCTTGTTGCGACCCTAAAACAAAGTTTTGCAGGATTTAAAAATTTAAATACCCCACGAGGAGTATTTTTATTTACAGGATCTAGCGGAGTTGGAAAAACTGAACTTTGCAAAGTTTTAGCAGAATTTTTAGGTTTAAATTTAGAGCGTTTTGATATGAGCGAATATGCAGAAAAACATAGCATAAGCAAACTCATAGGTTCTCCTGCAGGATATGTGGGATATGAAGATGGAGGACTTTTAAGCAATGCGGTTCGAAAAAATCCTTTCAGTCTTATCCTCTTTGATGAGATAGAAAAAGCTCATCCTGATTTAAGCAATACTTTCTTGCAAATCTTTGATAATGCAGAGCTTACAGACAATAGTGGCCTTAAAGCTGACTTTAAAAATACTATTATAATCATGACTTCAAATTTAGGACTAAAAGAAAGCAATGAGCTTGGATTCCTAAGCAAAAATGAAGAAAAAAGCAACCGTGCTATTAAAGATTTTTTTGCACCTGAATTTATCAATCGTATTGATAAAATTCTTCATTTTAACGATCTAGATGATACTGTGCTTGTTAAAATCATTCAAAAAGAATTAGATGAAATTTCTAAAAATCTTAAAAATATCCAATTAGTTGCTGATGAAAAAGCTAAGCTATACTTAGCGAAAAAAGCCTACAATAAAGAATTTGGAGTAAGATTATTAAAACGCATTATTTCCGAAGAAATCGGAGAAAAAATCAGTGATGAAATTTTATTTGGAAAACTTAAAAAAGGCGGGATAGCTAAAATCAAGCTTAATAAAAATGGAAAGCTCGATCTTATATTCTAAACTTATGGATGCGCCCAAAGACGCACCCGTTTTTTTAAGTCAAAAACTAGAACCTGATTTTATCTTAAAAGCCTATCGTTTTGGGCTTTTTCCATGGACTAACAAACCCGTTACTTGGTGGTGCCCTGATCCTAGATGTGTATTAAATCCCAGCGAAATTCATATCCAAAAAAATATGAAAAAATTTATCAATCTTTATCAAATTAAACTTGATTATGATTTTTTAAGCCTTATCCATTTGTGTCGCAACACGCGTCCTCAAAGTTGGATTGATGATGAGTTTATAGAAAATTACTATGAGCTTTTTAAGCAAGGATACGTTCATACTTTAGAACTTTATGAGGATAAAGAATTAATTGGGGGAATTTATGGACTGATTATAGGTAAGGTTTTTTTTGGAGAAAGTATGGTAAGCCTTAGAAAAAATGCTTCAAAAATAGCTTTAATCAAACTTTGCAAGCTTCTTAAACCCTATGATTTTGTCATAGATTGTCAAGTTTATAATAAACATTTAGAATTTATGGGAGCTAAAAATATCGAAAGAAAAACATTTTTAAATATTTTAAAAGAAAAATGTGATCAAGAAAGTGGATTTACAAATTTTAGCACCTTAATCAATCAAATATAACTTCTCTTCATTTTTATGCTTATTTTTTAATTTTTGATTATCATTAGCTTGTGATTTGCATTCATATCAACTTTTTATTGTCTAATCAAATGTTAAATATATTTTTGATACCTATTATAATCATCTTACACCCCATCGCCACAATAAAAACCTGAGCGATACGCGAAAAGACATGTAAAATAAGCTTTCCAACAATTTTTTCAATCGTAGCAGCAAAATGAAAAAGTGCAAACATAAAAATAAAAGCTATTATCACACCTCCAAAAGCTATATCCAATCCACCATCCTCTGAAATCACTATCACACTAGCTAAGGTTCCAGGACCTACAAGCATTGGAAAAGCCATAGGTATTAAACTTTGGCGTAAAATTTCTTTCTCATTTGCTTCTTGATAAGAATCAAAACTTTGAGTTGCAAGCTTGGTTGAAAATAATAAATTTTTAATAGCCATTATAATTAAAACCAAACCCCCAGAAACTCTCAAATCATCTAAAGAAACCCTAAAAATATAATTCATAAACAAAGGTCCTGAAAATAAAAAAGCAAGCACAATAGCCAATGCTGTATAAAGTATAGTTCTAAAAAGTTTTTTTCTAAGGGCTAAAGGTAGGCCATCGCTCATGGCTAAAAATTGCGTTAAATTACCAAAAGGATTTAACACAGCCAATAATGTTATGCCCGCAAAAAACATTAAATAAAGCTCAGAGCCTACATTTGAAAACATTTATTATTCGCCTTTTACAAATTCTAAAGAGATGGAATTAACACAATGTCTAATATTTTTAGCAGAAAAACCCTCTCCCTCAAATACATGGCCTAAATGGCCATTGCAATTTGCACATACAATTTCCGTGCGAATGCCATCTTTATCAGGAAGTCTTTTAATAGCCCCTTTGATTTCATCATCAAAGCTTGGCCATCCACAACCTGACTTGAATTTATCTTCAGATCTATAAAGCTTAGACCCGCATTGCTTGCAAAGATAGATCCCTTTTTCGTAAAAATTATTATATTTACCACTAAAAGGAGCTTCAGTGCCCTTGTTTAAAATAACCCTAGCTTCTTCTTTGTTTAATTTTTTCATAGTTTATCCTTGATGAAATTGTTCTAAATTACTACTTAAGAATTATAGCAAATTTTATTTTTTATCAAAATGTATTTTCCAAAAAAGCTTTAGTTTGAATTTTTTATAGTAAAAATTTAGTTTTATATATTAAAATCAAAAAAATATTTTAGAAAGACTTAAAATGCAAAAAGAATTTTTTAATGAACTTGAAAAAATACTCTATGAGCAAAATCTTGATAACAAATTTGAAAATTTTGCTATATTTTATGATGATTTTAAAAGCCAAAAATTCATTTTTAATCACGAGCAAGGAAGTATTTTTAAGACAAATATTAACCCTGCTTTAAAATTATTGCACCCTACTCGCATTAGACGTCCTAAATTTGTAAATTCTACCCATTCTTTAGCAAAGATTGTTCATTCCATTGCGCATATAGAATTTAGTGCTATCAATTTAGCCTTAGATGCAAGTTATCGTTTTAAAAATCTGCCTCAACAATTTTATATCGATTGGCTAGAAGTTGCCGATGAAGAAATCAAACATTTCAAGCTTTTAAATGCAGCATTAGATGAGCTAGGTTATAAATATGGGGATTTTGCTATTCATGATAACTTAGAAGCCGCGCTTGAAGCCACAAAAGATTGTTTGAGTTTAAGAATGGGAGTGGTTCACCGAGGGTTAGAAGCCAAGGGGCTTGATGCAAATCCTTTTGTAGTAGCAAAACTTGAAAGCTCAAACCATCCCATAAAAAGTCTTTTAAAAGATGTTTTGCATATTATCTTAAATGATGAAATAAAACATGTAAGCAAGGGTGATAACTGGTGGAAATTTTCCAATCAAAACAATTATGATTTTATAGAACTTTGTAAAATATTTAATCAATTTTCCCTAGCAGGTAAAAAACTTAATATCGAAGCAAGAATAAAGGCTGGATTTAGCAAAGCAGAATGTGAGGCTATAGCTCAATTCTATGCTTAAGCTTTCATCTTAAATTTAGAAAAAATAAGGGTATAAATCGCTCTTATTATCCCATAAATCACATACAAACTTGCTAAGATTACTAAACTTTCAAGTGGATAAAGATATAAAAAAGAAAAAACAATAATTAAGATAATCAAAACCTTTAAAACACTTGATCTATTAAAATCTAGCTTTTTAAAACTTGGATAGCGTATATTGCTAACCATTAGCAAGCCTAAAATCGCTTGCAAGATTAAAAAAATGATTCCATATGCTCTTAAAAAATCATAATAATAATAACTATAAGTCCAAATAGCACTTACTACAGCAGCAGTAGGTATAGGAAGTCCTATAAAAACAGATGGTTCATAAGTTCCTGTAGTGACATTAAATCTTGCTAGGCGTATTGCTCCAAAAACAACAAAAAAAGCAGTTATTAAAGAGCCATATCTTCCAAATTCAGAGCCAATAACCATATAAAAAAATATGGCCGGTGCGGCGCCAAAGGCTATCAGATCGGCCAAAGAGTCAAATTCAATGCCAAATTTAGAAGTAGTCTTTGTAAGCCTTGCAACACGACCATCAAGACCATCACATATTAAAGAAAAAATAATATACAATAAAGCCATATAATAATTGCCTTGTATAGAGGCGATTATAGAAATTACACCCAAAAACGCTGAAGCTGCTGTAAAAAGATTGGGTAAAATATAAATAAATTGTGATTTATTATTGTTCATTTTTTATCCTTAAGCTAAGTAGCCTAATAAAGAACCTGATTTTAACTCGTCTCCAAGTCCTACATGAATTCGTGTATCTCTTGGCAATAAAATACTTATGGTTCCATTAATTAAAAAACCCATTTTATCTCCAACTGTCAAGCTATGAGATAAATTATCAAGCTTCAATTTTCTATCAAAAGAGCCTGCATATATCCGTAAAACAACATTAGATCCGTTACTTGAAGCAAAAATACTTACATTTTCATTCATTATTCTAGCGCTTTTTAATTCGCTGCATAAAAAAAGTCCATGCTTTAGCGCAATATCATTAATATCCATTTTAAAAGGAGTGTAAAAAGCTCCAGCATCATAAAAAGCATTTTTAATGCTTATTTCAACACTTTCACCTAAATATTTATCAAATGTATTTTCTATTCTAGTTATCCTGCCATCAATAGGTGATAATATAGCCTTACTATCATTGCATACCCTTACACGATTTGGGATTCTAAAAATAAACAAAAGTACCAATAAAAATAAAAAAAGAAGGACAGAAAAGCTATAAAATATCCAACAAATAACAAATAAGATAAAAACTATAGCTATAAACCAATGTCCTTCTTTAGTAATATATTTTCCCATTACTCTGCTTGTTTGCTTTCTTCTTTATGTTCTTCGTTTATTTCCTGCAAACGCGTAGGAAGATTGTTTTCATTTTCATAACTTTTGATAATATCTCTTACCTTAGCACCTTCTATGGTTTCTTCTTCATAAAGTGCTGCAACCATGGTTTCAATCGCACCCTTATAAGTATTTAAAGTGTCTTTAACATCTTTATAACGCTCATCCAAAGTCTTTTTAACATAATCATCTAAAGATTCAGCCATTTTTTCAGAATAATCTTTTATAGTTTGGCCACCTGTTAAAAAAGTATTTCTTTGCTTTTCAAGCACCATCAAGCCTGCAATTTCACTCATACCATACATTGAAATCATAGCCTTGATAATATCTGTTGCTCTTTCAAGGTCATTGCTTGCACCGGTAGAAATTTCGCCTATAAATACCTCTTCTGCAGCACGCCCGCCCAAAAGCACATCAACTTCGGCAATAAGCTCATGCTTTTGCATTAAAAATTTATTTTCTTCAGGCGTATTGAGTGTATAACCAAGTGCAGCAAGCCCTCTAGGAATCACAGAAACCTTACTAACGCGTTTTGCACCCTTTGTAGTTTCAGCAATTAAAGCATGTCCACATTCGTGATAAGTAATGATTTTCTTCTCTTTGTCGTTAATGCGACGTGATTTCTTTTCAAGGCCAGCTATAGCTCTTTCAACAGCTTCTACAAGATCATTTTGTTCTACATATTTTTTCGAATCCCTACCTGCTAAAAGCGCTGCTTCATTGATAATATTTGCAAGATCAGCTCCCGCAAGCCCTGCGGTTAAACGCGCTATATCTTCTACTTTAACCTTTGGAGAAATTTTCACATCTTTCATATGCACTTTTAAAATATCACATCTACCTTTAAAATCAGGCTTATCAACCAAAACTTGACGATCAAACCTTCCCGGTCTTAAAAGGGCCGCATCCAAAACTTCAGGTCTATTAGTAGCTGCTAAAACAATTACTGGAGAACTTTCAGTCCCAAAACCATCCATTTCAGCTAAAAGCTGATTTAAAGTTTGTTCTCTTTCATCATTGCCACCCATCATACCGCTTGCGGCACGACTTTTACCTATGGCATCAATTTCATCGATAAAAACAATAGCAGGAGCTTCTTTTTTTGCATTTTCAAATAAATCCCTCACACGAGAAGCACCCACACCCACAAACATTTCTATAAAAGATGAACCCGAAACGCTAAAAAATGGCACATCAGCTTCACCCGCTACTGCTTTTGCTAATAATGTTTTTCCTGTGCCCGGAGGTCCTACAAGCAATAAACCTTTTGGAATTTTTGCACCAAGCTTAATGTATCTTTCTGGATATTTTAAAAAATCTACTATTTCCTTAACTTCTTCTTTTGCCTCTTCTACGCCCGCAACATCGTTAAATTTAACTTTTGGTTTTTCTGAATTTACAAGTTTTTTAGAGCTGCCTATACCAAGTATAGAACTTCCCATGTTTTTTTGCATACGACTTGCCAAAAACATCCAAATTCCAAAGAAAATAAATATAGGCAAAACCCAAGAAAATAAAATATCTGTAAACCAATTTGTTTCAGAATAAGCTCCATAAGCAATATTCTTACTATCAAGCAAGCTTACAAATTCAGGATCATTAACTTTTTTAGTAGTATAGACTGTATTTTGAGCACTAGAAACTGCTTTTATAGTAGTTTGTCCTATACTTACTTGATTGATCTGTCCACTTTCAATAAGTTTTTTGAGTTCAGAATAAGGTACATTTTTGCTAACCTCAGTTCCATTTAAAGCACCACCTAAAGATCCATTGCCATCAAAAAATCCCTTAAAGACAATTATCATAACAATAGCAAAAATCGCAAAAATAAAAATTGGATTCTTGTTGAAAAAGTTATTGCCCTGCGGATTACCCTTATTATTAGGAGCATTGTTGTTATTATTCATCATTTTTCCTTTGTTTTATTTTTATATACCAAAGAGCACCATTCATTAATTTGCATTTCATCAATAAGCTCTAAATCCTGAAATTTTTCTTTTACTCTTGTTTTATACTTATCCAAAATTCCAGATAAGATAAGTATAGCATTATCTTCTAAATGCTTTTTAATATCTTTTTCTAAAATCAAAATCACATCAGCAATTATATTTGCAACCACCAAATCATATAATCCCTCTGCCTTATCTACAGAACCATGCCAAGCTTGTGCGAAATTTACATTATTTAACTTTGCATTGTCTAAGGCACTTTCAATAGCCAAATCATCAGTATCGCAAATTTCAACTTTGCATCCTAATTTTGCCATAACAATGGCTAAGATACCGCTTCCACAGCCTATATCTAAAGATCTTGAATTATTTTTAGCAAATTTTTGTAGAAATTTTACACAGCCATAAGTGCTTTCATGATGCCCAGAACCAAAAGCTAAAGCAGGATTGATTTTAATATTAAGATAATTTTCTTTTTCTTCTTGCCAAGTAGTATGAATATAAATATTATCAATTAAAATGGGCTTTATTCCTTTTTTATATTCTTCCACCCAGTCTTTATTTTCTTTTTTTTCAATGCTTTTATGAAGTATAATATTTTCTTTTAAATTGAATCTTTGACTTAATTTTTGGGCAAAAATTTCAATTGCCCAAGCAAGCTCTTCTAAATTTTCTTCCGAGCGTATATAAATACCATTATCTTTTTCTTCTATAGCGTCTACACCCAAATCGAAAACAAAATCAAGAAATAAATTTTTATACTGCTCTTGAATTTCAAGAAACAGTTCATAATAAAATTTTTGCATTAATTATTAAAAATTACTCAGCTTCAGAGTCTCCGTTGCCGGTACCTAAAACATCTTCAAGTTTTTCTTTTAATACTTGTGGAGTAAAAGGCTTAACTATATAATTGTTTACCCCTGCTTTTAAGGCAGTAATCACCTCAGCCTTGCCCCCTTCGGTAGTAACCATAATAATAGGCATATCTTCATATTTTTTTTCTGCTCTTACTTTTTTAACAAGCTCTAAGCCATTCATCTCAGGCATATTCCAATCAGTAATTAGAATTTTAATATCTTCGTTTTTTTCAAGTAAATCCCAAGCTTCAACTCCATGTTCAGCTTCAAGAACATCATTATGTCCGAGTCTTGTTAGGGTATTTTTTATAATCCTTCTCATAGTAGAACTGTCATCAACAACTAACAATTTCACAATTTCGTCCTTTCAAAATTTTCATAAATTTTATATATTGTATCCTTTTTAGCCTTATTAATCAAGTTTCTAAAAAATTTTAAAAGTGAATTATAGCATTTTTTACTATATTTTTGTTTAATTTTTTTTATAAAAATGATTGTTTTTTAATTTTTTAATCCAAAATTTCATAAAGAATTTCAGTAAAATCAAACTTTAATATATTAAAATAATATTAATTACCATCTTTATTATGATTAAATTCAGGAACTATTTCTTTTAAAATTTCAGCTATATTTTGGCAATCTTGCAATTTTTTAATATAATCATTTAAAATTTGAATATCCATCTTTTCATTTTTAGCAACAAAAATACTCTCATATTCTGTCTTTGCATCATTCTCATCGATTAGCAATTCTTCAAAAAGCTTTTCTCCACGTCTTAAACCTGTGATTTTTATCTCTAAGTCTTCTCGGTTGGATAGAATAAGCATTTTTTTAGCCAAGTCCATAATCTTAACCGGCTCGCCCATATCCAGCACAAAAAGCTCACCTCCTTTTGCGATAGCTCCAGCTTGCAAAACAAGCTGCACTGCTTCACTTACTAGCATAAAATAACGCACTATATCAGGGTGAGTTAAGGTTAATGGCTCATTATTTGCAATTTGAGCTTTAAATTTAGGTATCACACTTCCACTTGATCCTAAAACATTTCCAAAGCGCACACAAGAAACTTCAAAATTTTCATCACTCGAATTTAAGGTATAAAGCTCACATACTCTTTTAGTGCATCCCATGATATTTGTTGGACGTACCGCCTTATCTGTACTTATCATAACAAATTTTTTTACTTTATTTTTTTTAGCTACATCGCATAGAGTTTTAGTACCTACGATATTATTAAGCACAGCAGAATGCGGATTTTGCTCACAAAGAGGCACATGCTTATAAGCAGCTGCATGCAAGATCAATTCAGGCTTATACTCCTTAATAATCTCATCTAAACTTTGCTCGTCTAAAATACTAAGCAAAACAGGGGTAATTTTTTCTTTATATAAGCTTAAATCTTCATTAATCTTATAAAGATTAAATTCGCTATGATCAAGCATTATAAGATGTTTTGCACCAAATTTAATACACTGCTTACAAAGCTCACTTCCTATAGTTCCGCCTGCGCCACTTACCAAAACTACTTTATCTTTTAAAAATGAAGCCACAGCACTATCATCTAAATCTTTAGGTTTTCTAGCAAGCAAATCTTCTATGCTGATATCTCTTGCTTCATTTCTTGTAAAAGAAAAAATCTTAACATCACTGATTCCATAAGCAATAAGCTCTTCAAACAAAGCTTTAAGCTCAGCTTGATCTAGTTTTAAAGCTATAATAGCAGTTTTAACACCTTCATTGACATAATCTTTAATTTTACTTTTATCTTCAACGATAAATTTATCGCAATATGTTCCTATAAGCTCTCTTCTAGCATCTACAACACCCACAGGAAAAAGACCCAAAGAGCCTTCCTTTGCTCCCTTTAGCAAATGCAAAGCCTTTGAAGTAGCACCCACCACTATACAAGGAGTTTCTTCTTCTTTTGCGCGGGAAGGCTTAAAGTCTATAAGCATTCTTTTAGAAATTCTTAAAGTGCCTACAAACATATAAGAAAGAATAAGATCAATACCTATAACCGAACGCGGGAAAGGATTGAAAAAATCATCGTAAAAATAAAAAATCAACAAAAAACAAATTTCAGCCAAAACCAAAGCAAAAAATATCTTTCTTGCTTCACTTAAGGAAAAAAACCGCCATGCCACCTTATAAATTCTAAAAATAAATAAAAAAGCTATTTTTAAAACCAGTAAAATAAGTCCCGCTTTAATCATACCCTCATAAAAAATACTAGGAATTTCCCCGCTAAAACGCAAAGAAAAAGCTAAAAATATAGAGAGTATAAACAAAAATGCATCAAAACATAAGAAAAAAATCAGCCTTTTGCTTTTATAAAAATCCATCATCAAGCCTTTACGCTCTTGATAATAAGTTCTGAAATTTCACGCACATTGTCTTTACTCATCGCTGTGCCACTTGGCAAGCATATCCCTTTTTTAAAGAATAACTCACTATTGCCATTTACATAAGCCTTGGCACCTTTGAAAACCTCTTGAGTATGCATAGCTTTCCAAAGTGGGCGTGTTTCAATTTGCTCTTTTTGCAAATCTGTTATAAGTTTTGAAATTTTTGGATGCAAAATCAAGTCTTTTTGCGAAATTTCTATACATTTTTGATAAGCATTCATTTCGTTTTTATCAAAATCAATCAAAGCCGTGCTTAACCAGCGATTGCTTCTTGAATTTTCAAGCTCATCTAAAAAGACAAAACTATCACCTAAAAATTCTTTATACCACTCATAAATTTCTCTTTTTTTTAGCACTCTTTGTTCTAAAACTTCCATTTGCGCCACGCCAATAGCGCCTAAAACATTACTCAAGCGGTAATTATAACCATAATCTAAATGTTCATAATGCAAACAATTTTCCCTTGCCTGAGTGCTGTAAAATCTCGCTCTTTCGATTTTTTGCTTATCTTTACCTATAAGCATACCACCGCCTGAAGTGGTGATGATTTTATTTCCATTATAAGAATAAGCTCCAAATTCTCCAAAAGTTCCTAAAGCCCTACCCTTGTAAAAACTTCCCAAAGCCTCGGCGGCATCTTCGATTAAAATAATATTTTCTTTTTCGCAAATTTGGACGATCTCATCCATTTTGGCCGCATTGCCATAAAGATGAGTTAAAATCAAGGCTTTTGGTTTTTTTTCGCTCTCTTTAATAGCAAGCTTTAACAGATCAATATCTATATTAAAAGTCTCATCACAATCAATAAAAACAGGTTTTGCCTTAAGATAGCAAATAGGAGCCACTGAAGCAATAAAAGTAAAAGATGAAGCTAAAACAATATCATCTTGCTCCACTCCTGCTACTCTTAAAGCCAAGTGCAAAGCGGCCGTAGCTGAATTTAGCGCCAAAGCATTTTCGCATTGAGCGTAATCTTTAACACTTTCTTCAAAACGATTTACAAATTCGCCCAAAGGAGCTATATAATTGCTTTTAAATACTTCTTCTATATATTTTAACTCATTGCCACCCATGTGCGGAGGAGAAAGAAAAAACCTCATTTTTTATCCTTTATTATAAACAGTGATTTTACTAAGATGATGTATTTTATCTAAAATAATTTACTAAGTATCAAACATTAAAAATTCTTTTGCAATCAAAGCTTATTTTTATTATATCTTAAGATTAAAAGTAATTTTTTAAGGATTAAAATATCTACATTCTTTTTGCAGGCACTCCCACAAAAACACCCTTTTCGCTTTGACTTTTCACTAAAGTCGCCCCACCCCCTAAAATGCTATCATCTGCCAAACTTAAATTTGGCAAAACACAAGAATTAATCCCTAAAAAACAATTTTTGCCAATTTTGACATTTCCTGCACACTTAGCCCCAACGCTTATATGGGAAAACTCACCCACCTCACATTCATGCTCTATCACGCTTGAAGTATTTAAAATCACGCCTTTTTTGATTTTTGCTTTTGCATTTACTACCACATAAGGCATTATTAAAATTCCAGCATCTTCTGCTATATCCGCACTTTGGCTAATAATCGCACTTTTGTGGATAAGATTTACGATCTTAAAGCCACTGTCTGAAATTTGGTTAAAAAGCTTTTTTCTTATTTCATTATTTCCAATAGCTATGAAAATATCATATTTTGGCAAAGAGCTTTCAAATTTTTTACCCTTAAAATCATCTAAAAAAATACATTCTTTATAGCCCAAATTCGTAGCGACATCAGCACAAACAAGCCCATGTCCGCTCGCACCATAAATGTAAATTTTTTCAGTTCTTGCCATTAAATTTCTCCGTTGTAACATGACCTTCTTTGCTTACTCCGCTTCTTTTTAAAACCTTTAAGGCTGTTAAGAACATGATTTTTAAATCTAGTAGAAAAGAAATATTTTTTACATAATACACATCAAGTTCAAATTTTTTTTGCCAAGAAATCGCATTTCTACCATTTACCTGTGCCCATCCTGTGATACCAGGACGCACTTTATGGCGGAGTTTTTGCTCTTCATTGTAAAGGGGTAAGTATTCTACTAAAAGAGGTCTTGGACCCACAAAACTCATATCACCCTTTAATACATTAAAAAGCTGTAAAAGCTCATCTAAGCTTAAACTTCTAACAATCTTCCCAAAAGCCTTCAAACGCAACTCATCACTTAAGAGCTCGCCCTTTTCATCTCTTTCATCACTCATGGTTTTAAATTTATAAATTTTAAAAATTTTTTCATTTAAACCTGGACGATTTTGAGTAAAAATCACACTACCTTGAGTTATTTTTAAAAGCAAAGCAGTGATTAAAATAAGAGGCGAAAAAAGCACCAAAAGAAACAAAGCCAAAACAAAATCAAAAATTCTTTTTATCCATTTCTCATACATTTTTAATCACCCTATCATAAAGTTCTAAATAACGCTGCGCGATAACATTTTCATCGTATTGTAAAGCATCCTTAGCTGCATTTTTACCTAGATTGATTCTTAAACTTTCATCTTCTAATAAAACTTGTATTTTTTCTATTAAATCTTTACTATCTTTGGTCTTAGCCCAAAGCCCATCATAAGCATTTGAAATTGCCTCAACACAACCCTCACAATCACTTACTACAATAACTTTGCCACAAGCTTTCGCCTCTAAAACACTTACTGGAAATCCTTCTTTATAGCTTGGCAAAACAAAGATATCGCAATTTTGCAAAAGTTCCACTATATCACTTCTAGCACCCAAATAAAAAACCTTGCCTGAATTTAAAAATTCCAAACTCGCACAAGAAGGATTATCATCTCTTCCGCCCACTAAAACAAAATTTGCCCTATCTTTTAAATACTCTGCACTTTCATAAAATTCTTTTACACCTTTATGCCACAAAGCCCTAGCTATCATCAAAACAATAGGCTTTTCATCAATTTTTAAATTTTGCCAAAAAGCTTTTTTAGCTTCTTGCTCCACTCTCATAGGAAAGAATTTTTTAAGATTGATACCCACGGATTTAATCACGCAAATTTTATTTTCCTTAAGTCCTAAATTTCGCATAAAATCCGCATTAGCTTGATTTACAAAGATGAAAGAATCAGCGATTTTAAAACTAAGTTTATAAAGAGTATTGATAACAAAACGCACTAAATTTGCTTTAAAACCCTTGTCTATATAAAAAGATCCAAGTCCCTCAACAAGACCGATTTTATAAGGAATTTTGGCATATTTTGCAGCTATTAAACCAAAGGTATTGCTCTTATGAGCTCCACTTTGCAAAAGATCCAAATTTAAGTTTTTTAAAACATTTTTAAGATGTAAAAAATTTTTAAAAACAATTAAAGGATTTAAACTCGCTCTTGAAAGCTCATAAACAACGATATTTAAATTTAAAGCCTTTAATTTTTCGGTATATTCATCTTGTGGCACTATGACAAAAACCTCATCTCCTCTTGCAATCAAAGCTTTAATTATAGGCAATCTAAAATGATATATACTTGCTCCTGCGTGAGTTAAAAAGCCTACTCTCATTGTAAAAACCTTTAAATTTTGAGTTTAAAAACTTTTGCATCTCTAGCATTAATCACTAAATCATACAAATTTTTATCATAATTTCCAAGGAAAAACATTTGCACATAAGCACTATTAAACATAGTTTTATCCATTAAAATAAACTGAGCATAAGGTATGGTGCTATCTTTAAGATAAAAAATATAAAATTGAGCCATATCATCAATAGGAGTGATTTTATATTCACCTTGTTTGATAGAATTAATCTCTATGATACTATTTACGGATATAGTACTATTATTTATTTTAAAACTTCTAAAATCATCACTTAATGCAATACCATTGCTAAGATAAATTTCTCCATTTTTAACATCAAGTGGATAAGCTGCACTAAAAGTAAAAGGTTTATTTATCTCACCTGTCTCCAAATCCACAAAAGAAAAACTAGCCACAGTTGAAAAAATCAAAGACATTCTAGCTGGCATATAGATATACACATCGCGTGTTTTTGGCGTATTGATTTTAAAATCAGGCTTGGAAAGCGAAGCTAAAAACAAATCCACATTATTTTGATTATAATCTTTCATCATGGCTTGTAAAAGATCATTTTTTAAAATATCATTTAAAGGGGCGTAAAAACTTTTTTCTGTGTATTCTACACTAAGTCTTGCCATATTTGCAGCAGCCACTTGATCTTTACTTAGAACAAAAGATGGGAAAAAATTATCCTTGCCTAAATGCTTACCCCCATCAGCCAAAGTTTTGACATCGCTGTAATACCTAATAGGATATCCATAATCCCACCAAGTTACTACATAATCTTCTCTTTGTGCAATTTTTTTAAGCTCATCTAATTTCGTAGCCTCATTTTGAGAAAAAACAGTTGGTGCTTTATAATTGTTGATATGATAGAACATAGGAATTAAACTTAAAAAAGTAAAAATAAAAACGCCTATATTGGCCCACCAATAGGTATTATTGTTTTTTTGTTTTCTTTCTTGCAAAAGACTCATTAAAAAACCAAATCCAAGTGCTAAAACAGGTACTGCATAAATAGTAAAACGAAGTCCACTCTTAAGTGCTAAAAATCCTAAAGCTAACATCGGCAAAGCCAAAATCATACTTTTATGTTTTCTAACAAGGAAAATAAAGCCGATTAAAGATACAAAAAATACAAGCTCGCTTCCGCTAATCCTTTGCATAAAAATACTTAAATCTATACTTTCTACCTCTTGTATGGTTTGATTTACATTAAAATACATAAAACCTTGAGCCAAATTTGCACTCTCATCGCTTCTAAAAATATAAAATTTAAGTTGATAGAGTATAGGATCAATTCCACCGCTTAGTATCAAAAATACCAAAGTTGCCAAACCTAAAATTCCAAGCAAAGCAAAGCTAAAACGCTTATTTTGCAAAACAAAAAGACTAAAAAGTATGACAATGATGGCGCTTTGATAAAACCAAGCTATATTTGAAAGTGTGATAGAAGCTAGGATAATAGCCATATAAATCGTTTTTTCTTTTATATGAAAAACCAAGGTATAAATAAAGAAAAGTCCTAGTAAAGCAACATTTAAAGTATAGCTTGATGGATACCACCAAAGATAAATTCCTACAAACAAAGGCAGTGTTATTAAAGATAATAAATCTTTTTTCAAAATCAGCCTTATCATAAAGAAAACTATCATCATTGCAAGAACTATAACAAGCATATCAGTATCATAATATCCGCTCATCGTGCGATTATAATAGCTATTAGCTATACTGGCTAGCAATGCTGCAACAAACCCCATTAAAGGGCGTTTGTATTCATTAGCAATCAAAATCAAAGGTATAACCACCAAAGAAGATAAAAAAGTACTGATATATATAAAAATGCTTTCTAAAGAAAAAGGAGTTATTTTATAAAACCAATATGTGAGCGTTGAAAGCGAAGAACCATAATAACTCAAATCATTAGGTTGATGAAAACCCGCTATCATATCTCTTGCACCCTCTGCAAAAGCATATCCATCATTTGAGATAATCATAAGCTCGTTATTGAAAAAATATTCATTAAACTCACTTGCCCAAAAAATCCAATAAAACCTACATAAAACACTAAAGACATACGCTAAAATTATAAAAGCCAATAAAATAAAAGTTGGGTTTTTAAAGTATTCTTTTTTTAACATATCTTATCCTAATAAATATTTTAAAGCATTGCGTGCGATTTTTGCTTTATCAAAATCAAGAGCCCTATCCTTGGCCTTTTTCTTATAAGCTTTTCTTAAATTTTCATCCTCGAGCATTGTTTTTAAGCCCATAAACATAGAATTTTCATTATTTACTTCTACTAAAAGTCCAAATTCATCATCTCCAAAAAGCTCTCTTGCACCACTTCTATGATCAGTGCAAACCACCGCACAGTCACAAGCTAGACTTTCGATTAAAACATTTGAAAAACCCTCAAACACAGAAGCAAAAGCAAAAAATTCACACTTAGACATATATTTGTAAGGATTATTATCAAAGCCCAAAAGCAAAACTTTATCTTCTAAATTCAAGTCTTTAATCAAAGCCAAAAGCTCATCTTTTAGCACTCCCTCGCCTAAAATCACAAGCTTTAAATCTGTTTTTAATCTCGCATAAGCACGGATAAGCAAGGCATGATTTTTACCCTCATCAAGCCTTCCCACGCTTAAAATAAATTTATCCTTTAAGCTTATATCTTCAAGTGCTTTTTGTTCTATTTTTTCCAAATCTATAGCATTGTATAAAATTTCACATTTTGCTTTGTCAATTTTAAAATTACACAATAAATCTTCTAAATTTCCCTTAGAATTAGGCAAAATCAAATCAGCCCTTGGGTAAAGCAAAGTAATCAAAAGTTTATTGGCTAAAGAATTGAAATTGTTTTTAGCATACATCACGCTTGGAGTGGTACATTCGTTGATTACAAGGCGAGTTTTGTTGCCAAATATTTTTGCCATCAATGCAATATAATTAGGCCTATTTAAAAAAACAAATTCTGTATCGATATTTAATTTTTGGCAAAGTTTTTTATATTTTAAAGCTAAAAAAGGAAGTTTTAAAAATTTTAAAATAGGATTTTCACTAGGTTTTGAACGCTCTAAAAAATGGATTTTGCATTCAGAAATTTCATAAGAAATTTTATCATTCATTAAAATCAAATGCACTTCAAATTTCAAACTTAAAATCGGAAGTAAAGTTGCCACTACTCTTTCAGCACCCCCACTTCCTAAAGAATAAATAAAAATCGCTAATTTTTGCATAAAGCCACCCGAATTTTTGATAGTTTTTCAATCATTTTACTTGGAATTATACTTAAAGTAAGTAATATCAAAGCAGGAGCATTGATTTTAATGCTCAAACTTTTAAACAAACAATGATAAAGTGCTTTATAATTTGCACTTAATTTTGCATAATACGCTGCCATTTTATAATAACTCGCACAAGTTTTTCTATAATCATCATCCCCAGAAGCTTTTAACTCATTTTCTAAAATTTTCGCAAGCTCTAAATACCCCAAATGCACCCTATGAGCATTTTTACTCGCTCCTAGCGTGACACTATCTTTTCTAAAAACACGATAAATTCTAAAAGCTTTATGGATATAAAAACTTTTTTCTTCGTATAAATTCACCCAAAGCGTGGCTTCGTTGCCATAAAATTCCTCGTTAAAACGCTTATTTTTAAGCAAAGAAGCCTTAAAAACAGAAAAAAATTCCCCACTAAAACGCTGCATTAAAAAATCTTTCTTAGAAATTTCATCCTCTTTTTGCAAACCTCTACCGCTAAACTCATCACTTAAAATTCCTTCTTTTTCTATAAGGCAATTTCCAAAAACATGAGAATAACCCTCATCTACTTTTTGCATTAAAACACCCAAAGCATAGGGTAAAAGCTCATCATCATCATCTAAAAAGGTTATAAATTCACCACTTGCTTTATCCAAGCCATTGTTTTTATTGCCATTAGGGCCTTGTTTGTAGTTTTGATTTAAAAAATACTTAATGCGTTTATCACTTTTTTGCAAATTCTCTACAACGCTTTTAGTATCATCACTAGAATTATCATCGCTTATAATGATTTCTAAGTCTTTAAAGTCTTGATTTAAGATACTCTGAACTGCCTTTTGAAGTAATGAAGAACGATTAAAAGTAGGAACTATAACAGAAAGTTTAGGCATTTTTAACCTCATCAATAAGCTCAAGCCATTGCTTTTTAATATGAGAAATTTCAAAATCTTCACATCTTTTTTTAGCATTTATAACGATATTTTTTCTTAGTTGCTCATCTTTTAATACAAGCTCAAGCTTTCTAGCCAAAGCTATTTCATCATCACAACCCACTAAAAATCCATCCTTATTATCGTTAATTAAGTCCTTAGCTCCATTATAATAAGAAGTTGAAATTCTACACACTTCAAAATACAAACTCTCGATCAAAACCGTTGGCAAACCCTCAACAAAAGAACAAAGACAAAGTACTTTAGCCTTTTCATAGAGCGCTTTTACATTTTCAACACGCCCTAAAAACTTCACTCTTATGCCTAAAGATTTTGCCTTATATTCAAGCTCTTGTCTTAATTCCCCATCACCAGCCACAACAAATTCATAATCCTCTTGCAATTTTTTATCTAAATGCACTATGGCTTTTAAAAACATTTGAGGGTTTTTATTTTGATCTAAACGACCTATAAAAAGTACCAAATTTTCTTTTTCAAAATGCTCATTTAAAGAAATTTCTGTGCTAAAATGACAAGGATTAGGCAAAAGTTTTACCCTTTTTACAAATTTTTCATAATAAATTTTATCACTACTTCCAAGCACGGTCAAAGCATCGCAAAAAGGATAACTCAAGCGTCTTAAAAAACGCCAAATTTTAGATTTTAAATAAGCTTCATTACTATGTTCGCTTATGATTAATGGGGTTTTTAATCCTATCTTAGCAAAAATACAAGCAATATTTGTCGTATCTAAAAAAGAGATAAAAACATCGCTTTCATTTTCTTTTAAAGCTTTTCTTAATGCCAGATATTTTTTAAAACGGCTTGCGATTTTATGATATAAAGTGTCAAATCTAAATTGCTCTAAAGTTATAAGTTTGATATTTTCTTCAAGTTTATAAAAAGAATCGCCCACATGAAATTTGATGATACTTACTTCATGCTGAGTGCAAAGCGCATTTGCTAAAGTCGCTAAAACACGCTCAGCACCTCCTGAATTTAAAGTGGCTATGATAAAAGTTATTTTCACTTTTTATCCTCCTTAAAAAGTTTGCCATGTTCTAAACGATAGATGCTATCACAACGCGTGATGGTTGAAAGACGGTGCGCAATAATAATCATGGTTTTGTCTTTAGAAATCTTATAAATTTCATCCATAATCCTTGCTTCGCTTTCAGTATCAAGCGCAGAAGTAGCCTCATCAAGAACTAGAATTTCAGGATCTAGGTACAAAGCTCTTGCGATGGCTATACGTTGCTTTTGTCCACCGCTTAAATTACTCCCACCATCGCCTACTTTTGTTTGTACTCCTTGGGGTAAATTTTTCACAAAATGTTCTAAATTAGCTTGCTTAATCACCCTTTGAAGTTTTTCTTCATCTACTTCATCTCCAAAGCTGATATTTTTAGCAATGCTGTCATTAAAAAGATAGATATTTTGCGGGATATAACCTATTTTTTGGCGATAATTCTTAACATTTTTCATATTTAATTCATTTTTATCTACAAGCACCCTACCCTCTCTAGGACTTAAAAGTCCTATGATTATATCCACTAAAGTGCTTTTTCCACAACCACTTTCTCCTATAAATGCGATCTTTTCGCCTTTTTTTATACTTAAATTTAAACAAGTAAATAAATTCTTTTTGTCTTTATATCCAAAACTTAAATTTTCTAGTCTTAATTCTTTATCAAAATCAATTTTTTCTTCACCCAAACTCTCTTCTTTTTGCTTTAAAATTTGATAAATAATATCTAAAGAAGAGCGATAATAAAGTAAATCATGATAGCTTGTAATGATACGATTTGCACTTGGCATCAAGCGATAAAGCGCTAAAACAAAAATGGAAACAGTCGCTAAAATTCCGGATATATCGCTTTGATTTTTAAATACTAAAAAAACCACTATAAAAACAAGTACACAAAAGCCAACCCCTTCAAGATAAATTCTTGGCATGGCACTTACGCTTTCATTGGTGATATTTGCCTTAGCAAAAATCTCGCTTTGAGTTTTAAAAAGATTTAAAACGCCATCTTCTTTGGTTTTGAGCTTTATTAATTTAAAATTATTTAAATTTGTATTAAGAATTTCAAAAAAATTCTTCATCGCTTCTTCGCGTTTAAGACCTGCTTTTTTAACGATAGGACTAAGAACTTTGATCAAGATAAAAGCATTTATAATCATAAAAAGACTTAAAAATAAAGTGATTTTATAATTTACTAAAAGCATGAGAGTGTAAAGTAAAAGCACGACAAAAATTTCACTCATCATCAGCAAAAATGATGAAATCATAGTGCTTAGATTGTAAACTTCTCCGGTAATAGACTTTAGAATTTCGGATTGATTTTTTTGAGTAAAATTTTCATAATCTGTATTTAAAAATTTTGCAAAAACTTTATAAGCGATAGCATGATACCTACCCTTTGAAAAGCGGGCTAAGAGGTGAAAATAATAACTATTTAACAAAGCGCGCAAAACATAAAAGACAATAAGCACAACACCAAAATAAACTATAATCTCAAAAACAGGTAAAGCAAGATAGTCTTTAAGCTGGATTAAATACTTATTTCGATCAAAATAAGAAAAATCACTAGCCAAAGTAATAAAAGGCATCACTAAAGAAATAGCAAAACTTTCTATAAAAGAAATAAAAACCGAAAAAAGCAGTAAAGAGAATAAAAATTTTTTATCCTCTTTACTCAAAATAAAAAATATTTTTTTTAGCACTACTTTTCCCAATCAAATGCAGATTTGCAAATAAGATCCAAATCATCAAATTTAGGCTGCCAAGAAGTAAGATTTCTAATCTTGCTTGCATCAGAAATCAAAACTGAAGGATCACCTGCACGGCGTGGGGCAAGCTCGACTTTAAAATCCACCCCACTTACTCTTTTCATCGCATCAATAACCTCTTTTACACTAAAACCATGACCATAGCCCACATTAAAAATATTGCTTTCATTATTTTCTAGATAATCCAATGCCGCCAAATGAGCACTTGAAATATCATCTACATGGATAAAATCTCTTATACAAGTGCCATCTTTTGTATCATAATCATCACCAAATATAAAAAGCTTATCGCGTTTTCCTGCTGCGCATTCTGCTGCTACTTTGATAAGCAAAGTCGCTTTAGGATAGCGCTGTCCTAATTTATAATCCATACAAGCACCTGCAACATTAAAATATCTTAAAATACAGTATTTAAATTCAGGATGAGCCATATTTGCATCACGCAAAACCTCTTCACTCATAAGCTTGCTGCGTCCATAAGGATTGATAGGTGCTAAAGGACTATTCTCGCTTACAACAGGGGTTGTAGGTTCGCCATAAGTAGCTGCTGTAGAAGAAAAGATAAATTTACCCACCCCTGTTTGGATACAAGTTTGGATTAAATTGGTTGTATTAATCGTGTTATTCATATAGTATTTTAAAGGATTTTGCATGCTTTCAAACACTTCAATACTCGCTGCAAAATGCACCACTGCATCAAATTTTTCCCTTTCAAAAAGTGCTTTTACGCCTTCAAAATCACTTAAATCTTGCTCAAAAAATTTAAATTCTCTTATATTTTGCAAATCATCAATAGCAATTTTAGAACCCTTAGAAAGATTATCTAAAACGCAAATTTCATGATTTGTTTTTAAAAACTGCCTTAAAGTATGAGAGCCGATGTAACCTGCACCACCACTAATAAGAATTTTCATTTTTTACCTCGATGATTTAAAATTAAAAATCAATTTTAATATATTTATTTTAACGATTAAATTTTCATCTTAGAAATTTCATTTTCACAAGCTTTACAAAAAATTTCCACATAGGCACGATTTGCTTTTTTTGCTTTTAAAAATTCACTCATAGAATTTAAAAAATAAGCATAATCCTCATCGCTTACATTACCCTTGATCAATTCGTATTTTAAAAAAAGCATATAGGTGTTTAAAACATCACTTTCGCAATACTCGTGAATTTTTTCAATCTTATCTTCATAATAAAGCTTCATCACCTCATCGCCATGCACATCGTATTTACCTGGTAAATCTGCCATAGCACAAATCGTATCAAGCTTTAAACCCCTTGTCGAACCAAAACTTTCAAACAAATCACAATGTTTTAATTCTGAAAATCTAGTTTTATAATTATTCCACTTATCACTTTGTGTATCAAGATAATTAGCCGCTTTGATATTGTATTTTAAAGCCCTTAAAACAAGTAAAGGCATATCATAATTTTTACCATTAAAACTGACTAATTTTGGCTCGTATTTTTCAATGAAAGCAAAAAAATTATGGATCATTTCTTTTTCATTTTCTCCATCGATTTTATTTACTTTTATAAATTTTCCATAATGATCGCTAATAACTGCGCAAATGCTTACGATCTTATGATAAGGCAAGGGTAAAAACTCACTTCCGCTTTGCTCTTTTTGCCACTCTAGCGCTTTTAAGCTTACTTCTAAATCTTCTCCTTCAAAAGCCAAAGTTTTGTGAATTAAATCCGTATCTGGGATGCTTTCACAATCAAAAATGCAAATATAACCTTCATTTTTCATCATTTTTAACCTTTTTTCAAATAATTTTGCTAAAATCATAGCAAAAATTTAAAAATTTTAGGTTTTAATGAAAATAGCAATCATTCGTTTATCAGCCCTTGGGGATATTATCCAAAGTGCTGTGGTTTTACAATTTATCAAAAAATTTAAAAAAGATATAGAAATTCATTGGTTTGTGGATGAAAAATTTGAAGGCATACTCAAAAATCATCCCCTAATCGATAAACTTTATGCTTTGCCTCTAAAGGACAAAAAAATCATTCAAAGTTTAAAAATACTTTTAGAGGCTAGAAAAAATAATTATAATGCGGTTATGGATCTTCAAGGGCTTGTAAAATCGGCTATTGTGAGTAGAATTTTAAGTAGAAATAATTTTGGTTTTGATAAAAACAGCCTTAAAGAAAGCTTTGCGCATAATTTTTACAACCAAAAATTAAACATAGATTATAATGAAAATGTTTTTGTAAGATATCTGGGTCTAACTTCTTTCATGCTGAATAAGTATTTTGATCCTAAAGATCTAGCTTTTAAAGAAGATGTTTTTAGCGTGGATGAAAAATTAAAACAACTCTTAAGCGAAAAAATGCAACTTACAAAAAATAAAAAAAACATACTCATCCATGTGGGATCAAGTGAAGAAAATAAAATCTATCCTAAAACCAAGCTTGCACTACTTTGCAAACTCATCATCAAAGAATTTCCTGAAATAAAAATTTTCTTAGGCTGGGGCAATCTTAAAGAATATGAATTTGCTAAAGAAGTCATAGAGCTAGGCGCTATAAGTCAAGACAATATAGAAATAGCTCCTAAATTTAGTCTTGAAGAATTGATAGTTTTTACAAAATCCATGGATTTAATCATAGGAAATGATAGCGGCCCAACGCATCTAGCTTTTGCTTTAAATAGGCCTTCTATAACCATCTTTGGTGCAACGCCAAGCTACCGCAATGCTTTTAAAACCAATATCAATAAAATTATCGATACAGGTAAAAAAATCACAAATGCAAAACATCTTGATAAAAGCGACTTTTGTATAAGTACTATCGAAGAAGAGGATATCTTAAAACTTGTCAAGGAACTTTTCGGAGATGAATAAAGATTATCTTTACCTTAGTGCTTATTATATACTTAAATTTTTAGTCTATACTATGCCTCATTTTATTTTAAATTTCCTTGCTTTTTGTGTTTCAAAGATCGTTTTTAAACTCGATAAAAAACATAGAAAAATCATAGATATAAATTTAAAACTTTGCTTTCCCTATAAAGATGAAAATGAAAGAAAAGAACTTGCTTTTAAAATTTATAATAATTTTGCCAAATTTGGATTAGATTGCATTAAAAACCAAAACACAAGTAAAGAAAAAATTTTAGCTAAAGTCGTCTTTGACAATGAAGAAATTTTAACCCAAGCCTTAAAGGAGCAAAAAGGGGTGATTTTCGCTACTGCTCATTATGGAAATTGGGAGCTTTTAAGTCTTGCTTATGCTGCTAAATTTGGAGCGATTTCCATAGTGGGTAAACAACTCAAAAGTCAAAGAATGACCGAACTTTTAGCTAAAAATCGCACTCAATTTGACATAGAACTTATCGATAAAAAAGGTGGACTTAGAAAAATGTTAAGTGCTATTAAAAACAAGCGTGCACTTGGCATACTTACAGATCAAAATTGCACCGATAATGAAGGGGTTAGGCTTGATTTTTTTGGTAAAAGAGTAAATTATCAAGCAGGAGCTAGCATCTTAGCCAAAAAAACAGGGGCTTTGATCATACCTGCTTATATTTATCAAGGAGAGGATGAAAAATTTCACATTAAATTTTTCAAAACCCTTGATCCTTTAAACTCTAGCCTAGAAGAACTTACAAAATACCAAGCAAAAACTTGTGAAGAAATGATCCAATTTAAGCCTGATGAGTATTTTTTCTTTCATCGTCGTTTTGCAAGCTATGATGAAAAACTTTACAAAGGTATCAAATGAATCTTGAAAAAATAAGCGTTATCATCATAGTTAAAAATGCTCAAAATACCCTCTTTGAATGTTTAAATTCTTTAAAAGAATTTGGAGAAATCATACTTTTAAACAATGAAAGCACCGATGATACCTTAAAAATTGCCAAAGAATTTCAAAAAGATTTTACGCATTTATACATTTACGAAAGCAAATTTATAGGCTTTGGAGCTTTAAAAAATCTTGCTTTAAGCCATACTAAAAATGAATGGATTTTAAACATAGATGCGGATGAGATTTTAGAAAACGAAGCCAAAGAAGAATTAAAAAAACTTGAATTTAAAGAGCAAAATATCCTAGCTTTAACGCGCAAAAACCTTTACAAAGGAGAATGGATAAAAGCTTGTGGCTGGTGGCCTGATCATGTTTTAAGAGTGTTTAATAAAAAACATACAAAATTTAATGAAAATTTAGTCCATGAAAGCTTAATCTTACATCCAAATACTCAAAAGGTTTATCTTAAAAATGGACTAAAGCATTTTGCTTTTGAAAGTATTGATGACTTGCTTGACAAACTTCAAAAATACTCCAAGCTTTGGGCTTTGCAAAATTTACACAAAGAAAGTGGAATTTGCAAGGCTTTGGTGCGTGGGTTTTGGACTTTTTTTAGAAATTATGTTTTAAAAAAAGGAATTTTTTACGGATATAAAGGCTTTATCATAAGTGTATGTAATGGTTTGGGAGCTTTTTTTAAATATATGAAACTATATGAGCTAAAAAAGCAAAAACCAAAAACTTGTGCCCTAATCATCACAACTTATAATCAACCCAAACGCCTTGCTTTAGTACTCGATAGTGTAAAAAATTTAAATCCTTTGCCTAATGAGGTTTTAATAGCAGATGATGGAAGTAAAGAAGATACAGCAAAACTTATACAAGAATATCAAAAAAATTTTCCTTGTGTATTAAAACATATTTGGCAAGAAGATAAGGGCTTTCGTGCTGCAGCAAGTCGCAATAAAGCCATCAATGCTTCAAATAGCGAATATATTATTTTAATCGATGGGGATATGATTTTGGAAAAAAGCTTTATCGCCGATCATTTAAATTTTGCTAGATTAAAAACTATCTTACAAGGTTCTAGAACTATTTTAGACGAAAATGAAAGTAAAGAGATTTTAAAAGGTAATGATTTTAAACTAGCCTTCAACAAAAAAAAATTAAAAAATAAAAAGAATGATTTTTTAGCTTGCCTGATCTATAATTTTTCAAAAACTAATAAGAATTTTTTTAAAAAATCATATCTTGTAAAAGGTAGCAAAACTTGCAATATGAGCTTTTATAAAAGTGATTTTGAAGCCATTGAGGGATTTAATGAAAAATTTGTTGGTTGGGGTAGAGAAGATAGTGAGTTTGTAGCTAGATTTTTATTTAATAATGGCTTATTTAGACGCCTTAAATTTAATGCTTTAGCTTATCATATATATCATGAAGAAAATAGCAAAAATATGCTAGAAAGCAATCATCAAATTTATCTAGATACTATAAAAAATAAAAAAGCGACTTGGAGATAATATGAAAACTGTAGGCATAGTAATCCCTATCTATAATGTAGAAAAATACTTAAGAAAATGCTTAGAAAGCGTCATCAATCAAACTTATGTTAATTTAGAAATTATACTTGTAAATGATGGTAGCACCGATGAGAATTCATTGAATATAGCTAAGGAATATGCCTTAAAAGACAAAAGAATTACTTTATTTGATAAAGAAAATGGGGGACTAAGTTCAGCTAGAAACACAGGGATAGAATTCTTTTACAAAGAGTATGAAACTCATTTTTCAAATGAAATTGATGGTTTTTACACCTTTACCGTTGCAAATGAAAATCCGCAAAATGTTTATAAAATTTACAAAAATAAAAATACTTTTATAGAAAAAAATCTAGAAGCTCCTGATATTGATTATTTAATTTTCTTAGATTCTGATAATTCTTGGGAATTAAACTGCATTGAAGAATGTGTCAAACGAATGCAAGATATTGATATATTATGGTTTGATCATCTGTGTGTTTATGAAAAAGGTATTGAAGATAAAGGACAAAAAACAAGAATGCAAATTTTCTCCTATAAAGAAGAATGCATTATAAACCCAAAAGATTATGCTAAAAGAGCTTTAGAGGTTGGGTCAAGAGATATTTCTTTTAGTTGGGGTGGGATGATTGATTTTAATTTTTTAAAGAAAATTAAACTTAAATTTGTAAATTATATCATCAATGAAGATATACATTTTGGTATGATTCTTTTTGCAAGCGCCAATAAGATTTATGTTCTACCAAAAAGACTTTATAAATGCTTACTTAGATCAAATAGTATTTCAAACCATGATAAAAAAGTAACAAAGGCTAACATTTCTCATTATTTTAAAAATATTTATGAAGCTTTTGATGAAGATGCGAAGTCAGCTAAAGAATATTTAAGACTAGCAAGTAGGGTAATTACTGTTTTAAAACTTATAGACTTTTTTCAAGGTAAAAAAGAAAATGAAAACAGCAAGGCTATAAAAGAAATCTTTCTACCGTTTTATGCCAAAAAAGCATTAAAATTTAAAAAAGTTAATAAAGATCCTTTAAATCTTAAAAATGAACTGGATAAAATCAAGCCCTTTGTAAAAAATATTTTACCCTACGATGCTTGGAAAATCCTTCAGAAAATAAAAAATATCTTTAGTTAATTCCTTGTATAATAATTTTATCTATCATGGAATCTTTTTTAATAGTCCTAAAATGCGTAAGCTTGTGTAAAAAACTTTGTTGTTGAATCTCTTGCCAAAGCTTACTATCAAATTTATTTTTGGCATAAAATTGCAATAAATGGCATTCTATATCACTCATATTTTTATAAGTATTGTTTGAATAACCATACTTTTTTAAAAGCTCGAATATAACATGCAATACAAAATAATAATGATTGGTTATATTTTTTTCTTTTTGCCAATAATTTATTAAAATATCTCGCAATGCTGAAATAAAATGGGAATTGCTCTTAGCAATTATAAAACTACTAAGCATTTTAACCATAAAATCTTCATTCCAATTAAAATAACCATAAGAAAAATATGGACTTTTTATAATTCTTTTTAATTTTTCTCTACTAGGTCTATTTCTTGCCCTTTCAAAAGCAAAAAATTCCCTTGCTCTTAAATTTAGTGGAATTTTATCACTTAAAAATATGCTCGCATCACACCAAATTCCACCGTAAGTTGCTAGCAAAGACACTCTTAAAAGATCAGAAAAAAATACTATAGTTTTTTCTCCAAAAGTTTTTTGTTTGATTTTTTCTAATACAAAATCTGGGAAATCTAAATAATCTTTTATATTTTCTTCGTTTAAAATAATAATCTTATATTCATCTCCCATTTGTCTTTGCACTGATTTAAAACATTGTCTTATCATATCACTTGCATTTTCTTCACCTTGAAACCATAGTTGCCATATGATTTTATCATCTTTAAAATCTTGCTTTTTTTTAAAAATAAATGGAGCAATTTCACCTTTTAAAAAGGGTTGTATATAATTTTCATTTAAATATTTACTTACTTTTGGATGCTCTATTTTGTAAGCTATATGAGCTCTTAATTTTCTTCTTAAAGGTTTTATAGGGATTAGATTGCTCAACTTATATGTTGTATTGTTGTATAAATTCATAGTTTTAAACCTTTTTTTGTTATGCTTTCAAAAAATCAATCAAAGGTTTTATGTATTCATGATCTAAATCATAATGATCTAAACATATCTCTTTTGTTCCACTTCCGCAAGCTTGATTGTAAGCATATATGAGATTTTTATTCAATTCTTTTTCATTCAAGATTGTCCCTTTATCCTTAAGACACTTACTATATTCTTTAAAACAAGTGATAAAATGAGGATATTTTGCTATTTTTGTTAATAAAATTTCAATTTCTTTATTGTCTTTATTGTTTGGAAATAAAAATATTTTTATTTTTTCATTTTGTAAATTTTTTAATTGTTGTTGCAAATTTTCTTTAGTTTTTTGATAATCATCATCCGCATCAAAAATTATACAAATCTTTTCGATTCTCATATCACTTATATCTTCTTTAATTGATTTTAAATCAGAAGAAGAGAGATTATTGCCTCCTATTGGGATGGTTTCAAATTCATCTATTTTAAGATTTTTACATAATAAATCCAAAAAAATTTTATCACTTTTTCCTTCTACATAAATTTTAATCACTTGTTTTACCTTCTAAGCTCTATGCCATTATTTAGCAAATCTTTTAATTGTTCCGATTGATAGTGCTTGCAATAAACATTTTCTTTATATCTATATATATTAAATACACCTAAATCTTTAAATTCTTTTTCATTTGCCACTTTTTCAACACTGGATAAAAACTCTAAACTATGAGTAGATATAAACATTTGAATATTATTCTTTCTACTAAGTTCTATCAAAGATTCTATAAGTTTCTTGGTCGTTTTATAATGCAAACCATTTTCTATTTCATCTATAAGAATATAATTTGCTTCATTAGAAACTAAAGCACATATGTAATTAAAAAATTTTATAAAACCATAACCAAATATTTTAAGTGGAACTTTTTGATTAAAATCTAAACTTTTTATGAGAATTTCTCCATTGATTTCTTCTACATCTTTTATATTTTCATCAAAAATCTGTAAATATTTAACTAATTTTTCTTCTTTATTAGCCATACGGATATTTCTTAAAAAATAAATAGACTCAAAAGAAAATATATTAACTGGAAAATAAATAGCGTTGCTTTTATTGACATATTCTTTAGCTTGATATTGTCTTTCAACAACTCCTGTTTTTTCCTCTATATTTTTAATTTCTCTTATTGTTAAAATATTTTCTTGCTCGTTTTTTTGACATTTATGATTAAAATGTATTGTTATATCTTTATTTTCATTTAAATTATCTGATATTGAAACAATAGATGATTGCATCAAGGATATTTTTAAGGACAATAAGATGTCTTTATTTAGTCTTGTAAATATATTTATCTTTTTATTTAAATCAAAATTATTAAATACAAATTGAATATTTTTTTTATTTAATGGAAAATTTCTAAATACATCATAACTATAAATGAAATTTTTTATGTAATCTTGTGATAAAAGCAAATAAATAGCTTCTAAAATACTTGATTTACCACAATTATTTTCACCTGTAAATATATTGATATTTTTAAATTTATCAATTTCTAATTCTTTTATAAGTTTATAATTTTGAATTTTGATATTATCGATCATAAATTATTCTACCTTAAAAATCAATGTTTTATACTTTTATTTTAGTACTTAATTAATTTTTTATTGATATGATATCAAATGATATTATTATGATATCATATCATAAAAAATATTAAGGTTTATATAAATGGAAGAGTTAACCATCGTTACTGCTTTTTATAATGTAGGTAGAACCACAAGAAGTAACGAACAATATTTGTCTTATTTTGATTTTTGGGCAGGAGTAAAAAATAAAGTAATCATTTACACCACAGATGATATGAAAGAAGCTATTTTAGAGATTAGAAAAAAGCACAAGCTAGAAGATAAAACTATCATCATTACAAAAAATTTAAAAGAATTTGATAAAGAAAACCTTGAAAAAATCGAAGAAACTTTCAGCAAATATGATCAAACCCTAAATAGAAAATATCCAAAAAATATCGAGTGTAATAATCCCTTATATTGTTATTTAGTATTTTTAAAACCTTTTTTTGTAGTTGATGCTATAGAAAAAAAATTAACTAATGAGAATATAATATGGCTTGATTTTGGTTTTAATCATGGAAATGAATTTTTCACTAATAAGGCAGAGTTCAATTTTTTACTAGAAAAACAAGAAATTATCAATGAAGAAAAAATTAACTTTTTTTCTGTCAAGGAGGAAGAGTATAGGAATATTGCTCATGTGTATTTTAATATGGAGCCTTTTATAATGGGGGGGTTGATTTTTGCAAAAAGTAAAAATTGGCATATCTTCAAAGAACATATGAAAAATGCCTTAAATGCTTTTTTATCTTTTGGAATAGTTGATGATGAACAAACTATGTATTTATGGTGCATAAGAAATTACTTAAATAATTATAAAATAATACGATCTTATGAATGGTTTGATGCTTTGTTTAATTTTATCCCAATTGAAATCAAATCACATTTAAGCTTCAAAAGGAAAAATAGCAAATATTATAAAATTATAAAAGAGAAAATTAAAAATTCTAAAAATAAAAATTTGATATATAAAATACAATTATATATCAAATATATCTATTATAAGTTTATAAATAAAAAAATAATAAAATTATAGTTTTTTCCAATTATTGAGAAACTTTACAATTTCTACAATTTCATCTTGCGTCATTACGGGTGAAATTGGCAAAGATAAAACTTCAGCATGAATCTGCTCTGTTATTGGGAAATTTAAATGATTGTATTCTTTATAACA
The DNA here is from genome assembly GCF_017846535.1 of Campylobacter sp. JH32. Taxonomy (NCBI): domain Bacteria; kingdom Pseudomonadati; phylum Campylobacterota; class Epsilonproteobacteria; order Campylobacterales; family Campylobacteraceae; genus Campylobacter; species Campylobacter sp. JH32. The sequence goes on from NZ_JAEQBS010000003.1 coordinate 76,799, forward strand.
CTCTTGTTTATGTGGCGGTATGGGATAATGAATTAAAGTTTGCACCCCATTTTTCATCAAATACTCTTGTAAATCATTGCGATTTTTGGTACGAATAACAAAAAGATGCCAAACATGATTTTCTTCTTCTTCATAAAAAGGCAAAATTATATCTTTATGTTTTATATTTTCTAAATAATATTTAGCAATCTTTCTTCTTTTTTGATTGTCCTCATCTAAATATTTTAATTTAATATCTAAAATTCCTGCTTGAATTTCATCAAGTCTTGAATTTAAACCTGTGTAAAGATTTTCATATTTTTTATGAGAACCATAATTTGCTAAAGCTCTAATTTTCAAAATGAGTTCTTCATCATTACTCACTACACATCCACCATCCCCTAAGGCGCCTAAATTTTTACCAGGATAAAATGAAAAAGCTGCCGCATCGCCTAAATTTCCAACTCTTTTTTTATCATACACCGCCCCATGTGCTTGAGCGCAATCTTCTATGATTTTAAGATTATATTTTTTGGCTATTTTTTGTATTTTAGACATATCTGTTGCTAAGCCATAAAGATGCACCACCATAATAGCCTTTGTTTTAGAAGTGATTTTTTCCTCAATCAAATCAGGGTTTATATTATAAGTATTTATATCAGGCTCTACAAAAATAGGCTTGCAACCATTATCGGTTATCGCTAAAACAGAAGCAATATAGGTATTTGCAGGAACTATAATTTCATCCTCATTGCCAAATCCATAAGCTTTGATAATAAGTCTTAAAGCATCAAGTCCATTTGCAACACCGACACAACCTTTTACACCGCAATATGCAGAGAAATTCTCTTCAAAAATTTTATTTTGCTCACCCAGAAGAAACCATCCGCTTTGTAAAACTTCTCTAAATTTGTTTTCAATTTCTTCCTTAAAGCGCAAATTTATCTTTTGCAAATCTAAAAAATTAATCATACTGTATTACCTCAATATTAAAATATAAATAAGAAATATCACAAATATAGTTAACAAAACAATGGCAGAATAATTACAAAGTTTTTTATATTTTCTATATTTTTCTATTGTTTTGTCCTGTTTAATACATTTTGCAATATCAACATAATCTTTGAAATTAAAATTATATCTTTCTCTTAATATTTTAATATTTTTTTCATTATTATAAAAATTCATTATTTTAGAATAACCCCATATTTGTCTTTCTTTATTATCTGATAAAAGCGCCATTCTACCTAGAAAAAATTCTAAAACATCATCAAAAGGTTTCAACTTCAGTGCCTCAATCTCATCCTTGAATATATTTTTTAAAAGTTTAATGTCTTGACATTGTAAAAAAGTATCCATTAAGGCATAAATTTCCAAATTTTCCCTAGTGTGCGTAGCTAAAATATTACTACTAATATTACTTTTTTTTTCAAGCTCTCTTCGATATTTTATAAGTTGCCTTTCTATGAAAATGGGTTTACCTCTTAAGAGTAAATTGATATGTATTTGCGTATCTTGTTGATTACACATAGAACTTGGCAAAGGAAAGAAATCACAAAAATCTTTTTTTATCATCATGCCAGGAGAAGTAAGTCCATTTCCTTTCATGAAAAGATAGTGCAACAACTCTATTCTATCTTGAAAAACTTCTTTATGAGTGGTTTTAATGATATTATTATCTTCATCAATCCATAAAGTTCTAGGGTATGCAACAATTGCATCACTTGTACTTAAAGTTTTATACAGAATTTCCAAGGCATCAAATTCAAAAATATCATCACTAGCCATAAATACAATATAATCTCCACTAGAGTGTTTAAAAGCAGTATTTAAGGCCGCATTAATACCTTTATTATAAGAATGTTTTATAAGCTTAATTCTGTCATCTGTAAATTTTTCTACCTCTTTTATACTTTCATCACTAGAATAATCATCGACAATGATTAATTCGAAATCCTGAAAATTTTGAGCCAAAACGCTTTCTATAAAAAATCCCACATATTTTTTATGATTAAAACTAGGGCAAAGAATCGAAATTTTAGGCATTTTTTAACCTTTTATAATAAAATTTTATCTTATCAAAAAATATAATAGACTTTCCAATTCTATCTTTTTCTTTTCTAAAAAAATAGTCTCTCGTTGTTTTATACGGCTTTAAAAGTTGATAATTTTCTTCGAAATATTCTTCAATTTTTTTCTGTTCCGCTGCGCAAAAATTATTTTTATTTTTTAAATATTTTTCCCATAAATTATAAGATTCTGTATATCTTCTTTGATTAATAAATTTAATTAAAGAAGCTTGCAGTTTATGTTTTTTTGCCAATTCTTCAGTTTTCCATAAAGTTTTATAGACAGTAAAAAGCTTGGGACTTAATTTACGAGTTATACTTGTATTAATTTGATGATAAAAATAAAAATTTTCCTTCAAAAAAGTCACCTTGCGAGAATTTAAAAAAAACTCTCTACAAGAATACTCATCTCCATTCATTCCTTCTTCATAAAAACCAAATTGTTTTACCATATTTGTTCGAAAAAAGGCAAATCCTGATATTTTCCAATCAATACTTAACTCAAATGCCTCTCTACCTGTTAAAATTCTATTTTCCGAATTTTTCACCCCATTCACACCCGACATAATAAAATTTTTTTCCTTGTTTTCTATAAAATAAAACAAAGTTGGAATTATTATTGCATCTATTTCTTTGTCTTCTAAATCACTATATACATTTATAAATTCTTGCAAACAATTTTCACTAATCTCATCATCAGGACCTACTCCTAAAACAAATTCTCCATCTAAATAGTTTAAAGCTATATTGCAATTAGGTGCAGCCTTTCCACTATTTTTCTCCTTTTCAATAATCCTTATTCTTTTATCTTTTTTTGCAAAATCTTGCAATATCTTTAAGCTATTATCAGTAGATTTGTCATCTACGCAAACTAATTCCCAATTTTGATAGGTTTGTTTTAAAATAGAATTTATACATCTTTCTAAATATTTTTCATGATTATAACAACAAGTGAAAATTGAAATTTTTATCAAACATACCTCCTTTATTCTATAAATTTCTTATATCTTGGTTTAATTTTCGCATATTCTTTTAATTTCAAAGTGAAAAATAAATCTTTATCGTTTTCTTTATAAATTCTAGCACCAAATCTTTTATGAAAAGCAACCACTCTTTCATTATCTTTTCTAACATCAAAATGACTTTTCCGAAACCCTAGTTTATAAAATCCAAACTCATAAACTTGCAAAACCGCTTCAATTGCTACATAATAAGGCGTATTTTTCTTAATAATAAAACTCCCCCAACAAAACGAGTTTTTACAAAAATCATATAATCTTACCACGCCTAACTTTTCTTTGTTTTTATTTGCAATTAGAAAATAAAATTCTTCTCCTTTGGCTTCTCTTTCTTTATAATTTTTAATCCACTCCTTTTGTTTGTTAATATTATATTCAACCTGATTTAAATATTTACCTTTCTCACTTCTTAGCTTCAAGATAAATTCTGCATCTTTAGTTTCAACTAAATATAAATCAATATTTTTTCCAGCTATATAAATTTCATTCATTATATAGCCTTTTATATTTTAGTCTTAAACAATCAATAAAAATAATAGTTACTAGGAGACTACCCCCCCCATTTATACTAAAAAACTGATGCGCCACGCTCCTACCTCCAAATCCTTCTTTTTGTGAAATTAAACCATGATTTAAAAATTCTCCACCATTTTCGGTAGAAATTCCAAAATCAAAATACTTTTTACTTTTAGCAAATTCATCCATTAAAGTTTTAATTAATAAGTCTAAAGCTCCTATTTCTCTAGCCTTTTCATTAGCCGCTAAGTACTGCGTATGAACTAAATTTTCATAAATAAATACTAAAGTTGCTGCAATAATTTCACCATTAAATTTTGCGACAAAAAGTTTGATATTTTGCGGAAATCTTGAATATAAAAGTTTTAATTCCTCTACACTATGCACAGCATTTACTCCATGTTGTTTTTGCAAAACAGAATTTAGAAGTATCAAAAAAATATTAAAATCTTCACTTGAAGCAATTTCAACACCTTCTCTTTTTGCCCTTGAAATTTGCGCTTTTCTCCCCTTTGGCATTTTGCAAATATTTTGCAAATCAATAGCAGTAGAACAATCCACCCTAAAAAGCTCTGCTTTACTTCTAAACAAAGCATATAAATCTTCTTGTGCTGGAATTTTATGATAAATATAAGGAGTGCTTTTGTAGATTAATTTCTTAAAATTATTTTCTTTCATATATTCTTTTAAAACTTCAAAGCATTCAAGCATTTTACCTTGCTTCATATTTTCATCCACTATAAAACCTCCAAAAGTAAGCCCTTGATGAGAATATAAAATATTTTCTACTACATTACATGGCAACAATGCTATGAGTTTTTCATCTTCGTAAAACATTAAAGAATTATCCATAAATCTATCACTATGATAATCCATATAATTTCTATCAAACATAAAAAGCCCATTTTTAGCATCTTTATTAAAATTATTCCAAGTGTCCTTCTTGTTTGTAATATAGGGTATAATACTTATCATTCTTCTATAAGCTCCGCATAACCAAAACCATCTCTTCCCATACCATTACCATCATAAAACATATAAGTAGCATATTTGGTTTTTAGAATAGTTGGATAGCACAACATTTGAGAATCAAAACCTTTATCGGATTTTTGCAGAGAAAAAAAATCATCTTTTCTAGTCCAATTTATACCATCTTTACTTATAGCATAACCTGGTTTATATTCTTTGGTAAAAGTATCACTAGTATAATACATTTCATATCCGAAATTTGTTTTATAAACTTTGGGACGACCAATTCTGTATTCACTTTCATTACATTTAATGCAATCCTCTCCATATAACGGAAAATGAATACCATCTTTAGATTCTATATATTTAATAAAATAAGCAGGATATGGAATATTATTAATAATTTCCCAATCATGAATTACAGAATACCATACTTTAAATACTCCATCTTCATATATTACACTATGAATGCATCTACCAAAAAGACCCTCAGAACTTCTATCTAAAACTGGAAATTCTTGTACTTTTTGAAAATTTTCTCCATTATCACTACTTATAGCCAAACCAGAAAATGCTAAGAATTTAGCTTTTTCAACCAACTGAAAAGCTACATAATACATATAAATTTTATTTTCTATCCTTAAAACATCACCTAGAATTACACCATTATCATCAAACATACCATTTTTTCCTATATTTAAAATAGGTTTTTTGGAAATTTTAATAATTTTTTTAGGATTTTTAGCCTCTAAATCAATATAACCTATGCGTCCAACCCCTATTTCATCTCTAAAAGAAGCGTAAACTCTTATAACCTCCTCATTTAACAAAAAAGGTTGAGGAGTAAGAACGGAATTACTAATCCATTCGCTTTCTTTATTGGGACAAAAAATCAAACCTTTCTTTTCCCATCTCATATTTCACTCCTTAACTTTACAAAATTTCTTAGCAGAAATTTTAGAAGCTTCAGCAGGATTACCTCTATAAATTTTATTTTCTTCGGTATCTTTATTGATGACACTTCCCAATGCTATAAAATTATCCTTAGCAATTTTTACACCATCAGCTATGCAAGAATTTACACCTATAAAAGTATTTTCACCTATTTCACAAAATCCTGAAACAACCACATGAGAACTAATGAATACATTATTCTTAACAATACTTTGATGACCTATATGATTACCACTCCATAAAGTTACATTATCCTCAATTCTTACAAAAGGTTGCAAAGTATTATTTTCCAAAATAAAACAATTTTCACCAATCTGCACATTATGCCAAACAAAAGCTTTAGATGATACATAAGAGGCACACTTATAGCCCAATTGCTTAACTTCTTGGTAAATTTTAGCACGATTATAGTTCAATCTTTCACTTGCCAAAGCTATAAAAATGTGAAATTCTTCTTTAGGATAAAGTAACGATAAATTCTCAAAATCCACTAAGGGTAAATTTTTAAATTTATCCTCATTTCTATATTCTGAATGAACAGCAAACGCAACAATATGATAATTGCTATCATGTGTAAAATATTCATGAGCTAAATTTGCTGTTTCTCCTGCGCCTATAATAACCAATTTATTATTCATTTTACTATCCTTAAAAACTCGTCATAATTTCTAATATATTCTTTTTCGTTATAGAAATCACTTGCCAATACAAGTAATTTTGCTCCATAAGAAAAATTTTTCATCTCTCGCCATATATTTTTTCCTATAAAAAGCCCCACATCTGGACGATTTAAAATTATATTTTTAATATCTTTTCCATCATTTAAAACAAGTTCACATGATCCATCCATCATGATTAAGACTTGCTCTAACTCCTTGTGCGCATGAGCTCCTCTTGGAAAATCTGGCTTGGTATCATAAATATAATAAATTCTTTTCACTTCAAAAGGAATTTCTTTTAAATTCTCCAAAGCTATTAAACTTCCTCTACTATCACTTTTTACATTAAAATTTAATATTTTATAGTTCACAAATTATCCTTGTATTTTTCCACATACCATTCAATAGTTTTTAAAATTCCACTTTCAAAACTTTCCTTAGGCTTCCATCTAAGCTCTTTTTGCAATTTTGAAGAATCGATTGCATAACGTTTATCATGCCCTGCCCTATCTTTTACAAAGGTAATTTGCTCCTTATGGGATCTTGCTTTAGGAAATTTTTTATCTAAAATTTCACAAATTAAAGTAGCAATGTCTATATTTTTCCATTCTTCATTGCCTCCTATATTAAAAGTATCAAAAAAATTTCCTTTACTTTGCAAAGCAAAGTGTAAAATCTTATCAATCGCCTCACAATGATCGTTTACATAAAGCCAATCTCTAACATTTTTTCCATCACCATAGATAGGAATATTCTCCCCATTTAATGCCTTGCGAATTATAGTAGGAATAAGCTTTTCATCATGTTGCTTAGCTCCATAATTATTGGAGCAGTTGGAAATCACCGCATTTAAGCCATAAGTATGGTGAAATGATCTTACTAGCATATCACCAGAAGCCTTAGAAGCAGAATAAGGAGAATTTGGAGCATATGGAGTACTTTCGCTAAAATACCCCTCTTCTCCCAAGCTTCCAAAAACCTCATCGGTGCTAATATGATAAAATAAAGCATTTTCAAATCCTACTTTAGCTTTAAAAGGCTCATCAAACCATATTTTATATGCACCATATAAAAGATTAAAAGTGCCGTTAACATTTGTTTTTATAAACACATCAGGACTACTGATGGAATTATCCACATGAGATTCTGCGGCAAAATGAATGATAATATTAATTTTATGTGCATTAATGATCTTTTCAACCAATTTTATATCACAAATATCACCCTGATAAAAAACATAGTTTTTATTACCGCTAATATCTTTTAGATTTTCTAAATTTCCAGCATAAGTTAATAAATCAAGATTAACAACTTTATCATTTGGGTATTTATTGCAATAAAATTCAATAAAATTCGAACCTATAAATCCTGCTCCACCTGTAATTAAAACATTGTTCATCTTTTAAATACCTTGCTCAAGTAGTTTTCTAAGATAGACTCCGTAGCCACTTTTGTCAAGCAGCTTTGCGCGATCTAACAATCTTCTCTCATCTATCCAGTTATTTCGAAAAGCAATTTCTTCCAAACATGCAATCTTGTATCCTTGTCTAAGTTCTATTGTTTGCACAAATTCTGAAGCTTCTATTAAGCTGTCATGCGTACCTGTATCAATCCAAGCAAAACCTCGTCCTAAAATTTGCGACTTTAATCTATTTTGTTTCAAATATTCTATATTAACATCAGTAATTTCAAGTTCTCCTCTAGAGCTAGGTTTTACACTTTTTGCTATTTCAATAGCCGAGTTATCATAAAAATAAAGCCCAGTTACCGCATAATTGCTTTTAGGATACTGAGGTTTTTCTTCTAAGCTTAAAACCTCACCATTCTTAGAAATTTCAGCCACACCAAAACGCTCTGGATCTTTTACATGGTAAGAAAATATACTAGCATAGCCATTTTTAGAATCATTTTTAGCATTTTGCAATAAATCACTAAATCCTTGTCCATAAAAAATATTATCCCCTAAAATTAAAGCTATATCATCATTTTTTATAAAATTATCCGCTAAAATAAGTCCTTCTGCTAAGCCTTTTGGCTGCTCTTGTACACAATACGAAATTTCCATGCCAAGCCAAGAACCATCACCAAAAAGCTCTTGAAATTTACTCGTATCTTTAGGCGTGGAGATAATCAAGACTTCGCGAATTTTAGCCAACATCAAAACAGATAGAGGATAGTAAATCATGGGCTTATCATAAATTGGTAAAAGCTGCTTACATAAAGTTAAAGTGATAGGATAAAGCCTCGTACCACTACCACCGGCTAAAATAATTCCTTTCAAACACACTCCTTAAGCAAGATCTAAAGTATCTATTTTAGCAATTCTAGCCTTTAAATCTTTTTCCTCTTTCTCCAAAACCTCAAATAATCTTTTACAAAATTCATCGCCTTTTGATTTCAAAGAAAGCTTTTTTATAAGCTCATTGCTTCTTTTTTTGTCTTTGTAATTTTGCCACAAAATTTCTTTATTTTTGTTTTCATATCTACCCTTTTCATTAAATTCATAATGATAAATGCACTCTTTAAAAACACCCATTTTATCGCATTCTAAAAAATTCATATAGCAAAAAAGCACATCTTCTCCATAGCTCAAACGCTCGTATAAATTTATCCTTTCAAAGCTTTTCAAAATCAAATCTTTCCTAAAAAGCTTCGCCCAAACCGACCAACAAAAATGTCTTTGCTTGCCTAAAAATTCGAAAAATTCTTTTTGATTAAAAGCTTCATCTTGTTTAAAACGATAAAATTGTTTGGTTTTGACTCTATGTACAAAAGCATCAAAACAAAGCAAATCAAAGCCTTGTTTTATTTTGGTTAAAGCCACTTCGCAAGCATTTAAAGCCAAAAAATCATCACTATCTAAAAACATGATAAATTCAGCTCTAGATTTTAAAACTCCTAAATTTCTAGTCGCAAAAGTGCCTAAATTTTCATCATTTTGAAAGATTTTTACTCTCTCATCTTTTTTAGCAAATTCTAAGGCTATTTTTACACTCTCATCTTCACTTTTATCATCAATAACTAAAATTTCAATATCTCTTAAAGTCTGATTTATACAGCTTTGCAAAGCTCTTGCGATAAAATCACAAGAATTAAAAAGCGGGATTATAATAGAAAGTTGTGGCATATTTTCCCTAAATTTTGTTAAAATAATAAAAAGAATTTTATCAAATTTTAGGAAATCTATGAAAATTTTTATCCATCTTCCCACTTGGCTAGGCGATGCGGTTATGGCTTCATCTGCTTTATATGGAGTTTATCATCATTTTAAAAATGCTGAATTTATCCTTTATGGATCTTTTGTATCTACGGCACTTTTTAAAGAATTTCCTAATGCTAAAATCATTATAGAAAATAAAAAATCACGCTACAAGCAAGCCCTCTCTTTGCGTAAAAAACTTGGAAAAATAGATCTAGCCCTTTCTTTTAGATCAGCCCTTTCTTCCAAGATCATTTTGCACATCCTGAAAGCAAAAAAAAGATATTTTTTTAACAAATATGATTTTAAAGAAGAACATCAGGTTTTAAAATATCTTTATTTTATAGAAAATTCATTAGAAATTAAAGCTCATTCTAAGGATTTAAAACTTCCTTTTAAATTAAAATTTCAAAATCCTATTGTTTTAAAAAATGGCAAAAAAATCCTAGGATTAAACCCTGGAGCGAGTTTTGGAAGTGCTAAAAGATGGGATGCGAGCTATTTTGCACAAGTTGCTTTAAATTTTAGCAAAACTCATGAAATTTTGATTTTTGGAGCAGGTAAAGCAGAACAAGAACTTTGCGATGAAATTTTTCATATACTAAAAGAAAAAAATGTCAAAGTAAAAAATCTTTGCAATAAAACCACTATCAAAACCCTTTGTCAAAATATCGTTTTTTGTGATATTTTCATCACAAACGATAGCGGCCCTATGCACATAGCTGCCGCTTATAAAACAAAAACCATAGCTATTTTTGGGCCTACTAAATTTACCCAAACCTCACCTTGGCAAAATCAAAATGCAAAATTAGTACATCTAAATTTATCTTGCATGCCTTGCATGCAAAAAACCTGTCCTTTAAAACATCATCGGTGCATGAAAGATTTAAAACCGGAAAAAATTTTAGAAGCAATCCAAAATTTTACTTAAGATTTAATTTTTTCTTAATATAAAAAACATAGAGCAATCTTGAAATATCTCTATAAAGTCTAAAAATTTCTCTTACAATTTTTCTATGAATTTTAAGTTTTTTATTTGTACGTCCAAGATTAGAAATTTCGCTTTCTAATTTACAATTATGTTTTAATAATAAAGGTTTTTTTACGATATTTAATACCTTATGTTTATAAAACATATCCATATAATCATCCACGGGTGTATAAATAAATTTTGCCTTTGATATAAATTTGTTTGCGGCACTAGGTTTTAATACGTAACCTTGAGTTCCTGCAAGTTTTTCAAAACTTAGAATATAATTTTCATTTAAAGGATAAAATTTCTTATCAAACAAATAACAAAATCTTACATATTCATACTCACTCTTTGATAATTCTTCTATGTATTCTTCCCCATTATTTAAAAATTCATCACTAAATTCAACATCATCTTCTAGGATGATAATAGGTTTATCAAGTTTTATACATTCTTGCCAAAGTTTATAATGACTCGCAAAACAAGCCTTTTCTCCATCACTAAGCTCTCTACCTAAAACCCAAGAAGCCCACCAAGGAAAATGTTGTTTAAATTCTAAATATTCTTTATTTTTAGCATCAACGGCTTTAAAGAAAATAAATTCTAGCTTATTTTTTAGACTAGGGTTCTTTTCAAAAAGTTTTTGATTTTGCCTTTGTATGTACTCTTTTCTATACTAAAGAACGCTCTAAATTAATGATAAATGCCTTCATCAAAAGTTCTCATCCACTATCTGACAAAGCGTGTGTATGATTAAGATATGCATTTCTTGAATTCTAGCCGTATCATCACTTGGCACGACAAGATTATGATCGCAAAGCTCATTCATCTTTCCACCTCCTTTGCCACTAAGCCCCAAACAAAGCATATTTAGTTCTTTAGCCTTTTTAAATGCTTCTAAGACATTAGGACTTTTTCCACTGGTTGAAATGCCTATTAAAATATCATTTTCATTTCCCAAAGCTTCTACTTGCCTTGAAAAAACAAACTCAAATCCATAATCATTGCCTATAGCACTAAGTGCTGAAGTGTCTGTTGTCAAAGCTATACCCGCTAAAGCTTTGCGTTCTTTTTTATATCTGCCGCTAAGCTCCGCTGCAAAATGTTGAGAATCCGCGGCACTCCCACCATTTCCACAAATTAAAATTTTTCCACCTTTTTTTAAACACTCACACAAAAGCTCGCCTACTTTTGCGATTTGCCCTTTTAAAATTTCACTTTCCTCGGCAACTTTTTGATGTTCTTGCCATTCTTTTTCTACTAAATTTATCATTTTTTATCCTTGATTTTTTCTATAATCTTACTTGTACTAAACCCCTCTTCAAAATCGATCAATTCAACTCTTGAAACTAAATTTGAACCCACTACAAGCTTATCTTTATAATCGGCTCCTTTTACCAAAATATCAGGCTTTAAAAAGCTTATAAGCTCTAAAGGTGTATCCTCATCAAAAATCACTACAAAATCCACAAAATAAAAAGCCGCAAGCATACAAGCTCTTTGAAATTCTGAATTTATGGGGCGATCTTCACCCTTAAGCCTTTTTACACTTTTATCAGAGTTTAAACCAACGATTAAAATATCGCCCAATCTTTTTGCTTTTTCAAGATATTTTATATGTCCAAAATGCACGATATCAAAACAACCATTTGTAAAAATGATCTTTTTATCGCTTTGTTCCAAAATCTTTAAAAGCTCTTCTTTGGTTTTGATCTTTTTTTCAAAACCTACGCGTTTAAGACTTTTCATCTCATCAAAGGTCACACTCACACTGCCTATTTTGCTCACCACGATAGCCGCTGCTTCATTTGCAATCTCACAAGCTTTAAAAATTTCTACCCCACTAGCCAAACAAAAAGCCAAAACAGCGATGACACTATCGCCTGCTCCGGTTACATCATAAACTTCTAAAGCCTTAGCAGGAGCTATGCGCAAATTCTCATCAAAAAGAGCAATCCCTGCTTCTGAAAGCGTGATGATAGAATAACGCAAACTAAAATCTTCTTTTAGTTTTTTAATACCTTTTTCTAAATTTTCGCCCTCTAAATTCTCAAATTTCAAAACCTCTAAAGCTTCTTTTTTATTGGGTGTTAAAAGCGTTGCTCCACTGTATTTACCAAAATCATTTCCTTTAGGATCGATTAAAATAGGTATATTTAGCTCATTTGCTTTTTGGATAAAAGCCTTACACACTTTAGGCGTTAAAACTCCTTTTGCATAATCACTTAAAACCACAGCTTTAAAATTTTCAATTCTTTTGTTAAACAATTCTACAAGCTCATCTTCTAGCAAAATCGCACTCGTATCCTCTTCATCAAGTCTTAAAACTTGCTGATTATGTGCCATGATGCGATTTTTAAAAGGGGTTTTGCGTCCTTTTTGGATTAAAAATTCTCCTTTTAAATTTTCTTTTAAAAATTTCCCACTCTCATCATCTCCTACGACACCAAGCGCAAAAACATCTGCTCCTAGACTTTTTAAATTTGCATAAACATTTGCCGCTCCGCCTAGTCTTTTATCTTCTTTTAAGGTTTTTGCCACTAAAACAGGAGCTTCAGGACTAATGCGCGAACAATCACACCAAGTGTAATTATCCACCATGAAATCCCCTATGATAAGAATTTTTGGATTTTGATCACTTAAAAATTCAAGCATTCACTTCCTTTTCAAAAAGTCTTTTGATTTCTTCTAAATAATCCCTTATACCCTCTTCTAAACTAAATTTTGGCTTATAACCCCAAGTTTCATCTAATTTTGCTTGAGTATGAAATTGATAAGATTTTGCATAAGGATTAGGGATATACTCGCAAGTTAAATTTGTATGAAGTTCTTTTTGTAAAATATCTACTATATCTTGAAAGCTTCTTGCTACTCCACTTCCTACATTATAAACCCCGCATTTTGATTCAAGAGCGATTAAATTTGCACTGATAACATCTTTAATATAAGTAAAATCTCTAAAAATTTGATCACTTCCTTCAAATAAACGCGGATTTTTTCCAGCTAAAATTTGATGAGCAAACTGCACCACCATCGAAGCGGTTTTATTTTTATAAAACTCACCCTTACCATAAACATTAAAATACCTAAGTCCTACCAAATGGGCTTTATCGTAGTATTTTTTAGCTAGCTTATCCATCATAAATTTGGAAAATGCGTAAGGATTTTTAGGCTCTTCATCCTTGCCTACGGTTTGTGGGCTTTTTGCATCACCATAAACAGAAGCTGAACTAGCATAAACAAGCTTTGCGTGAAGTTTTATGCTGAGTTCTATAAAATCTTTAAAAGTATTAAGATTCGTCTGTAAAACCTTAGTTTGATCAAAAACCGTTGTATCTGAAATCGCTGCTTGATGAAAAATAATCTCTGGCTTAAAATCTTCAATCTTTTTTAAAACTTTTTCATCGTTAATATCGCCTGCAAAAAGTTCTCCATCAAATTCAAGTAAATTTTTAAAATGTCCAAAACTTTGTAAATTTCCATTTTCAAAAGTCGCATTGCTACGCATTTTATCAATGATTAAAATTTCATGTTTTTCTTGCAAATTTAAAGCCAGTTGCGAACCTATAAATCCTGCACCACCTGTGATTGCTATTTTCATCTATCTTCCTTTTTTTTGAAAAAATCTAAAAGTTCGTTTAAATTTTTAAATTGTCTAAAAAAATCGCCTTCTTTTTCTTCTTCATTTACCAAACACAAAGTGCCAATTTGTGCATTTTTTCCAGCTTGCATATCGCTAAGATTATCCCCTATAAAAATGGAGTTATCCATATCTATATCAAATTCTTCCCTAGCTTTTAAAAGCATCCCTGCCTTAGGCTTGCGACACTCACAACCCTCCAAATGAGGACAATGATAAATTTTATCAATTTTTATATTCTCTTTCAAGAATTCATTAAGCATAAAATCACAAAGCTTAAAAAAGTCTTCTTGGGTGTAATATCCTCTTGCAATGCCTGATTGGTTCGTGGCTACAAAAAGCAAGTATTTTTGCGCTAAAAAATATCTACAAAGCTCAAAAATTCCATCACAAAACTCAAAATCCTGAATTTTATAGATATATTTTTTATCTATATTTATAATGCCATCCCTATCTAAAAATAACGCTTTTCTTTTCATAGAATATATTATAATATAATTCAAATTAAAGAAAATAAACATTTTGATATTTTTAAGAAAAATGTTAAAGTTAAAAATATATAATTATTATGTATTAAAACTTTTCAAGGAGAATATAATGAAAAAATTATTAGTAGTTTCTGCTTTAGCATGTCTTGGCGTATCAGCTTTCGCTGCAGATGGAGCTACACTTTTTAAAAAATGTGCAGTATGCCACGGCGCAAAAGCAGATAAAGTTTATCTAAACAAAGTTCCAGCATTAAAAAGCATCTCTTCAGCTGAAAGACTTCAATATATGAAAGAATACTCAGAAGGTAAAAGAAATGCTTATGGACAAGGCGCTATCATGAAAATCAACCTTAAAGGTTTAACTGAAGAAGATTTCAAAGCTATCGAAGCTTATATCGAAACTTTATAATTTTAAGGCTTTCAAAATTTAGAAAGCCTTTATTTTCTCTTTTCTAAAGCTTCTTTTTTTCTTTTTTCTAATTCTATAGCATCGCGCAAAGCATCCTCATCATCATTTAGAGTAGTAAATTTATAATCATCATCAAATTGTTTAGTCCTTATCCCCCAAAGCAAGGTAGCCAGTATAATAAAAAAACCCAGTATTGAAACCCCTATCATCATCATGATTACACTATTCATTTTTTATCCTTAAAGCATTTAAAATCACCATTATACTACTAAAAGACATAGAAAGCGCTGCAATTAAAGGATTAATTAAACCTAAAAATGCCAAAGGTATGGTAAAAGCATTGTAAGCTAAAGAAAGGATTAAATTTTGCTTGATAATCTTATAAGTATCCTTAGAAAGCTTAATGGCGTATTTTAAAGAAAGTAAATCATTTTTTAAAAGCAAAATATCACTATTTTCAATCGCCAAATCACTCCCTTCTCGCAAAGATATTGCCACAGCAGCATATTTTAAAGCCAAGGCATCATTGACTCCATCGCCTACAAATAAAACTTTTTTCTTATGACTTAAATTTTCAATTGCTTGCATTTTATCTTGAGGCAAGCAGGAAGCATAAAAAGAAGTAATTCCTAATTCTTTGGCAATTTTTTCAACCGCTCTTTCATTATCTCCACTTAAAATCATCGTATCAATCTTAGCTTGTTTAAGATAAGATATAAGCTCTTTAGCACCTTCTCTTAATACGCTTGAAAATTCAAAATAAGCAAGAATTTCATTATCACGCGCAAAGATAAAATGAGAATTGTTAAATTCTTTTTTACATTTTATCCCATTATCTTCTAAAAATTTCGAACTTCCGCCCAAAAATAAAGTATTATCAAGACAAGCTTTAATGCCCTTTGCTTGAATATTGCTCAAACCCTTAAAATCCAAATTTAAAAGCTTTGCATTTTTATCTTGTAAAAACTGCGCTACACTTTTAGCAATAGGATGATTTGAAAGCGATACAAAGCTATAAAACTCATTTAAATTTAGCCTTTCATCTAAAAAAACTTCAGCTATTTTTAATTGGGTTTGAGTAAGAACTCCTGTTTTATCAA
This sequence comes from Campylobacter sp. JH32, assembly GCF_017846535.1. Classification (NCBI taxonomy): domain Bacteria; kingdom Pseudomonadati; phylum Campylobacterota; class Epsilonproteobacteria; order Campylobacterales; family Campylobacteraceae; genus Campylobacter; species Campylobacter sp. JH32. The sequence goes on from NZ_JAEQBS010000003.1 coordinate 92,773, forward strand.
ATACTGCTATATCGCATTTTGAAAGTTTTTCAACCACACTTGAATCCTTAAATAAAATCGCTCTTTTTAAAGCCTGACCCAAAGCGATAAGATTGCTTACTGGAGTAGCTAAAGCTAGAGCACAAGGACAAGCAATGATTAAAACAGAAATCGCATGAACAAGTGAAATTTCGACACTTTCTTGATGATAAAACAGCCAAAAGAAAAAACAAAGCAAGGCAAGAGTTAAAATGGTACGAGAAAAATAAGCAGAAATTTGAGAAACCAAGCTTTCAAGTCTAGCTTTTTTGGTGCTAGCAAATTCCAAAAGCCTTATGATTTGATTTAATTTAGAATCCTTATAAAGCTTATTTGCTTCATATTCTATACTTCCATCTAGCACAATACAAGCTGAATTTACAACACTACCCACGCCCACAAAGCAAGGCTCATTTTCGCCACTTAAAGAAGAAGTATCAATACTTGCTTCACCCTTTTTGCAAATTCCATCTATGAGAATTTTATCCCCACTTTTAAGTAAAATCTTATCTCCGATATTGACCTTTTGAACATCTTTAGGCTCAAAATCTTTGCCATTGAAAACCAAAACTTCATTTTGTAAAAAATCATTTAGGCCATCTACTGTATCCAAAGCGCGTTTTTTGCTAAACATTTCAAGATATTTACCTATAAAAACAAAGCAAATAATCATAGCCACAGAATCAAAATACACATCGCCTACTCTAAAAAACATCGCCCATAAAGAGTATCCATAAGCCAAACTTGCTCCGCTTATAACCAAGCTATCCATATTTAAACTACGCATTTTTAGAGCTTTAAAAGCACTTTTATAAAAATTTGAACCTGTATAAAAAAGCACAGGAGAGCAAAGGATAAATTCAGCAAAATTTAAAATATCTTTAATATCCCTATCCATACCGCTAAAAAATCCCGCATATTTTGCTACTGCTATCCACATGATATTCATCACACAAGCAATGGCAACTATGAGCTTAGAGTAAAATTCTCGCTTGATCAAATCTGCTTTTTTGGAATTTTTAGATGGATCATAAGCACTGGCTTTATATCCTATACTTTCGATAAGATTTAAAATTTGCGCCAAAGAAACACTTTGTTCATCAAAAACAATGCGTGCTTTATGCGAAAGATGATTGATATCTAACTCCAAAATTCCTTCTTGTTTGGTTAAAACTCTCTCATTAAGCCAAACACAAGCGGAGCATTCTATGCCGTGTATCATGAGATAAATTTCGCTAAAACCCTCTTTGGTTTTGGTGATAAACTCATCATAATTTTTGTTAGAAAATTCCAAGCTAACTGGCTTTAGTGCGTTATTGCCCAATCTTTCGTAAAATTCATCCAAGCCACTTTCATGTAAAATTTCCCAAACACTCAAACAGCCCCTACAGCAAAAAAATTTACCCTTAGCTTCTATCATTTGAGATTTTTGATAATCTAGTCTACAATGTTCACATTTCATAATCATTCTTTAAAAAAATATTTTTTATAATTATAGACAAATTTGACAAAAAGTATATTTTTTTACTAAAATCACGGTTTTAATTTGCTACAAAATTACTGCTTTCTTGCGAGGACTTATGGAAAAAGAAAAAAAACAACATCAAAGAACCCACATTCCAGTGGAGGGTTATAAAATTGAAGACTTAAAACTACTTGACTTAGAAAACCTAGTTAAAATAGCTAATGAATGCGAGATAGAAAATCCTAGAGAATTTCGCCGTCAAGAACTCATTTTTGAAATTTTAAAAGCCCAAACCAAAAAGGGTGGTTTTATCCTTTTTACAGGAATTTTAGAAATTTCTTCAGAAGGTTATGGCTTTTTAAGGGGTATGGATTCAAATTTAAGCGATAGTGTCAATGATGCTTATGTTTCAAACTCACAAATTCGTAAATTTGCTCTACGCGTGGGCGATATAGTAACTGGACAAGTTAGAGAGCCTAAGGATCAGGAAAAATACTATGCTCTTTTGAAAATAGAAGCGATTAATTATTTGCCTTTGCAAGAAGCTAAAGAAAGACCTTTATTTGATAACTTAACTCCTATTTTTCCAACAGAAAAAATCAAACTCGAATACGATGCTATGAAATTAACTGGAAGAATTTTAGATCTTTTTACCCCTATAGGTAAAGGACAACGCGGACTCATCGTAGCACCGCCAAGAACGGGTAAAACAGAACTTATGAAAGAGCTAGCAAGTGCGATTGCTAAAAATCATCCTGAAATGCATTTAATCGTTCTTTTAGTCGATGAAAGACCTGAAGAGGTTACTGATATGCAAAGATGTGTAAAGGGTGAAGTGTTTAGCTCTACTTTTGATTTGCCTGCTTATAATCATGTTCGCGTGGCAGAACTAGTTATCGAAAAAGCAAAAAGAATGGTAGAAACAGGCAAAGATGTTATCATTTTGCTAGATAGTATCACAAGGCTTGCTAGAGCTTATAACACTGCAACTCCAAGCAGTGGAAAGGTACTAAGTGGTGGGGTAGATGCTAATGCACTTCATAAACCTAAACGCTTTTTTGGTGCAGCAAGAAATATAGAAAATGGCGGATCTTTGACCATAGTAGCAACTGCACTTATCGACACAGGTTCAAGAATGGATGATGTGATCTTTGAAGAATTTAAAGGAACGGGTAATAGCGAAATAGTCTTAGATAGAAATATTTCAGATAGAAGAATTTATCCTGCGATTAATATCATCAAATCTGGAACTCGAAAAGAAGAACTTTTACAAGGAGTGGCAGAACTACAAAAAATTTGGGCTATTCGTTCAGCGATTTCTCAAATGGATGATATCGAAGCGCTTAAATTTCTTTATTCAAAAATGTTAAAAACTAAAGACAATGTAGAACTTTTATCTATTATGAATGAGTAGAGATGCTTCAAGCCTTAGCGATTAAATACAGACCTAAAACCTTTGATGAACTCATAGGACAAAAAACAGTCAGCACAAGCTTAAAATATGCATTAAATCACAATCGCCTAGCTCATGCTTATCTCTTTTCAGGCTTACGCGGAAGCGGTAAAACTTCAAGTGCCAGAATTTTTTCTAGAGCTCTAGTTTGTGATAATGGCCCAAGTGATACTCCTTGTGGAACTTGCAAACAATGCCTTGCCGCACTTAAAGGTAAACATATAGACATCATAGAAATGGACGCCGCTAGCAATCGCGGGCTAGAAGACATACAAGCTCTTATTGAACAAACTAAATATACCCCTTCTATGGCAAGATTTAAAATCTTTATCATCGATGAAGTGCATATGCTAACACCTCAAGCTGCTAATGCACTTTTAAAAACACTAGAAGAACCTCCAAGCTATGTGAAATTTATCCTAGCGACCACCGATCCTTTGAAATTGCCCGCTACCGTGCTTTCAAGGACACAACATTTTCGCTTCAAACAAATTCCACAAAATGAAATTTTAAATCATTTAAAAGAAATTTTAAACAAGGAAAATGTCAAATTTGAAGAAGAAGCCTTGAAATTTGTCGCAAGAAGTGGAAATGGCTCTTTAAGAGATACTCTTACCTTGCTTGATCAAGCTATTATCTTTTGCCAAAATGATATAAGCACGAGTAAGATTACTGATATGTTGGGTTTTTTAGATCCTGCTAAAATCAAAGAATTTTACCATGCCATTTTAACCAAAAACAAGGATAGAGTTTTTGATTTTTTAGAAGAGCTTAAAGACTATGAAGCCTCAAGCGTGATCGATGAAATGCTTTTTTATCTAAAAGAAAGTTTTTTTGCAAAAAGCAGTGAATTTTCAACTCTCATTTATGAAAGGTTTTTCCGTATCCTAGCAAGAGCAAAAAATCTCATCTATGATGATGATGGCTTTACGCTTTGTGTGATGGCTTTTATGATGATGGAAGCAAGTCATTTAAAAGAAATCGATACACAAATTAATGAAATTCAAAAAAACCTTACAAATACAAATTCTAATCTAGAAAAACAAGAGGTGAAAACCCCTATAGTATTAGAGATTCAAAAATCTTCAACGATTAAAAATGCATACGAAATTTTACTTGAAAAAATCTACGATAGAGATTATGAACTTGGAGAATGCTTTAAACAAAGCACTCAATTTATAAGTTATGAAAATGAAATTTTAACTATTAGTTCAAATGCGCAAGGAAGTAACCGCGATAAGCTTAATAAGGGCTTTAAACTCATTCAAGAACTTTTTAGAAATCATTTTGGCTCTAATGCTAAAATTGTCGTGCAAAAAGCAATCATTATAGATGAGAGCAAATTACAATCCCTAACCCAAGAACTGCCTCAACAAAATAATGAAGCACAAGCTCCTAAAAAAATAGATCTTCACTCTTCTTTTAATGAGCTAAAACAAGGAGCAAAGAAATTTGATCCTCAAGAGGATACAAAAGAAGCTTTAAGAGAATATTTTGGCGAACCCAAAATAGAAAACTAAGTCTCTAAAGCTTAGACTTTTCTAAGTCTTAGAGAATTAAGCACTACACAAAGTGAGCTAAAACACATTGCAAGTGCTGCTAAATGAGGACTTAAAGTGATGAAAGGCACAAAGCCTGCGGCTATGGGAATACAAAGAATATTATAAAAAAACGCCCAAAAAAGATTGAGCTTAATAATATTTTTTGTCTTTTTAGCAAGCTTAAAACACCAAGAAATAAGCCTTAAATCATCTTTCATAAGTATAAAATCTCCAGCATTTTTAGCTAAATCACTTCCTTCTTTAAAACTCATACTCACACTTGCTAAATTTAAAGCAGCTGCATCATTAATCCCATCTCCTACAAAAAGTGAATTTTGCTTATGCTCTTTAATGATTTGCAATTTTTCTTCAGGCAACAATCCTGCCTTAAAATCAGCAATACCCAATAAATTTGCGACACTTTGTACGCTTTTTTCATTATCTCCACTTAAAATAATGCTTTGAATTTTTTGCTTTTTAAAATCCTCTATAAGCTCTTTAGCCCCTTCTTTTAAGGTATTTTTTAGAGTAAGCACCCCTAAGCACTCACCATTTTTAGCAAAATACACACAAATTAAAGCTTCTTCTTTTAAACTCTGTAAAAATTCATCTGCCTTTTCTAAATTTTTTACTCCACTCTCTTGCATAAATTTTAAATTTCCTAGCAAGTATTCTTCATTTTCTTCTATATATTTTACACCCTTGCCTATAAAAATTTCACTACTTCCTTTTAGAATTTGAGCTTTTACCTTAGAAGCTTCAAAGATAGCCTTAGCGATAGGATGAGAACTTGAACTTTCGATTAAGGCTAGCATTTGAAAATCTTTAGCATTTAAATTGTGCCTAAAAAGTTCTAAATTATTTTGCGTTAAGGTGCCTGTTTTATCAAAAAAAGCTGTCTTGATTTTATTTAAATTTTCTAAAGCAGCAGGGTTTTTGATTAGGATAAAATTTTTCATCGCCGCACCTTGAGCGGTGATTAAAGCGATAGGAGTTGCAAGCCCTAAGGCGCAAGGGCAAGAGATTAAAAGGACTGCACAAGCGTGTAAAAAAGCTTCACTTACGCCTACTTTAAAGCTCCAAAATACAAAAACTGCCAAGGCAAAAGCGATTATTGTGATGACAAAATATCTAGAAATTCTATCGACTGAATTTTCCAAAGGAGTTTTGACATTTCCTGCTTTAAAGACAAGATCTTTGATCTGTTCTAAAGTGCTATCCATAGCCTTTTTACTTGCTTTTATATGTAAATTTCCATTTAAAAGTATAGAGCCTGCCTTTATCTCATCATCAACTCTTACACTGCTAGGCAAAAATTCTCCGCTTAAAAAACTCGTATCAATCTCGGCCTTACCTTGGATCACTACCCCATCAACTGCTACGCTTTCACCCTCTCTTACTACTATAATATCTCCATTTTTAACAAAAGCACTTAAAATTTCATTAAGCTCCCCTGCTTCGTTTAAAATTTTAGCCTTTTTTATATCAATTTCATTGAGTCTTTTTTGATAATTCAAAGCCTTAAATTTAGCATTTGTCTCTAAAAATTTACCCAAAAGCACAAAACTTATAATCATGGCCGCACCACTAAAATAAAGGTGCTTTTCATCTTCAAAAAGATTTAAATATATACAAAAAGAGTAAGCAAAGGCACTGATACAGCCTAAAGCGATTAAGGTATTCATATCTAAATTCCAATTTTTTAAACCCTTAATCGCATGAGAAAAAAAAGTCCTACCGCAATAAAAAATCACAAAAAAGCTTAGAAGCATTTGCATATTTTGACTTAAAAAACTTGTGTCAAACATTTCAAAATACATAATCAAAGCACTTAAAACTATGCTTAAAAGCAAATTTTTACGCAAGGAGATGAGTTCTTTTTTACGGTATTCTTCCAAATTTTGCTCATTTTCTAAAATCTCAAAGCCAAGACTTTGAATTTTTTCAATCACATCTTGACTCCTTGCCTCATCTTCGAGTAAAAATACCCCACTAGAATTCACATAAGAAACACTTGCATCACTCACTCCTTGTATTTTCTTACAAGCACGCTCTATGGCATTAGAGCAATTTACGCAAGTCATTTTGCCTATTTTTACACGAAATTCTTGCATTATTCAATCTTTTCTAAAACTTCAAAACCAAGTTCGCCAAGTTCTTTTTTAAATTCTTCTTCTCTTGAGCTATCTAAATTCAAACTTAGCGTGCGGGGATTTGCATCAAGATCTATTTTGATCTCTCCAAAAATATCTTCTAAAGAATTTTTAATCAAATTTGCACAATTTTGACAATTGATATTTGCGACTTTAAATTTCATTTTTACTCCTTAAAGGTTGAATGGTAATATGCCCTATTTCAAATCGGTGTAACAAATCATGCGACAAATCATAAGATAATTGTTCAAATTCTTTTAAATCATCGATATTAACTCGTAAATGCATAGAAGCTACTAACATTTTATTGGTAATTTGTGTGATATGCAAATCAATCACCTCTTCTACTTTAGAATTTAAAAGCAAAGCTTGTTTTACCTCTTCTATATCCACAGGAGAGGTTTCAAGTAAAATATTTACACTTTGCTTAAGAAGTGTTATAGCCCATCTTAAAAGTAAAAGCGATAAAATAATAGCTAAAATCGTATCTATATAAACTATACCGCTAAAATATACAGCAATACCACCTATAATCACTACCAAAGAGCCCAGCAAATCACTCATCATATGCAAAAAGGCTGATTTCATATTGACATTTTCTAAATTTGCGCCTCTAAACATCATAAAAGCATTTATAGCATTGACTAAAAAACCTAAAACAGCTACTATAATCATAGTTTTAGCATCGATACTGCTTGGATTTATAAGCTTTTCTATAGCTTCATAGATGATAAAAATCGCTGATAAAATGATAGTTAAAGCATTGATAAATGCGACCAAAATTTCTAAGCGAAAATAACCAAAAGTCTTTTGATGATCCTGCCATTTTTCTATAGCGATAATAGCTAAAAAACTAAGTGTTAGAGCAAAAACATCTGAAAACATATGCAAAGTATCACTTAAAAGCGCAAGAGAATTAGAAAGTAAAGAGTATATAAATTGAACCAGCATCATTGAAAAAGTCATCAAAAGAGAAATTTTCAATATTTTTTTATCCACACTCCTTGCATCAGCATGATGATGTTCATGAGAGTGATCTTCGTGGTTATGTTTAGATTTATTCACTAAGGGTTCGTGTAGTAAAAATTCATACATTTTATATCCTTTTTGCTTGATATTTTAAGATATTAAACTAAAAAGGATATAAAGATTTATATTTTTCATAAAAATTAAAAATCAAAAAGTTCGCCTAGCCAGCTTTCTCTTTTTTTCTTTTTGTAATAATGATCGTGGCTTTGATGACTATAAGAATGATCATTATATCTAGGCTCTTGTCTTGGAGCTTGGTTAAAACTTGCCGTATTAGGAGTGCTGCGTTCTATGATTTTATCAAGTTCTCCACGATCAAGCCAAACACCACGACACTTTGGACAATAATCAATCTCAACTCCGCTTCTATCGCTCATTACCAAATCAACATTACAAACAGGACACAACATGTATTTTTCCTTTTTTATAAAATTTTCAAAATTATAATAAGAAAGATTAAACAAAAATCAATGCTTTTTAGCATGCCTTGTCATCATAAAACTTTGCTCAAAGAATATAAGCAAGGTAACGCTTACCCCTATAGCCAAAGCCAAAGTTACCGAAAGTGTGGTAAAAAAATAATCAAAAAACTGCACCAAAAATTCAGACTTAGCCTTTAAATCATCACTGCGTATAAAAGAGATAAGATATAAAATAGCCTTATAAGCATAAATACCAGGTATCATAGGAATAAGCGCAGGAAAAGCAATAACCTCAGCAGGGGTTTTAATAATCTTAGCCAAAGCAATACCCAAACAACCCACGCAAAAAGAAGCTACAAAAGTTGCAATTGCCAAAGTTTCAAAATGAAAATATTCTATCAAGGTAAAGCGAAGTCCGTGAGCAATGGCCGCTAAGAGTGCAGATAAAATAAGAGTTTTTAAAGGAGGATTACAAGCATACGCGAAACCAAACCCAGCCATAGCAGCAAAAAACATATCTTTTAAGATAAATTCAATCATTGTAAAATCCCAAATTTTGAAATACTAAGAGTCATATAAATTCCAAGAGCAATACAGCAAATTAAAATAGCTACGCTGATAATACGACTTAAACCCATTAAAATATGATCTTTTAATATATCGATTATAGAATTGATAAAAAATACCCCCGGTATAAGATATAAGATACTAGAACCAAGTGCTGCATCAGAAGTATTTGTATAGCCCATATCTAAACCCAAAAATACAAACCAAGAAGAAACAAAAGAGCAAAGAATGTATTGAATTCTTAAATCTATTTTTATCTTAGTAAGGGCAAATCTTAAAAGCAGTCCTAAAAAAGTCGCAAAAAATACCAAAACCCCTGCGCCAAAATCCCCGCCAAAAAGTCTACAAAAACCTGAATTAGCTATAGAAACAAATAAAAGATTTAATACATAAGAATGTTTTTTTTGAATACTTATAGCATTAAAGGCTGATTTTGCTTTTTCAAGTTCGTATTTGTGATCGTATATGGCCCAACTTAAAGCACTTAATTCAAAAATAAGTTTAAAATTAATATGAGCATGATGATTAGGTATCACATAGGTTCTTTGTATGGAATTATCTTCAATATCTACAATATTTAAAGTGATATGGTGAAAAAAGAAATTAATATTGATCTCATATCCATAAACTTGAGCTATCCTGCCAACGCATTTAGCAACTCTAGCTGTGTAGGTTCCTGCGCTTAAAAGTGTTTTGGTATAGTCGATTAGAAAATTTGTTAAACTTTGAATATCAGGCTTTTGCATATTTATAATTTCTTTAAAATCAAATTTATATAATTATAACAAAATTTCAAAGCAAAGGAAATAAAATGTCAAAAATCGGTATTGTGGGTTTGGGTTTTGTGGGTGCAGCAAGTGCTTATAATATTGTTGTGCAAAATATTTGCTCCGAACTTTATTTATATGATATCAAGCAAGACTTAGCCTTAGCACACGCGAGAGATTTAGAAGATATGTCTGCGATTCATTCTTCTTATACGAGAATAATTCATGCTACAAATTTAGAACAACTAGCAAGTTGTGATATTATCATCCTAGCTTTCAGAAAAGAAAATTTAAAAGAATTATCCAGTCGTTTAGTTGAGCTTCAAAACAATATCACCGAGCTTAAGGATATTGTTTTGAGTTTAAAACATGCAAATTTTAAGGGTAAATATATCGTTGCTACAAATCCAAATGATACGATTACTTATTATACTCAAATTCTAAGCTCTTTACCTAAAAACCATGTTTTTGGAAGTGGAACCAATCTTGATAGCTCTAGACTTAAAAAAATTCTAGCCAAAGATTTAGATCTTAATCCTAAAGATATCACCGCTTATATGATAGGAGAGCATGGGGATTCGCAATTTGCCGCCCTTTCTACGGCTAGTGTTTTAGGGCAAAATTTACTAACATTTTGCGATAAGATGGGTAAAAAATTAGATATAGAAAATATCGAAAAAGCAGTTGTTGATGAGGGGTATTTTATCTATAAACGCAAAGGAAGAACCGAATTTGGCATAGGAACTTCTTGTGCAAATTTAGCTAAAGCTGTTTTAGAAGATAGAAAAAGCTTGTATCCTGTAAGTGTGGTTTTTGATGATTTAGCATTTTCATTGCCTGCTATCATAGGAAAAAATGGGGTAGAAAAAATCTTTGAACTAGATTTTAACGAAAGAGAAAAAATCAAGCTAGAAAATTCAAAACTGCAAATTAAAAATGCTATACAAAGTGTGAGCGATAAAATTTAAGCCTTTTTAGCAAAAGGCTTTTTTATTTTTATATAAATTAAACTTGCCAAAACTATAAAAATAATTATAACAATAAGAATTTGAGTCAGATAAGCTTTAATCAATTCTTCATTTTCTCCTATATAATAACCCAAAAATGCGAGTATACTTACCCAAATAGCACTACCTAGTGCAGTAAAAAGCACAAAATTAACAAGTTTCATTTTAACCAAACCCGCAGGCATGGAAATATACTGACGAATTCCTGGCAAAAGCCTACAAGTAAAAGTGGAAAATTCTCCGTGTTTATTAAAAAATTCTTCAAATTTGGCAAATTTAGCTTCATTGATACCAAAATATTTACCCCATCTAAGTACAAATTTTTTACCCCAAAAAAAGCAAATATAATAATTAATCAAAGCTCCTAAAACAGAGCCTAAAACTCCACTTAATATACAAAAAACTATATCAAGCTCGCCCTTATGCGCTAAATATCCTGCTGGAATCATCACAACTTCACTTGGAAAAGGTATAAAACAACTTTCTAAAGTCATTAAAATAATAATGCCTAAATATCCCCAATCACTAGCAGTTTCGATAATAAAATGAATGATTTCTTGCATATTAGCCTTATAGAAGAAAAATTTCCAAAATTGTAACTTAAAAAAATAAACAAATTAAAGCAAGTATTTAAAATCATACTTTCTAACTAAGATTTATACAGAAGCTATCTTAGCTAGTCTAGTAAAAGACCAGCTTTAGTAGGCAAGATAAAAATTAATGTAAATTAGATTTTATCACAGATTTTAATATCGATGATTTTATCACCTTGACGAATAGAATCTAGCACTTCCAAACTTTCTTCATCTTTTGGATCAATTTGCCCAAAAACAGTATGAACTCCATCTAAATGAGCTTGAGGGCTGTGGCAAATAAAAAATTGAGAGCCACCCGTATCGCGTCCTGCGTGTGCCATAGATAAGGTTCCACGCTCATGTTTATGTTCTTGATCATCGCATTCGCAAATGATTTCATATCCAGGCCCACCTATACCATTGCCGTGTGGACAACCCCCTTGTATGACAAAATTTGGGATCACACGATGGAAATTTAAATCTTTATAAAATCCCTCATTAGCCAAAGTAGCAAAATTACAAACCGTTTGCGGAGCCTCATCGCCAAAAAGTTTTAATTTCATTGTGCCTTTTTCAGTTTCTATAAGAGCAAATTTGTATTCATTTACTTTGCTTGTGTCGATTGTTTTTATCATTATTTCTCCTTAATCTATATTTGTATAAACAGCTTGAACATCATCATCATCTTCTAACTTATCTAAAAGTTTTTCTATATCGCTAAGCTGTTCTTCGCTAAAGCTTACAGGATTGTTTGGTATATACTCAAGTCCTGCTTTTTTAAGAACTAAACCCTTAGTCTCTATAGCAGAACTTAGCTCACCAAAGGCAGTATAATCACCGCTAATTACTAACTCTTCTTCATTTTGTTCTAATTCTTCAAGCCCTGCATCGATCAAATCAAGTTCTAATTCTTCTAAATCTCCTGCAAATTTTTCAAGATGAAAAACCGCTTTTCTAGTAAACATAAAGCCTAAAGATCCATTTTGTAAAACTTCTCCACCATTTTTGCTAAAAATGGCTTTAACATTAGCCACGGTGCGCGTAGGGTTATCGCTCATACATTCAACTATAACCAAAGCTCCATGTGCAGCTTTTCCTTCATAATGAATGTTTTTAATATCTGCGCTATCTTTTCCACTCGCACGCTTAATAGCCGCATCTATATTATCTTTTGGCATATTATTTGCTTTTGCTGTGGCTATAGCACTTCTTAATTTTGGATTCATATCAGGATCAGTGCCACCTTCTTTAGCAGCTACTTGTATGGCTTTAGCAAGCTTAGGAAAAAGCTTACTCATTTTATCCCATCTAGCCTCTTTAGAAGCTCTTCGGTATTCAAACGCTCGTCCCATAAATTCTCACTTTCTTTAAAGATTTTTAAACTTAAAAGTATAAACTAAAAAGGCTAATTAAAGCTTTAAATGGTATGATTTTACCATTTATTTTTAGGGAGAAGCTTTTTGAATATCGCAAAAAAAGAACTTTTTGTTGCTTGGTTTTTCTTGATTGCTGCTATTGTATTTGAAGTTTTAGGCACTAGTTTTTTAAAAATGGAAAATCAAATTTTAGGCTATATATTTATGGCTTTATTTATAGCTTTTTCTTATTTTTTTATGGGCAAGGCGATTAAAAAAATTCAAGTAGGCATAGCCTATGCTGTATGGGAACTTTTAGGGATTATTCTTATACTTTTAGTTTCTTTTATAGTTTTTAAAGAGAGTTTAACCTTAACTCAAATTCTAGGCATTATTCTTTCTATCGTTGGAATTATCATGATTAATATAGGCGAGGTTAAAGAATAATGTATATTTTTATTATTGTTCTATCGGCATTGTTAGATATCGTAGCAAATTTATTGCTAAAAAAATCAGATGGTTTTAAGAATAAAATTTGGGGCTTAGCTGCGATTGTCAATGCTATACTTGCTTTTTTTCTACTTTCTTTTTCTTTAAAATATGTTCCTTTAAGCATAGCTTACTCAACTTGGGGTGCTATAGGCATCATAGGAACTTGTCTTGGTGGATGGATTTTATATAAAGAAAAATTAAACAAAATAGGAATTTTAGGTATCATTATCGTGATAATAGCAGTATTTTTGCTAAATTATTAAAACAGCAAAATGCTGTTTTAATGTTCCATTTTGTTTTTTGCTTCAATACCCATTAAAGAAAATGCGGTTTTAATACTAAGAGCAACCAAAGAAAATAATTTAAGCAAATCATTTTCATTTGCAGAGCCTACAACTTTATTTTCATTGTAGAATTTATGAAAATTTGCAGCTAAATTTTTAAGATAATCAGGAATTTTTTGCAAAGCTCTAGCCTCAAAAGCATCGTTTAAAACAGCCTTTAAATTCAAAGCTTCAAAAAGCAAATTTACGCCATCTTGATTTAAACTTTGTAAATCAGCTTTCATTACATCATCGATTTTTTTACCAGCTTTAGCAAACACTTGATGAATTCTAGCGTGTGCATAGTTGATATAATACACAGGATTAGAACTATCTTCTTTTTGCAAATCACTGATATCAAATTCCAAATGCGTATCGCATTTTTTGCTCAAAAAGATATAACGCAAAGCATCACTTCCTATCTCATCAACCACATCGCTCATCAAGATAAAATTTCCTGCTCTTTTACTCATTTTATAAGGTTCTCCATCTTTAAGTAGGGAAACCATTTGTGCTAAAATAATCTCAAGATTATTAGAGTCAAATCCCAAAAATTCCATCGCAGCTTTCATTCTAGGGATATAACCATGATGATCTGCTCCCCAAATATTAATACACTTTCCATAACCACGACTCATTTTATCTTTATGATAAACAATATCTGCTGCCAAATAAGTCCCGCGTCCATCTTCACGGATAATTACCCTATCTTTTTCATCGCCTTTTTGCGAAGAAGCAAGCCAAATTTTACCTTCTTGCTCGTAAATTCCTTTATGCTCTTTTAAAGATTCTAAAGTTGCATTTAAAGCATCATAATACGATCTTTCGCTTACATAGCTGTCAATTTTAATCTTTGCTTGTTCTAAATTTTGTTTAATCAAAACAAGCATTTTATCTTTTGCCCAATCAGCCAAACTAGGGATATTTTCTTCGCTAAAAAATTCTTTACCAAATTTTTCAAAAGCTTCTTTTGCTAAATCCGCTATATACTCGCCTTTGTAATATTGCTCTGGATATTCAACATTTTCATGAAGTATATTTTCTTTCACACTTAGTAAAATAGAAAGCCCTAGTAAATAAATTTGATTACCCGCATCATTGACATAGTATTCTGTATTAAATTTATAGCCCAAATGTCTTGCAAGTCTTGTTAAGGTATCACCAAAAACCGCACCTCTTGCATGCCCTATATGTAAAGGGCCTGTAGGATTAGCACTGACATATTCAAGCAAAAAACTTTCAGTTTTATCCTCTCCTTTGGAAAATTCATTTGGATTTTGTAAGGCTTTATTTGCAAGCTCATTTAAAAAGGTTTTTGATAATCTAAAATTCAAATATCCATTGAGTGCTTCAACCTTATCAAAATAGCTATGTTCTTGAAATTTAGCAGCTAGTTCATTTGCTATAGAAATAGGCGATTTTCTTAATTCTTTAGCTAAAGAAAAAGCCAAAGGGGTAGCAAAATGAGCTAGATTTTTATCCTTTGGATTTTCAAGTGCAAAATCGCACTCTAAAATTTTTTTAATTTCATTAAAAATAATATTTTTCAAAAACTAAGCCTTAAGATTTTTTTACTTCATCTATATTTGCATCAGTATTTGCATGATTGGTTGTATTTTGCTTTTCTTCGATTTTATGCGCATTTTTTGCTGCTTCATCCTCATTGCTCATTTCATCTTTAAAAGTCTTAATACCCTTACCCAAGCCTTTTGCAAGCTCTGGTATCTTTTTGGCTCCAAAAAGTAATACAACAATTAATAAAATAATTAACCAATGACTTGGACTTGACCAACCACCCATTTTATTCTCCTTTGTTCCAAATATTTTGAATTTGCTCTAGATTTTGCCCTTTAGTCTTAAACTTATGGGCAATTAAAATTGCTCTTAATGCTTCGTAACTTTCCTCTAGCTTATCGTTAATGATAAAATAATCATACTCATTAAGCTCTTTCATTTCATCACTTGCATTTTGCAATCTCTTCTCTAGTTGCAATATTGTATCAGTATTTCGCTTAATAAGTCTTTTTTTTAATTCATCTTTATTTTTTGTAGTGATAAAAACAGAAATGATTTTTTCAGCCATTTTCTTTTTGACTATCTTAAAACCTTGTACATCTATATCAAAAACAACTATTTTTCCATCATTTAAAGCATTTTGTGTATGTTCAAGCGAAGTGCCATAAAAATTTTCATGCACTTTAGCCCATTCTAAAAATTGCTCCTTATCTATACCTTGTTGGAATTCATCATGTGTGATAAAATAATAATCCACTCCATGCTGCTCACCTTCTCTTGGCAAGCGTGTTGTTGAAGAAATAGAAAAATAAAGCTCTTCTTGAAATTCATTAAAAAGTCTTTTTAAAAGAGTAGATTTTCCAGCTCCACTTGGCCCTGAAACCAACAATATAAAAGCACTCAATTTTTATCCTCATTAAAACTAATGCTAATATTTATATTCATATTCATACCCTTAAGTGCTGCTTTTAAGGTATCATCTTTAATGCTTGAAGTAATAGCCCCTGCTATACTTTGGCTTAATTCATTAACAATTTCTTCACCTGCTTCACTTGCTAGTTGATCTTCTTTGATTTTTAATTTCTCGCTTTTATTATCTTCTAAAGTAGATATTTCTTCGCCTAAAGCTTCTTGTATATCGCTTTCTTTTAAACTATCAAAATCATTGATTTCTAATTTTGGAGCAACGATTTCCTCATCATTATTTGGAAAATCTTTATCGTCTAAAATAGGCTCTTCTTTAAAATCCTCTAAAACCTTAATACTATCATCGCTATCAATATCGTATTCAAGCTCATCAAGTTGTGCTAACTCTTCTTTGATTTGATCTTGAGTGCTTAAGCTACTCATTTCTTCAAATTCATCATGTTCATTTAAATTTTCTTGATCTTCTACAACAGGCAAGAAATCCTCTACAGCTTCATCCTCTTCTTTTCTTTGACCTAAAAATTCAGCATCTTCTGGAATATCATCAAAATCGATTTTTCTTTCTTGCTCTTCAACGATAGGAAAATCATCTGTAATAAAATCTTGCGATTGGGTTTTCTCAAGTTTTTCCTCTTTTCCTGACACTTCAAATTCTGCTTCTTCTTTTGTATCTAAATTATTATTTACAATTGCTTCTTGAGCTTCAGAGTTTTCATTATCTTGCACTAAGTCATCATTTAAATTATCAACTTGATCTTCAAGTTCTTGAGTATCTTCTATTTTATCTTGTTCATCTTGGTTTGCATCTTGTTCTTGTGTATCTTGCTCTTGAATTTCAAATTCTTCTTTATTTTCTTCGCTAGTTTTATCATCTAAAATATCATCTTGAAATGCTACTTCCAAAGCTTGCTCATCTTCATTTTTTTCCTCTATATGATTAGCTGTGGTTTGTTCTGACGCTTCATTCTCTTCTTGATCTTCATCAAGACTTAAATCATCTAAATTTAATTCTTTATCGGTATTTTCACTAGCAATTTCTTTCTGGTTTGTTTCTTCTTCCATGTCATCTAAAGCTAAAGATTCTAAATTTTCTTCCATAGAAAGCTTATTTTCTTGCGTATCTTCAGTATTTTCATCAGGCAAGTCATCTAAATTTAAACCATCTAAATCTAAACTGATATTAGCGTAAGGATTTTCAGCTTCTTCGATTGGCAAAATAATGTCATCTGCGATTTTAAGATTTTCTTGATTGAGTAAATTTAAAAAGTCTGTAGGTAAAAATGGTTTATGCAAAATTAAGGCATCAATATCCGCACTTTGATTACGCGGCGCTAAAAAAATTAATTTATCGCATTTTTCTTTAAGAATTTTCAAAGGAGCAGGTGTATCACTGTCAACTATAATCACATCATAATGACCTAAATTTTCATCATAGGCATTAATTTCCTCAAAATCATAAGACATTTTTTTTGCACTCAAGCTTATAAGTCTTGATACAACAGGGTTTTCATTCAAAAGTAAAATTTTCATCACTTTAATCCTTAAAAATAATTGCTATTCTATAACATTTTCATTTATCCTTTGCTTAGGCGAAAAACAGAGTTTGCATATGAGCAAAAACCTCCAAAATCAAATCTTTAAAATATTGCATCATCACAAGCAAAATAGCTATTAGAACTACAAATCCTAAAGCTATCTTGATAGGATAACCAATTACTAAAAGATTAAATTGTGGCATAGTTTTCATTAAAAGCCCAAAAATAGTATCTGCCAAAAGAGAAATTCCAAGTATTGGAAAACTCATCGTAAAACCTATAATGAAAATATTCAACATCCCCATATTTAGATAATGCATTAAATTTTCATGAGGATAAAAACCGCCAAGATTTATATAACCCAAAGAATGACTTAGAAATAAAAGCATTAAATGATGACCATCAAAAGCAAGAAAAAATAATAAAGCAATCAAATGCAAAATTTGAGAAGTAATAGGCATATTTGTTCCAGAACTTGGATCTAAAACGCTTGCCATAGTAAATCCCATAGTAAAAGCTATCTGCTCGCCCGCCATCATAACAATAGCAAAAACAATCTGCAGCATAAGCCCTGCTATCATTCCAAAAACAATTTCACTTAAAAGCTGTATAATAAAAAAACTATCTAAATGCAAAATTTCAAGTTTTGCTAAAGGGAATAAATACATTGTTAAAAATAATGCAAAAGTAGTTTTGATAATCATAGGGATAGAATTATGAGAAAAAAAAGGAAAAAATACTATAAGCCCACTCATTCTAGCAAAAAGCAACATAAAGGTAGCTACATTTTTATCTCCTAAATAATTAACAAATTCCATTGGTATTTAAAATATAAGTTTTATCACAAAATTGAGCAAGCTTAGAATCATGAGTAACAAAAAACAAAGCAGCATCATTTTCTTTAGCATAAGAAACCAAAAGCTCTATGACATTTTTAGCATTATCAAAATCTAAATTTCCTGTAGCCTCATCGGCAAAAATAATTTTTGGTTTTTTACAAAGCACTCTAGCTATACTCACGCGTTGTTGCTGACCTCCGCTTAATTTACCTATTTTTTGTTTTAAAAGCTCGTGAATGCCTAGTTTTTTTAAGATTTTTTCATCTAAATCTTGGTTTGATAAAACACTAGCAAGTTCTATATTTTCTAAAGCTGAAAAACCTTTAAAAAGATAATGGGTTTGAAAAATGATGCCCAAGTCATAACGACGAATTTTCAGTCTTTCATTTTCACTTATCTTGTAAAGATTTTGACCCTTAAAAAAAACTTCGCCCTTATTTGGCTTTAATAAAGAAGAAATTATATGCAAAAGAGTAGATTTTCCGCAACCACTACTGCCTTGTATAGCAATGCAATCTTTTTGATTTAAAGAAAAATTTAAATTTTCAAAGAGCGGATAATCAAAGCTGTGACCTAAATTTTCCGCTCTTAATAATTCCATTTTGATACTTTAAAGCTGTGCAGCAACTTCAGCAGCAAAATCTTCGGTTTTCTTTTCTAAACCTTCTCCTACTTCAAAACGAATAAATTCAACGATTTTAATTTTTCCACCTAATTCTTTTTCTTTTTCAGCAATTACTTGTTCAATGGTTTTTTTATCATCCATTACATAAAATTGACCCATTAAAGTAAGTTTGCTGTCAAGTTGAGAATTATCCGCTATAAAGCTATTCATTTTACCAGGAATAATATTGTCCCAAATTTTCTCAGGTTTGCCTTGAGCTTTGAGCTCTTCTTTTATATTTTCTTCTGCTTCTTTTAAAATCGCATCGCTAAGTTGTTTGCGGCTTGCAAATTTAGGAATTTTATGCTCTGGTTTGTTTGGATCTTTAAGTCTGCGTCTTTCTTCATTTTCTTTTTCAAGCTCTGCAACTAAAGCTTTGTATTCATTTTCTACAAATTCTATATCCAAATCTTCATAGCTTAAATAGCTTGGCTTCATAGCAGCTATATGCATACAAAGTTGTTTTAAGAAATCTCTTGATTTATTTGCTACCTCAGCATTATCACAAGCTGCAGCGATGATAACACCCACACGACCATTAGTATGGATATATCCATTTACCACACCATTTGCACTTGCTTTTAAGCTAGCAAATCTTCTTACAACTAAATTTTCACCGATAGTTGCAATTTGACTTTTTAAATATTCTTCAAATTTTACGCCGTTGATTGTACTAGAGTGAAGCTCTTCAACACTTTGCAAGCTATTGTTTTGAATGTGTGCTGTTGTATCTTTTGTTAAAGCAATAAATTGATCATTTTTAGCCACAAAATCTGTTTCTGAGTTAATCTCACTTACTGTTGCGCTTGTAAAATCATCACTTACCTTAACACTTACCAAGCCTTCTGCGGCAAGTCTATCAGCTTTTTTAGCAGCTTTACCTAAGCCTTTTTCTCTTAAAAGTTGAACTGCTTTATCAAAGTCTCCATTTGTTTCACTCAAAGCATTTTTACAATCCATCATCCCCGCGCCTGTACTTTCGCGGAGTTCTTTTACCATTGCAGCAGTAATTTCAGCCATTATTCTTGCTCCCCATTAAAATCTTCTTCACTCATTGCTTCATCTAAAACTTCTTTTTTTTCTTCATCTGTGATTTCTTTTTCTTCACTTGGCAAAGCTTCACCATCTTGTTCTCTTAACGCTTTTCCTTCATTGATAGCTTCAGCCATTTCTTGGCAGAAAAGTTGCACTGAGCGGATTGCATCATCATTTCCTGGAATAGGATAAGTTACAAGATCAGGATCGCAGTTTGTATCTAACGGAGCTACTACAGGGATTCTTAGTCTATTTGCTTCTTGAACTGCAATTTTTTCTTTTACTGTATCTATAACAAAAATCATATCTGGTTGTGTTTTCATATAACGAATTCCACCAAGATAAGCCAATAATTTTTCTTTTTTTCTTGTAAGCATTAAAGCTTCTTTTTTGGTTAAAAGTTTAATACTTCCATCTTCTTCCATTTTTTCAATAACTTCTAATTTTCTAATTGATTGGCGAATAGTTCCAAAATTTGTCATCATACCGCCCAACCATCTGTGATTTACATAAGGCATACCGCATTTTTCAGCATATTCTTTAATCGCTCCACCCGCTTGTTTTTTTGTACCAACAAAAAGTATAGTTTTTCCTTCAGCAGCAGCATCGCGAACGATATTGTAGGTATATCTAAAATATCTCAAAGTTTTTTGTAAGTCTATTACATAAATACCTTTTCTCTCACCAAAAATAAATTTTTTCATTTTTGAATTCCAGCGTCTTGTTTGGTGTCCAAAGTGTACACCACATTCCAATAAATCTCTCATACTTACCATGAGTTTCTCCTTATAATTTAGCTTTATTCCTCCGCATCCCTTATCTATAAAACAAGCTAAAAGGACTTGATGCGTGTGAAATGAAGCTAAAATTATATCAAATTTAAGTTTAGTATTTACTTATAAATATACTCTTTAGTAAGGCTAAGATTATTATTGATTTCTTTCGTAATTAAAAATTGAAACAAATCTACACTTCCAACGCGAAATGCAGAAGCACAAGAACGAAGATACAGATCCCACATTCTTACAAATTCTTCATCATATTTTTCTCTGACTTGAGGTAATACTTGATTAAAATTCTCACTCCATATATCTAAAGTTTTAGCATAGTGTATTCTCAAGCTTTCTGCCAAAAGAAGATGAAAATCCCACTCACTCATAGCACTTACAACCTCTCTTAACGATGGCAAATAACCTCCTGGAAAAATATATTTATCTATCCAAGCATTAGTTTTTCCTTCAAACATTGCCAAAATTGAATGCAAAAGCATAGAACCTCCTGGTTTTAATACTTGTTTTGCCTTCATGAAATAAAGTCCTAAATTTTCTTTACCCACATGTTCAAACATTCCCACTGAAACAACCTTATCAAAATAATCCTCAAATTCTAAATCTTGATAATTTTGAAGTCTTATCTCCACTCTATCTTCAAGCTTAAGCTCTCTTACTCTTTCTTGGGCTTTCTTGCATTGCTCTTCTGAAATAGTAACTCCAACAACCTTAACTCCATATTTTTGTGCCGCCATAATAGAAAGCCAACCCCAACCACAACCTATATCCAAAAGCTTTTCGTTAGGTTTTAAATCGAGTTTTTTAAGAGTATGCTCTATTTTATTGATTTGAGCTTCATAAAGAGTATCGCTAGAAGTCTTAAAATAAGCGCAAGAATAACTCATCGTATCATCAAGCCAAAGTCTATAAAAATCATTGCCTATATCATAATGACTTTTGATGTTTTTACTTTCTTCTTTTTGGGCTATTTTACTCAAGATATCTTCTTTATTTTTTAAAAAACGTTTATTGGAAAAATAATACAAAACTTTAGCTATTTCATCATAATCACCCTCTATTTCTAACTTGGACTCCATATAATGTTTTGCAAAAACTAAACTCGTATCACTAAATAATTTTAACAAAGGTATTTTTTCTTTGAAAATTAAAGAAAATTTAGCAGGTTGATTGCCCACATAAAATTCTTCTTGATCCCAAAATACAATTCTAAAATTTCCATAATTCCATTTTGAAAGAATAAATTTAATCATTTGTTTTTCAAGCATGATATACTCCAATTAATAAAAATTATTATTTGATAGTATCTCTTAATTAGGTTTAAAATTTAATAAAATCGAAGAAAAGAAGGATTTTTGCCACAGATGTAAAATAGTGGCAAAAATTTTATAATATTAATGTAGTTTAGACCAAACAGAACGCTTCCAGCCTATAGCAAAAATACTTAGAATTACAAAGAATATCATTATATAAATTCCTGTGCTTTCTCTTTCTTCTTTTTTGCTATCGCCCACTTTTTCAAGATAAGAAACAACTTTAACTTGTGCATCTTCTGTTAAACCTACTCTTGGCATAGCAGTTCCTGGAAGAAGTTTTTGAGTATTATTGATAAAATCATGTAAGTATTGCTCCCCGCGAGATCTAATCATCATAGAAAGATCAGGTGGAACCGAACCTAAATAATTTGCCAAGTCATTATGGTTAGATGGGGTAAAGAAATTATCATACTTAATATCATGACAACGACCACAAGCTTCTATAAAAGTACTTTTATCTTTAGCAAAAGCAATTTCTTTTTCAACTAAAGCTGATTTCTCGTTAGCGTCTTCAATTTTTGAGTACTTAAGCTCTGCCTCTTGTTTAATTGTAGCATTTTCCTTAGCTTCAAATTTAAGACCTACTTCTTTTAAATAAGCAATAACATCGGCTATATTTGCATTTACAAGCTCTTCACTATCTCCTGAAACCTCACTATTGTAAGCAGTCATAATGAAAGCATCACCAAATTTATGATCTACCTTCAAAGCAAGAGCAGGATTCATGATCAAAGCAGCTAAAAACTTCTCATCAAAAATAACACCTGCTGAGCTAAGATCTGGTGGAATTACACCTAAAGAAGAATCTGTAATATTTGCTGCTATATCATCTTCTTTAACGCCATGACATGCAAAACAATTATTATTAAAGAACTCCTTGCCTTTTGCGGCGTTTCCTTTAGTAAAATCAATTTTTGCAACATCTGCCCAAAGCTCTTCTACTTTAGCTAAATTTTCTTTAGCCTTATCTAGATCTTTTTGAGCACTTTCTATTCTTTTTGCGTCATTTGATTTTTTCGCATCTTCTAAAGCTATTTCTTTTTCTGCTATAATACCTTTAGCATAAGCTGTATCTTCTGCTGCATAATCAAAATTAGCAGGAGCAACATGGGGTTTCATTACAGAGTGGGCATAAGGCTCAACTCCCCAATAAACAAGAGCAGTAAAAACTACTACTACTAAAAATATTTTTAGCTCTCTCATTGCTTAGCTCCTTTTCTTTCCATGATAGTTATTACAGGTAAAACGACTATAAATAAAAGTAAAAATATTATAGAAGCATAAAAACCAACCCAAGCATTTACACCTGTTGGAGGTAATTTTCCATAAATAGTTAAAACGATGAGATCTATAAGCAATACCCAAAACCAAATAAAAAATAAAGGTCTTTCATGAGCTGGTTTTACAACATCACTTCTATCAAGCCAAGGAAGTAAGAAGAAAATAATTTGTGCGATACCAAAAGCAGCCAAACCTATATCAAAAGCTTTAATACCTGCAATATCAAAGAAAAATCCTCTTAAAACTTCATAACTCCACAAGAAATACCACTCAGGATAAATATGTGCTGGGGTTTTAAGTGCATTAGCTGGATCAAAGTTGATAGGATCCATTGCAAAACCAAATTTAAAACTTACCAAATAGAAAAAGAAAATCATAAAAAGACAAATATACATAAAGTCTTTAGATAAAAATCCTGGCCAAAAAGGAATTACTTTAGAACCTTTTGTATCACCTGCCATGTATTTTTCAGCTTCTAAATCAAAATCTAATTCTTCAGCAATTTCATTATTTACATGAGGAATTCTTAAAGAATAAAAGTGGAATGCTATGATAGCAATGATTACTATAGGAAGTAAACATACATGAAGCATAAAAAATCTTGTCAAAGTTGGATCAGAAACTGCATAATCACCACGAATCCAAATAACAAGCTCAGGTCCAATAAGTGGAATTCCACCAAAAAGATTAGTAATAACTTGAGCTGCCCAATAACTCATTTGTCCCCAAGGAAGCATATATCCACTAAAAGCTTCGGCAGAGAATACAACAAACAAAAGCATACCGCTTACCCAAATCATCTCTCTACCACGCTTATAAGAACCATAATAAATTCCTGTTAGCATATGAATATAGATAATTAAGAAGATAACCGAAGCGGCAACACCGTGCATATGACGCCAAAGCCAACCATATTCCACTTCCTGCATGATAGTTTTATTTACACTATCAAAAGCAAGAGCAGTATCAGGCTTATAATACATAACAAGCAAAAGCCCTGTAATAAAAAGCACAGTAAAAAGAGTAGTTAAAATAACTCCCATTGCCCAAAGAAAATTGATTTGCTTTGGAATCCAATATTTTACCATTAAAACATCAAGTAATTTATGTACTGCTAGTCTTTGATCAAGCCAATCCACTAGCCCATTAGCCTTTCTAATATGCGCCATATTAAGCTTCCTCCGTCATTTTTTTGTATTCTGGACCTTCTTCACCTAGAACAAGTTTGGTTCCATCTATTTTAAAAGGAGGTATATCAAGAGGTCTTGGAGGAGGCCCAAAGGTATTTTTTCCACTTGTATCAAATTCACCACCATGACAGGCACATTTAAAAAGTTGCTCACTTGCGTGATAAGCAGGAATACAACCCAAATGAGTACAAAGTCCTATAACAACAGTATATGCAGCATTATCTACCACAACATCTCGCTTTGTATCCTTTTCCATATTTGGATCTTTTTTTAAGATAAAAATAGGCTTTTTACGCCATTCTATAGTTCTAAGCTCTCCATCTTGCATTCCTGATAAATCTACTGTAGTAAAACCCGCAGCTTTAACACTTGGAAGCGGATCCCAAGTTTTTTTCACCGCAACAAGTGAAAAAACACCGCCTACAGCAGCTACTGTTCCAAATGCAAAACCCATAAAGCTTCGTCTACTTTCAGATGTAGCCATAACTTTGTCCTTTCGTTTTTTTATTTTTAACCAAATTATTAGTGTATCTAAAATAAAATAAATTTTTTCTTTGTTTACTAAGTTTTGTTTTAATATTGTAAAACAAGTGCAAAAAGTGAACAAGTAAGTACTGGTAAAGTGATTAAAAAACCAAATTTACAATACTTCCAAAAAGAAATTTCTATACCTTTTTTTGCTAAAAGTCCCAACCAAAGCAAGGTAGCTAAAGAACCTATGGGAGTAAGTTTTGGTCCTATATTAACTCCTAAAAGATGTGCATAAACCATACTTTGAGGAAAATTTTTTAAAGCCAAATCGCCAATCAATGCCATAGGCAGATTATTAAATACAGAAGAAAGAAAAGCCGAGATAAACCCTGTTCCAAAAATAGCAGTAATTGCATTTTGAGCCAAAATATCATAGATAAAAATTAAAATATCGCTGATTCCAACTTTATGTAAGGCAAAAACCACCATATAGAGTCCAAAACTAAAAGCAAAAATACCCCAAGGTACATTTTTGATAATTTTCAATGCCTCTCTTTTTTTTAAAAAACAAACAAAAAACCAAAAGAGTAAAGCGCCGCTTACAGCAAAAAAACTAGCATTTAAGTTATAAATTTCTCCTATAAAAAAACTTGATACAAAAAATATTAAATAAATAACACAAAAAATAAAAAGCTTTACCGAAATACAATCATTTGATAAAATATTGATTTCAAGCCCCTTAGGTAATATTTTTGCAAAAATCAAAAATACCATTATAATAGTAGACAATAGCACAAATAAATTAGGCAAAAACATAGTCTTAGCGAATTCTAAAAAATCAAGATTAAAATAATTAGCTGTAATAATATTTGTCAAATTTGAGATAATTAAAGCATTTGAACTTGCATCGCACAAAAAAGAAACACTGAGTAAAAATGCACTTAAGATAGCGCTTTCTTTATAATTTTTAAGAGTTGAAAAAAGCGCAAGTACAATAGGCGTAATGATTAAAATAGCTCCATCATTTCCAAATAAAGCCGAAAGACAAAAAACAAAAGCGAGCATAAAAAGCATTAATTTTTTAGTGTGAATTGCATGAGAATTTTTAAGTTTTGAAAGGCGCAAAATTCTTATAGCTATAAAGCTAAAAAACCCTAACACTTCCAAGCTAAAGGAAAGTATAATCAAGCCCACAAGTGTTAAGGAGCTATCCCAAACAAGATCAAAAACAAAAGAAGCATCCTCTAAATTAACCAGCTTAAAAATAAATGCAAACAAAGCCCCAAAAATAGCAATCAACCATAAAGGCAAATTCCACGGACGCCAAAAAAGTAAAATCAAGGTAATTATAAAAATTACACTGGCAAGCATTAAGATTTTTTCTTTTGCATTTTTATATAAATTTGTAAAATATCCAAAGCCGCAGGGGTAATCCCACTGATCTCACTCGCTGCAAAAAGCGTTAAAGGCTTATGTTTTTGAAGTTTTTCTACAACTTCATTACTCAATCCACTCACACTTGTAAAATCAAAATCACTTGGAATTTTCATATCAATTAAATTTTTCATTTTTTCAACTTGTGATTTTTGCATAGCGATATAATGATAATATTTAGCCTCATTTAAAATTTCTCTTAAAGAATACTCATCCATATTCTCAAAAATCGTATTTAATTTTTTTAGCTTTTCTATATCAAAACTCGATCTTG
Source organism: Campylobacter sp. JH32 (assembly GCF_017846535.1). Lineage (NCBI taxonomy): Bacteria > Pseudomonadati > Campylobacterota > Epsilonproteobacteria > Campylobacterales > Campylobacteraceae > Campylobacter > Campylobacter sp. JH32. Next base: position 119,209 of record NZ_JAEQBS010000003.1, read on the forward strand.
CGACAATTTTTTGCAAATTGACTATGGAAGTGATTTTTTCCTCTCCTATACTCGCTAGAAAGGCATTATTTTCAGTATTTGGAGTAAATTCTTTTTCAAGAAGTAATTCAAGTCCTTTTTGAGTATTTAAACGAATATTTTCTATAAACTGATAAGACTCATCTTCTAAAAGACCCAACTCTTTACCATACTTTCCAAGTCTTACGATGGCATTTTCTTCTCTTAAAAGCAGTCTAAATTCAGCCCTTGAAGTAAACATTCTATAAGGCTCTTTTGTGCCTTTAATGACTAAATCATCAATCAAAACACCGATATAAGCTTCATCTCTACGCAAAATAAAAGGTTCTTTATTATCCAAAGCTAAAACAGCATTCACTCCTGCCATAAAACCTTGAGCCGCTGCTTCTTCATATCCTGTAGTGCCATTAATTTGTCCTGCGCAATAAAGATTTTTAATTTTTTTTGTTTCTAGAGTATGATAAAGCTCCGTTGGTTCTATATAATCATATTCTATAGCATAGCCAAAGCGTGTAATTTTAGCCTCTTCAAAACCTTTTACTGAGCGTAACATTTGAGTTTGTACTTCATAAGGTAAAGAAGTAGAAAAACCGTTAATATAATACTCCGTCGCATCGATAGTTTGAGGCTCTATAAAAAGATGATGACTTTCTTTGTCGCTAAAACGATTGATTTTATCTTCTATAGAAGGACAATATCTTGGCCCCACACCTTCAATCTGTCCCGTAAAAAGTGGAGCACGATAAAAATTATTCTTAATAATCTCATGTGTAGTTGTATTAGTGCGTGCGATATAACAAGGAAGTTGTATAGGATTAAAATTTTTTGTTCTAAAGCTAAAAGCTTTAGGGTTTTGATCGCCGTATTGAATTTCTAATACATCAAAATCAATACTCTTAGCATCCACTCTTGGGCAAGTCCCTGTTTTTAGTCTACCCATTTTTAAGCTAGTACTTAATAAATTCTGACCCAAATTCACAGAGGCAAGCTCCCCTACCCTACCCGCTGTAAGTTTATTTTCCCCCACATGGATAAGTCCGTTTAAAAAAGTCCCTGTAGTTAAGATCACTTTCTTCGCTTCATAAGTATTTTGAAGATTGGTTTTAACCCCTACAACGCTACCATTTTCATAAATCAATTCGCATACTTGCTCTTGAGAAATTTCTAAATTCTTAAGCTTTAAAAGCTTATTGCGTGCAACGATACGATATTTATCCATATCAATTTGCGCCCTACTTCCTCGCACCGCAACACCCTTACTTTCATTTAAAATGCGAAATTGTATCCCTGCTTCATCGGTGATTTCACCCATAAGACCACCCATGGCATCAAGTTCTTTTACCAAATGTCCTTTTGCAAGCCCTCCTATAGCCGGATTACAACTTGCTGCTCCTATTTGCTCAATCAATGTAGTTAAAAGTAAGGTTTTTTTACCCATTCTAGCAGCAGCAGCACTTGCTTCAACACCCGCATGTCCGCCACCTATAACAATGACATCAAACATATTTTGCCTTAAAAATGTGAATTATTAAAAGAAAGATTATATAATACTTAGACTTAAAACAAACTCGTTTTAAGTCTAACAAAAAATTATCTAGCTTCTTGAAGAGAGAAAATTAACTCATTATAAGTTTTATCTGCATCTTTGCAGAAATTTTTAAGCATCTCAACACCCTTATTTAAACCTTGTTGTTGTTCTACTCTTAGAAGATCACTATAAAGGCTTTCTATCGTAGAAATAGCGCTTTTATTTGGCATACGACGAACGGAATAATAGCCTATGATATTATTATTAATATCTATTGATGGAGTTACATTTGCAAAAACCCAATAATAATTATTATCTTTGGTTTTGTTTTTTACGTAAGCAAAAATTTCCTTACCCTCTCTCATATAATCCCATAAATATTTAAAAACAGTTTTTGGCATCTCTTCATGTCTTACTATGTTATGAGGTTTATTTAAAACTTCACCCATGGTATAACCTGCATATTTTAAAAAATCATCATTTGCATAAACTATTCTACCTTTTAAATCTGTTTTAGAAGTAATTAAACTATCTTCTTGTAAAAAAATTTCTCTTGACATTTTCCCACCCTCTTAATTTATATTTTTAATTTTGCTAAGATTTCAGCACTTCTTTGCTCTAGTGATTTAATATCATTTACAATCGCATCATAAGCTTTTTGATCGATATAATCTTGACTTGATTCTTCTATTGCTTTTTTAGCGTTATCTTTTATAAATTCTTTAGCTAAATTTAACTCAGTTTCAGAACTAAGCTCATTAATAACACCTTGAGCTCTCTCATCTTGACAAAGATTAGAAATTGGATCTACACTTTCAAGATTGAAATTTTGAGCCCCATTTAAATTTAAATATATATTTGATTTATAAAGAATATGATCGATTTTAACCACAGACAAAATCAATCTCTTTGCAAAGGATCCAAAATTAACACCAAGAGCACTACTATTTTCTTCTAGACGTTTAAAAGCTTGAGAAAATTTATTAATTCTTTCTTCAGATTCACTAACAATGTTAAAAACTTGCTCACTGCCACTTTGGATATTTACAAAATCTTGTTGCATAGTCTGAATTGCAATAGAAATTTCGCTTGTAGATCTTTGAGTTCTTTCTGCTAACTTTCTAACTTCATCAGCCACAACCGCAAAGCCCCTACCATGCTCTCCTGCACGCGCAGCTTCAATAGCAGCATTTAAAGCTAGAAGATTGGTTTGATCGGCTATATCACGTATTACTTCAACCACTGAAGTGATATTTTGTGAATTAGCCACAAAAGTTTGTACTGTCTCCTTGCTCGAATTTACAACATCCATTAAAGAACCCATAGCACTTTGAAGAGAATCCACCTCTGAACCATTTTCTGTAGCTGTATGAGAAATGGCATCCACTGTATCATATACATTTTTCATCATGCTAATATCTTGATTTAATGAGCTAGAAATTTGAGACATGTCTTTATTTTGATTTCCAAGGCTTAAATCCATTAAAGTTCTTGATAAAGCATTTTTAAAAGTAGATCTTGCTGTCACTTCTATGTTTGCTAAAGCTTTATTTATAAATTCGATATTATGAGCAAAAATTCCTTTTAAACCTTCAGGCAAAGCCTTGCGATAAAATTCACCTTTTTGAGAACAAGAAATAGACGTATTAATTTCTCTTAAGTAAGCTTCTAGCCCATCAATAGTATTGTTAAGATTATCTGCTATTTCGGCTAATTTTTTGCTTTTTGTTTTTACATAGATAATTCTATTGTCAAAATTTCCTTCTTTTAACTCTCTACAAAGAACCAAAAGTTTATCTATCATTATTTGCTCATCTTTGTGTTGTCTAAACAAATAAATCATTAAAACAGCGATTAAAATAAAAATTATCACTCCAACATAAATATGAAAAAAAATAGCACCTAAAATACCAATAATGCTTAGAAAAATAGTTAATAATAATCCATTTTTCACCATAAATTTACCCCTTTTATTGAAAATTTTTTGAAATCATAAATCAAAACAATACTTTAACGATGCACTGATTTAATTTTTAGTAGAAGATTATATAATAATAAAGATTAGATATATCTTATTTTAATTATTTTCTTGTAAGTTAAAAATAAGCTCATTGTAAGTCATTTTATAAGAACTTACAATATCCATTAAAGCTGAAACTCCAGCATTAATACCTGATTTTTTCTCTTTTTCAAGTAAAATTTTATAAACTTCTTCAATTATAGAAATAGATTTTCTATTGGGTGCACGACGAACAGAATAATAATTGATGATATTTCCATTAGCATCAAATGAAGCACTTACATTTGCAAAAACCCAGTAAAAATTACCATCTTTGGCTTTATTTTTCACAAATGCAAAAATTTCATCTCCTTTTTGAATATAATCCCAAAGACATTTAAATACAGTGCGTGGCATATCTTCATGTCTTACTATATTATGAGATTTATACAAAAGTTCATCAACTTTATAACCTGCGTATTTTAAAAAGTCATTATTGGCATAAATGATATTTCCCTTAAGATCAGTCTTGGATGTGATAAGAGCATCTTTTGCTAAGAATATTTCTTCCATAGTTTAATTTTAATTCCTTAAAATTTTAAATATAATTTCAAATTATTATAATTTATTTATAATAAAAAATAAATAAATTAATTATGATATTTAATGAGATAAATAAAATCATAATAATTGAGAAATTTAGTAACACGATTAAAAAAATTGATTTTACTAAAAACTTGTTTTAATTATTTAAACTATGTTCTATTTATTTTTTGCTAAACTTTTAGAATTAACTTAATCTCTAAAAGTGGAATTATAAGGAGTTATTTTGGAAACTTTAAGTCAAACCTTTGCAGAAAGAAAACCTCCATTATATAAACGCATGTTTAAAAGTTTGGGTTTTTGGGTTATTGTAGGTATTGTTGCAGGCATTGTGCTTGGCTATGTAAATAAAGAAATGGCTATAGCGAGTAAACCTGGAGTTGATTATTTTATAAGCGCTTTAAAAGTTCTTATTGGTCCTATTATTTTTGTTACCCTAGTTTTAGGTATCATTAGCCTTGAAAGCCTTAAAAAAGTTGGAAGTATAGGTGCTAAAGCAGTTATTTATTTTGAAGTTGTAAGTACCTTAGCGCTTGCTTTAGGTATTTTTATGGCAAACATAATGCAACCTGGTCACGGGATGAATCTTGATCCAAAACAACTTGATACTACAAGCGTGCAAAAATACATTTCTCAAACAACTGAAGTAAGTGCAAGTTCAGAGATCATGCATATTTTACAAGATGCTATGCCAAGGGATATCATAACTCCTTTTACCGAGGGCAAAACTATGCAAGTTTTAGTTATTGCTATCATTACAGCTCTTATTATTTCTTTAATGAGAATAGAAGATAGACAAGCTATTCAAAGAGTTCTTGAAGTAATTCAAAACTTTGTCTTTAAAATTTTACAAGTTATCATGTATTTTAGTCCAGTTGCTGCTTTTTCGGCTATGGCGGTACTTATAGCCCAATACGGTTTAGGCTCTTTAATTAATCTTGCATATTTATTACTAGTTATGCTTGTATCATGTCTTATTTTTATTTTTGGAATTTTAGGTTTAATTTGTTATTTTGCAAAAGTCAATATATTTAAATTTATGCGCTTTATTTCTAGAGAAGTACTTATAGTATTTGCAACAAGCTCTAGCGAATCCGCTCTTGCTCCTTTGATGAGAAAACTTGAAAAAGCAGGTCTTTCTAAGGCCACTGTCGGACTTGTTTTACCAACAGGTTATAGTTTTAATCTTGATTGTACCAATATATACCTAGCTATGAGTTTGATTTTCTTAGCTCAAGCTTTCAATGTAAATTTAAGCTTAGCTCATGAAATAAGTATTCTAATAGTCTTGATGATAGCTTCAAAAGGTGCAGTAGGTGTTACAGGATCAGGATTTATTGTTCTTGGAAGTACTCTAGCCGCTTTAGGCAATATGGAAATTTCTGAAGCAAATGCAACTTTAGCACAAGTTTTACCTGTAGCTGCGATAGGAGTTCTTTTAGGGGTTGATAAATTTATGTCAGAAATGAGAGCGGTTGGAAATCTTTGTGGAAATTCAGTTGCAGCTTTAATCGTAGCAATATGGGATAAGCAAATTGACTGGGAAAAATTCCGCTACGCTCTAGATAATCCAGAAAAATTCCACAATGCTGGTATGCATTAACGCACCCTTTGCAAGAAGTCATAACGATTAACTTCTTGCAAGGCATTATCCTTTTTTCTAAGTTGCTTCACAAAGCTCTCATTAAATTTGAAACTAAAACCCACCTGCAAAACAGTATCGTCAATAGCTTCATTTGCACTAAAATCACGGCGTAATATTTTTAAACTCAAAACACTATAGGGCGAATACGACACTTGATAATTTATCTTCTCACTATCCTTGCTGATATCAAAGATAAAAGCACTATAAGATGGTATAGTAAAACTTACTCCAAACTGCAAATTTTCATCTGCTTCATTTGGAACATAATAATTACTATAAGCTTTTACAAATTGATAATAACCCAATTCAGCTCCAAAGCTTTTACTTTCTTTTTGCTCTTTTTGCCCATCAATAAAGCCATTTATACCCAATAAAAAATCATCTTTCTCATAACGATTGATTAAACCACCTGAATAATTATAACTATCTTGTGTAGCATAAAATTCTTTTTGAAAAAGCAAAGAATTATTCTCCCCCTCATAAAGCGAGTTTAAATTTTTAATTTGCACATTTTCATTTTGAAAATCTAAATTTCCATCCGTTTTATCAATACCATTTTTATTTTCTAATACATTAGATAATATACCATTTAAAGCACTTTTAAAATCAATATTTTCTTCCTTTATTGTCGGTGCTTTTTGGGTAGCTTGATAATTAAATTTTTGCCATTTATTTTGATTATTTTTTAAGGCATTATCTAACTCATCGGCATTTAGCAAAGAGAAAAAAAGTATAAGCATATATAAAATACTTTTCATCACTTTTCCTAAAATTATAATTTATTTATTTTTCATTATAAAAAATTAAAATAAATAAAAATTAGCTACAGAGAATAAGAGCTCTAAAATTTGCAAATTCAGGATTATAAGGGTATAATTAAAGTTAAAAAAGGCTTAACTTTATGCAAAAAGATAATCTTATCGCATTTATCATCTTTACCATTAGCGTAATCGCATTTATCATTTGGGGATTTGGCTATATCTCCCAGCACCAACTCATACTCTTTATACTCGCTTCCATTTTTGGCATATTTATGGCATTTAACATAGGCGGAAATGATGTAGCAAATTCTTTTGGTACTAGTGTGGGAGCTAAAACCGTAACCATAAAACAAGCTTTGATCATAGCAGCTGTTTTTGAACTCAGCGGTGCTATTTTTGCAGGGGCTGAAGTAACCAAAACTATACGCAGTGGAATAGTTATATTTCCTGAACAATTTGATCCTATGCTTTTTGTTGCTATCATGCTAGCCGCTCTTTTAAGCTCGGGTGTTTGGATTTTTATCGCCACAAAAAAAGGCTTGCCTGTATCTACTACACATAGTATCATTGGTGGTATAGTTGGAGCTAGTATCATGATGGGGCTTTTAAAATTTGATGGATCACAAACCTTATCCATGGTTAAATGGAGCGAAATAGTAAGGATTGCTGTATCTTGGGTGATTTCACCTCTTTTAGGAGGACTTGTAGCTTATATCATCTACTCTTATATAGATAAAAAAATACTCAAACCCTCAGAGAAACTTGGCGAAGAATTAAAAAATTTAAAAAAAGAAAGAAAGAAATTTAAAGAAAATTATTTTTTAAATCTTAAAACCAAAAGTATGGAAGAGCAAATCAAAGAACTCTCAGCCATAGCCTTAGAGGATGAAGGACAAGAAAATAGCTTCTATAAAAATCAAATCAAAGAATTTAAAGAAAAAGAAAAAAATATAGATATTTATTCTGTTTTAAAAACACATATGCCTATTATCGCTTGCATTGGAGCTGCTATAATTGCTGCTATGTTTTTATTTAAAGGTTTAAATAATGTTAGCACTTTAGATATTTTGCAAAATTTTTGGATTATAGGAATTGTAGGAACCATAAGCTATGTTGTAACCTTTGCCATAGTAAAGATTGTTAAAAAAACCGAATTAAACAAAACGACCGATAGACTTTTTGCTTGGTTTCAAATTTTTACCGCTTCTAGTTTTGCTTTCTCTCATGGGGCTAATGATATAGCTAATGCTATTGGCCCTTTTGCTGCGATTTTAGATGTTCTTAAAAACGGTACTATCAATGCAAATTCTCCCGTACCTTTTGCTGCTCTAGCTATGTTTGGAGTCGCTTTGGTTATAGGACTTTGGTTTTTAGGAAAAGAAGTAATTACCACTGTGGGTTCTAAGCTAGCTTCTATACGCCCTACCACAGGATTTAGTGCAGAACTTGGAGCAAGTATAGTCATACTTTTAGCAACTCAATTTGGAATTCCAGTAAGCTCAACACATATTTTAATCGGTGCAGTTTTGGGTATAGGGGTATATAATAAAAATGCAAATTGGATTATGATGAAGCCTATAGGATTGGCTTGGATTATCACTTTACCAGCCGCTGGTATTATGGCAGCACTTGTATTTTTAGGATTTAAACTATCTTTAGGAATTTAAGTAAAGCTTATTTTTCTAAAATATTTTTTCCTTTAATTATATGCATTTTAATCTTTCCAAAAAGTTTATCCTCAGAATAAAGAGAACTTTTTGGAGCAAAAATTTCTTCATTCTCATCAAAAAGAACCAAATTTGCTTCCTTACCAACTTCTATAATTCCACTATTTAAACCTAAAAATTCACTTGGATTTTGGCTTGTTGCTTTGCAAAGATTTTGCCAAGTTAGAAGATCTTCTTTGATAAGAAAAGTATAACAAAGGCTCATAAATTCACATACACTATGAATGCCAAAAGCCGCCTCATCAAAAGCTAGATCTTTTAAAGAAATAGACTTTGCGCTATGTAAAGAACTTAAGAAGTCTATCTTTCCTTGTTTTAAAGCTTGTTTCAAACTTTCTTTATCTTCTTTGCTTCTTAAAGGTGGATTGAGTTTTGCTGCTGTATTAAATCCAGCACATGCACTATCATCTTTGATTAAATGATGTATGCTGATAAGTTTTAAATTTTCATCCTCTAAAAGCTCTATAGAACGCTTAAGACTGAGCAGATCAAAAATCACTTTAACACCATAAAATTTAGCTATTTCTTGAATCTTTGCTACTTCACTACTTTCAGCTACTGCGCTCATGCCTGCAAGACCTAATTCAAAACCTGTCTCACAATCATTCATCACGCCATTATCATCAAAATTCTCATCATGACATTTTACAAAAATACTTTTTTCTTTCATTAAAGCATATTGCATACCTACACGCAAAATATTTGCATTACTCGAACTCTTAAGTTCTAGAGCATGCGCACCTTTGTTAAAAAGCGTAGCTAAATTCTTAAGCTTGCCTTGTTTGTCTAAAGCACAAATACTTGGAAAAATTTGAATCTTTCTAGTTTTTAAATTCTGCAAAAAAAGCGAAAAGCTTTCTTCATCAAAATCCATGCAATCACGCAAGATTATAGCACCAACCCCTCCTCTTAAGCACTCTTTTTCTAAGAGTTCTAAATTGCTTAGGGAGAATTTATCATTTTTTAAATTTACACATAAATCTACAAAGGATGGCAATAAAGTCATTCCTTGAGCATCTAATACTTCATCATTATCGTCTAAATTTGCGCCTATTTTTACTATCTTTGCATCTTTAATTAAAAGATCTTGTAAATTTTCACCATAAATTTTAGCATTTTTAATCAGCATTGAAACTCCTAATTATCCTTTGTTTTTAATAAATTTTGTACTGCTTGTTTAACATTTTTTCCTTGCAAGATCTGTACTATTTCATTTACAATAGGTGTATAAATTGCTTTATCTTTTGAAATCTTTGCTATAGCATAGGCTGTTTTTACCCCCTCTGCCACCTCACCTAATTCCTGTAAAATATCATCGAGTTTTTTTTCTTTTGCCAAAGCCAAACCCACGCGATAATTTCTTGACAGTACACTAGTTGCAGTTAAAAATAAATCTCCTGCGCCCCCAAGCCCCAAGAAAGTTTCTTCCTTAGCTCCAAAAAATTTACCAAAACGATGCATTTCAATAAGACCTCTAGAAATCAAAGAAGCCCTTGCATTATTTCCAAGTCCTAAACCATCGCTTATACCGCTAGCAATGGCTAAAACATTTTTATAAGCGCCACAAATTTCAGCACCGCGCACATCATCATCTGTATATACTTTAATAAAATCTGGAAAAAAACTTGCAAATTTTTTACATAATTCTTCTTTTATCCCACTTACAACTAAAGCACAAGGAAGAATTTGCATTACTTCGGCTGCAAAAGAAGGACCGCTTAAAACACATAGCTTATCTCTATCTATAAATTCGCTAAAAATTTCATCTAAAAACTTACAAGTTGAAGTATCTATACCCTTAGAAGCGATAAGAATTTTTTGACCCTTGTTAACAAAATTTTGTTTAAGCCAAGAATAAATTCCTTGAGAGCTTAAAGCAAAAACCAAATATTCACAATTCAAAGCCTGCTCTAAACTCACAAAATAAGGCAAATCTCGCTGTGTGCGAGAAGTCATAAAACAAGTATTATTAATACTTAAAGCACTGTATAAAGCACTGCCCCATTTTCCTGCGCCGATGATTGCAATTTTGCTCATCAGCCCAACTTTGCTTTTAAAATTTCATTGACTTTGTTAGGATTAAAGGCTCCCTTACCTTCTTTCATAGTCTGCCCTACAAAGAAACCAAAGAGCTTATCCTTCCCGCTTTTATACTCTGCAACCTTATCAGCATTGGCATTTAAAATTTGCTCAATTACTGCTTCGATAGCTGAATCATCGCTAACCTGCTTAAGCCCTAACTTTTCAATCGTTTCATCAATATCCATATCTGGATTTTCAAAAACATGAGCTAAAACATCCTTTGCTGCTTTTGCACTGATCACACCCTCTTCTATGCGTTTAATTAAGGTACCAAGTTTGATCGCATCTACTGGGGAATTTTCTATCGTTAATTCCCCTTTTAAAAGTCCCATAAGTTCAGTATTTAACCAATTTACACAAAGCTTAGGATTTAAATTTAAAGCAATCAAACTTTCAAAAAAACGACTCATTTCTAAAGAACTGATTAAAACCTCAGCATCACTTTCTTTTATACCAAGCTCGTCTATAAAGCGTGCTTTCTTCTCATCAGGAAGTTCAGGGATTTTAATATCCAAAAACTCATCTTTTAATAAAACAGGCAACAAATCAGGATCTGGAAAATAGCGATATTCTGCCGCTTCTTCTTTACCACGCATACTTCTTGTAACTAAATTTGTTGTATCAAAAAGTCTGGTTTCTTGAACTACTTCTTGTTCGTAAGTTCCATCTTCCCAAGCCTCACTTTGTCTTTTTACCTCATATTCTATAGCTTTTTGGATAAAACGGAAAGAATTAAGATTTTTAATCTCTACTCTAGTGTAAAGCTTAGTATCGCCCTTTGGTCTTATACTTACATTAGCATCACATCTAAAACTTCCCTCTTGCATATTTGCATCAGAAATATCTAAAAAACGTATGATAGAATGAAGTTTTTTAAGATACGCCACTGCTTCATCACTGCTTCTAAGTTCAGGTTCGCTTACAATTTCAAGCAAAGGAGTTCCTGCGCGGTTTAAATCTACTTTAGAATAATTATTTTCGTGGATATTTTTACCCGCATCTTCTTCTAAATGCGCTCTTGTAATACCTATGCGTTTATTTTCGCCATTTATATTGATAAAAAGCTCACCTTTTTCTACTATAGGAATATCAAATTGTGAAATTTGATAAGCTTTGGGCAAATCTGGATAAAAATAATTTTTTCTATTAAAAACACTTTTTTTGTTTATAGTGGCATTTACCGCTTTCCCAAAAGCGATGGCCTTTTTTACCGCTTCTTCATTTAAAACAGGTAAAGCACCCGGTAAAGCCAAACAAGTGGGACAAACATTTGTATTTGGAGCTTCTCCAAAAGAAGTTGCGCATGAGCAAAATATTTTTGTTTTGGTGTTTAGTTGAGTATGTACTTCAAGTCCTATAACTACTTCAAACATTGATTTTCCTTGAATTTTAATGCTTTATTTTATCCTTTTTTCTTTTAGAAAGGCTTTAAATATTATTTTTAAATGTTATAATCTATAAAATAATTTATATACAAAGGAGTTAAAATGCCATTACTTGATAGTTTTAAAGTAGATCATACCAAAATGCCAGCACCCGCTGTGCGTTTAGCTAAAACAATGAAGACACCAAAAGGCGATGATATTAGCGTATTTGACTTGCGTTTTTGCATACCCAATAAAGACATCATGAGTGAAAAAGGTACGCATACACTAGAACACTTATTTGCAGGTTTTATGAGAGATCATTTAAATTCGGATTTGGTTGAAATCATCGACATTTCGCCTATGGGATGTCGCACAGGTTTTTATATGAGTTTAATTGGCACACCTGATGAAAAAAGTGTTGCTAAAGCTTGGGAAGCCTCAATGAAAGATATTTTAAATGTGAGCGATCAAAGTCAAATTCCTGAACTCAATATCTATCAATGTGGAACTTGTGCTATGCATTCTTTGGATGAAGCAAAAGAAATTGCACAAAAAGTTTTAAATTCTACCATAGGCATAATGAACAACGAAGAATTAAAACTTGAAAATATCTAAAAATTAGTCCTTAAATTTCTAAGGACTAAGCTTTTTTTAATATATTTTTTTATACAATGTGCAGAATTTAACTTTCTAAGGAGAAAAAATGAAACTGATGTGCCAGATGTGTAATATCTAGTGCGTCCTTTGGCTTTAACATTATGTTTCCAAAGGCCCAAAAGGTGGATAAGGAGATATAATGTGTAGAAAAGTCAAAAAGTTTATTTTTTTCAAAACACAACTTAAAATCCTAATTTTTAGTTAAATCTTACGAAACAAAATCTAAACATTAAGATATCTTCTTATCCTTAAATATAATTTTAAGGAGAGAAAATGAATTTACCTGTACTTGATTTAAAGATTTATGAAAAAGACAAAAGTGCCTTTCTTAAAAATCTAAGAGAAGTTACTTCAAATGTAGGTTTTTTTTATCTTATCAATCACGGTATCGATAAAAATTTAAATGAAAAATTATTTAAACTTAGTAAAGATTTTTTCAATCTTCCTAGAAGCTCTAAAGAACTTATTTCCATGGTGCATTCGCCTCAATTTAGAGGTTATACAAGCGAAGGCTTTGAATATACTGCTGGAGAAAAAGATTATAGAGAACAAATTGACATAGGCACAGAAAGAAAAGCTTTAAAATGGGATTTAAATTCGCCCCTATGGCAAAGATTAGAAGGTCCAAATTTATGGCCTGATGAAATTCCTGAACTTAAAGAAATATTTTTAGCTTGGCACGAACAAACAAGAAACGCTTGTTTAAAAATTTTACAAGCATTTGCCGAAGCTCTTGATCTGCCTAGCGATGCCTTTGGTAAACTCTATGGTGAAAATTCTTATGAACATTGTAAAATCATACACTATCCAAAAAGCTCCAAAGATGCCTCTCGAGGAGTAGGACCACACAAAGATGGTGGACTTATTACCTTTGTTTTTCAAGAAGAGCAAAACGGACTTGAGGCTTTCATAGACGATCAATGGATTAGTGTTCCTCCACTTGAAGGTAGTGTTGTGGTTAATATAGGAGAATTTTTAGAATTAGCTACTAATGGTTATCTAAAAGCTACTATACACCGAGTAAATTTAAGCCCTAAAGAACGCTTTAGTATAGCTTATTTCCTTGGAGTGCAGCTTGATAAAGATATTCCTATTTTTCCATTAAATCCTGAACTTGTCCAAGAAAGCAAGGGCGTGGATACAGATCCAAAAAATCCACTTTTAAGAAATGTTGCTAGCAACTATTTTAAAAGAATGATACGCTCACATCCTGATGTAGCACGCATTTATCACAGCGATTTAATAGAAAAATTCAGTTTCGCATAAAAAGGAGGGAATAATGACTATATTTGCAAAAGCTTTTTGCATAGCAACTCTTTTTACAGGCTTTGCCTGGGCTAATGAAGAACTTAAAGTAGGTTCTTCAGTTGTCCCACATGCAGACATTTTAAAGTTTATCAAACCTACTCTTCAAAAGCAAGGTTATGATTTAAAAATTTACGAATTTAATGATGGGGTGATTCCTAATATTATGGTGGAAAATGGCGAACTTGATGCAAATTATTTTCAGCATGAACCTTATTTGAAAGAATTTAATCAAAGACAAGGCACTCATCTTGTAAAAGTTGCTAGTATTCATATCGAACCTATGGCGGTATATTCTAAAAAACATAAAGAATTTCAACCTAAAACAGGGGCAAGTATATCAATACCTAACAATCCTACAAATGAAAGTCGTGCTTTACGCATAGTAGCAAGTGCGGGATTAATCGAGATTAAAGATAGCGAACTTGTTACGCCTTTGGATATCGTAAAAAATCCTAAAAATCTTAAATTTGTAGAATTAAAAGATGCCCAACTTACAAGAAGTTTAGATGATGTAGATTACTCTCTTATCAATAGTAATTTTGCAATTTTATCGGGCTTAAATCCTATAAAAGATGGACTTTATACAGAAAATAAATATAGCGAATATGGCAATATCATCGCCGTTAAAGCAGGAAATGAAGAGCTTGATAAAATCAAAGCCTTAGTCAAAGCTTTACAAAGTGATGAAGTTAAAAATTTTATAGAAGAAAAATATCAGGGTGCTTTAATCCCTACTTTTTAATTTAACAACAAAGGAGAACAATATGAAAAATTCAATCATTTCTTACCCAAGAATAGGTGCAAATAGGGAATTAAAATTTGCTATTGAAAAATATTTTAAAGCTCAAAGTTCTAAAGAAGAGCTTTTAGAAACTGCTAAAAATTTAAGAGCTAGACATTGGAAAGATATCCAAAATGCGGGGATTGATTTCATTCCTAGCAATGATTTTTCGTTGTATGATAATGTACTAGATGTGGCTGTGCTTTTTAATATCACTCCAAAACGCTATAAAGATTTAAATTTAGATCCTTTAGATGAGTATTTTGCACAAAGTCGTGGTTATCAAGGAAAAAATGGAGATACCATAGCTCTAGCAATGAAAAAATGGTTTAATACAAACTATCATTATTTAGTACCTGAGTGTGATGATGCAAGTATTATAGCTTTAAGTGGAGATAAAATTTTTAAAGAATACCTTGAAGCAAAAGAGCTTGGCATAGAAACAAAACCTGTTTTAGTGGGAATTTTTACCCTCTTTAAACTCATAGCCTTTAAAGATGAAAATACTAAACAACTCGCTAAAGACAAGCTTTTACAAGCATACATTGAACTTCTTAAAAAGCTTAATTCATTAGGGGTAGCATGGTTAGAACTTGATGAACCTTATTTAGTTTATGATTTAAATCAAGAAGATATTGCTTTATTTGAAGAATTTTACAAAGAACTTTTAAAACACAAGGGAGAAGTTAAAATCTTGCTTCAAAGCTATTTTGGAGATTTAAGAGATATTTATACTAAACTTCTAGAAAGTGATTTTGATGCTTTGGGGCTTGATTTTGTAGAAGGCAAAGAAAGTTTAAATTTAATCCAAAAACATGGTTTTGCTAACGACAAAATACTTTTTGCAGGTATAGTAAATGGTAAAAATATCTATGCTAATGATTACGCAAAAAGCTTAAAACTTATCAAAGAACTTCAAAAATACACTCAAAATATAGTTATAAATACCTCGTGTTCACTCTTGCACGTTCCTTATAGCACAGAATTTGAAACTAAATTAGATTCAAGTTATCTTAAACTTTTCTCTTTTGCAAAAGAAAAACTTAAAGAATTACAAGACTTAAAAGCTATCATAAATAGCAATGAAGATAATCCTCTTTTTAAAGCCAATCAAGAACTCTTTAAAAATATTCCTAATCGTTTAGATGAAAAAGTAAAAGCTAGACTTCAAACTCTAAAAAAAGAAGATTTTGTAAGAAAGCCTGAATTTAAAGAGCGTATCCAAATTCAAAAAGAATTTTTAGAACTTCCTGTTTTACCAACCACAACCATAGGATCATTTCCTCAAAGTGCTGATGTACGCTCTAATCGTCTTGCTTTTAAACAAGAAAAAATTTCAGCACAAAACTATACTGAATTCAATCAACAAAAAATTAAAGAATGTATCCAAATTCAAGAAGAAATAGGACTTGATGTTTTAGTGCATGGGGAATTTGAAAGAAATGATATGGTGGAATATTTTGGAGAAAATTTAAAAGGCTTTTTATTTACTCAAAATGGCTGGGTTCAAAGCTATGGAACAAGATGCGTAAAACCACCTGTAATTTGGGGCGATGTATCACGCACAAAACCTATCACTCTAGCATGGTCTAAATTTGCTCAAAGCTTGAGTAAAAAAATCGTAAAAGGTATGCTAACAGGTCCTGTGACTATACTCAATTGGTCTTTCCCAAGAGAAGACATCAGCCTAAAAGAAAGCACCGAGCAAATAGCTTTAGCTTTAAGAGATGAAGTTTTAGATCTTGAAAATGCGGGCATTAAAATCATACAAATTGATGAAGCGGCTCTAAGAGAAAAACTGCCTTTAAGAAAAAGCGATTGGCATAGTGAATATTTAGATTGGGCGATTCCTGCTTTCAATCTTGTACATAGCGGAGTAAAAACCAAAACACAAATTCATACCCATATGTGTTATAGCGAATTTAGCGATATCTTAAAAGAAATTGATGCAATGGATGCAGATGTAATATCTTTTGAAGCTTCAAGATCAAATCTCAATCTTTTAGATACCCTAAAAGCTGTTAACTTTCAAACTGAAGTTGGACCAGGAGTTTATGATATACATAGCCCTAGGGTGCCTAGC
The DNA here is from genome assembly GCF_017846535.1 of Campylobacter sp. JH32. Classification (NCBI taxonomy): domain Bacteria; kingdom Pseudomonadati; phylum Campylobacterota; class Epsilonproteobacteria; order Campylobacterales; family Campylobacteraceae; genus Campylobacter; species Campylobacter sp. JH32. Next base: position 135,768 of record NZ_JAEQBS010000003.1, read on the forward strand.
GTGGAAGAAATAAGCTCAACCATAGAAAAAATTCTTAACAAATTGCCTAAAGAGCAAATTTGGATCAACCCAGACTGCGGACTTAAAACAAGGGGTTATGAAGAAGTTGTAGCTGCTCTTAAAAATTTAGTTATTGCCACACAAAAAATAAGAGAGAAATTATAAGGGGGTTTTATGTGTAGCTTTTCTTTTGAAATTTTTCCACCAAGAAGAGATGAAAACATTAAGAATCTTAATGCAATTTTAGATGATTTAGGACAATTAAGTCCTAACTTCATCAGTGTAACTTTTGGTGCTGGCGGCTCTATAAATTCAAAAAATACCCTAGAAACAGCAAGCTTAATTCAAGAAGAATATAAAATTCCTAGCATAGTGCACCTACCTTGCATTCATTCTAGTAAGGAAAAAATTATAAGCATACTTCAAGAATGCAAAGAAAGACAACTTGATAAAATTCTTGCTTTAAGAGGGGATGTATGTAATGATTTGGAAAAAGGTAAAGATTTTTCTTATGCAAGTGATTTGATCTCTTTTATCCGAAAGCAAGGAGAATTTGAAATTTATGCGGCTTGTTATCCTGAAAAACACAACGAATCTCGAAATTTTATAGAAGATATACACCATCTTAAAAATAAAGTTGATGCAGGCACAGACAAACTCATCACTCAACTTTTCTACGATAATGAAGATTTTTACACTTTTAAGCAAAATTGTGCTTTAGCGGGTATTAATATTCCTATTTATGCAGGCATTATGCCTATTACAAACAAAAGACAAGTATTAAAAATTTCACAGCTTTGCGGAGCTAAAATTCCACCTAAATTTGCCAAAATTTTAGAAAAATACGAAAACAATACTTTAGCCTTAGAAGATGCTGGAATTGCTTATGCCATAGATCAAATTGTAGATTTGATTACTAGCGGGGTGGATGGAATTCATCTTTATACCATGAATAAATCCAAAGCAGCTATAAAAATTTATGAAGCCGTAAAATATTTATTAAAAGAAGAACTTCACGCTTAAAAATAAAACTTACTTGCTTTTATCTTGATTGATTTTAAGTTTTAATTCATAATTTTCTATAAGACAAACAAAAACTAAAGATAAAAGCAAACCCGGAAGAAGTCCTAAGAAAAAATATAAAAAAGAATGAAATTTAAAAAAGAAAAAAAGTGCGCCAAAAAGCATTAAAGCTAAGGACGCACCTTTGAAGAATTCTAAGATATAAATCAATGACCTTCCTCAACTATCGTTGCACCTGCTAGATAAACATAAGTCAAAATCATAAAAATGAATGCTTGTAAAAATGCCATAAAAGTTAAAAGAACATATGCAGGAAGCGGTGCAATATAAGGCACAAGAGCCAAAATTACCATTAAGAACAAATCATCACCCTTGATATTTCCAAAAAGACGAAAAGATAAAGAAACAACGCGAGAAAGGTGAGATACTACTTCGATAGGAAACATCAAAGGAGCAAGGAATTTAATAGGACCCATAAAATGAGCAAAATATTTTATAAAACCTTGAGTACGAATTCCTTCAAAATGATAATAAACAAATACAATAATAGCCAAAGAAAGTGTTAAATTTAAACTTGCTGTTGGAGCATGAAAGCCTGGTATAATACCGATGATATTACTAAAGAAAACTATAATTCCCAAGGTTGCTACAAGAGGAAGATATTTTCTCGCACCTTTTTCATCTCCCATAGTGTCGCGTCCCATTGACAAAACACCCTCTAAAAACGCTTCACCTAAATTTTGCATACCGCGTGGAACAAGTTGCATAGAACGAGTAGCCATTGAAGCACAAATGACAGCAATCAAAGCTACCAAACCTAAATGAAAAAAATAAGAAAAAGTATGACTTGAGTCAAGTAAAGAACTGAATAAAAATAAATCTTTCATAATTTCCTCGCTATTTTTTTAAACTCTAATTATATTATCATCTTGCTTATATTTTAATGAAAACTAACAAAATATTTACTCCTAATTTAATAAAAAAATAGCTCTAAATTTGTTGATGTTAAAACAAAAAATATAAGGCTTTATAGCAATATCACATCCATTCTAAAACTTGGGCAAGCTCTTTGGCTACAAAGCATTTAAGCCCTACATCTTCTAAAGGTTTAGATGGAATAATAGCATTTTTAAATTTTTGCATTTTAGCTTCTTTTAAACGGGTATCAAGACTAAAAACTTCTCTTATTTCTCCATTTAAACTCAATTCCCCTATAAAAACACAATCCTTACTCAAAGGGCGATTTTTAAAACTAGAAATAATAGCCGCAACCACAGCCAAATCAGCCGCAGTTTCATTTACCCTTACTCCACCGCTAATATTTACAAAAACATCATAATGACCAAGAGGAATTTCTAATTTTCTTTCAAGTAAAGCCAAAAGCATATCAAGACGATTTTTTTCATAGCCTGTGGCACTGCGTTTAGGATAAGAACTCTCGCACACTAGAGCTTGCACCTCTAAAACCAAAGCACGAGAACCCTCCATTACAACACCTAAAGCACTGCCTGAAGTAGCTTTACCTCGCGTAAAAAAACGATTGGCTAAATCTTTTGCACTAATTAAACCCTTAGGAGTCATTTCAAAAATTCCCACCTCGCTTGTGCCACCAAAGCGATTTTTAAAACCCCTTAAAAGCCTGATTTCTTTAGTTGCATCCCCTTCAAAATAAAGCACCACATCGACCATATGCTCTAAAACCCTAGGGCCTGCTATGGCTCCTTCTTTGGTGATATGTCCTATTATAAAAGTGCTGATATTGTAAGTTTTGCTTACTCGCATAAGTTCAAAAGTGATCTCGCGCACTTGAGTGATACTTCCAGCCGCTGAAGCAATTTTATTTGAATATAAGGTTTGTATGGAGTCGATGATAAGAATTTCATAATTTTTCTTATGCAATTCTTCTAAAATATTTTCAAGACAAAGCTCTGTAAGTAAAAATAAATTAGGAGTATTAGCCTCAAGACGATCGGCTCTTAATTTGATTTGCGCCTTACTTTCTTCTCCACTTACATAAAGAACTTTTTTATTTTTTTTAGCCAAATTAGAAGCAATCTTTAGTAAAAGTGTAGATTTGCCAACCCCAGGGCTACCACCTATAAGCACCAAAGAACCCTCAACAAGCCCTCCACCTAAAACCAAATCCAGCTCATCATCATCAGTGCTACACCTTGAAAAATGCTCGAGCTCCACATCTTCTATACAGATAGCCTCGCTTGCTTTTGTACTTGCTTGTGCGATTTCTTTTAAAACTTTAATTTGTTCAGATTTTAATTCTATAAAACTATCCCAAGAACCACACTCAGGACATTTTCCAAGCCATTTGCTTTGCTGATTTCCGCAAGCTTGGCATTCAAAAAGAATTTTATTTTTAGCCATGATACTTTCTTTAAAGAATATTTATTGCAATAATTTTTCACATTATAACAAAAATTAAATTAAAATTTAACAAAAAGTCAAATAAAATTAAGTTTTATATGATTATAATATAAATAAAATAAAAAAGGCTAGAGTATGCAAAAATTACTAAAAGTCGCCCTAATCCAATTTGCTCCAAAATCTTACGAGGTTCAAAACAATCTCGATAAAGCCTTAAAGCTTGCCCATCTTGCATTAGAGCAAGGTGCTAGGCTGATAGTTTTGCCTGAACTTTACGATAGTGCTTATTGTGTGGAAGATCAAGATGAAAAATTTAGCTTAAATTTACATCAAGCACATCCTAATCTTGATGCATTACAAAAATTAGCTAAAAACTATCAAGCTTATATCGTAGCATGTTCTATAGAAAAAGATACCCAACTTTATGATAGTGCTTACATCATTAGTCACAAAGGTCTTTTAGGTGTTTATAGAAAAATTTATCTTTGGGGTAATGAAAAAGAAAGATTTGCAAGAGGAGATAAATATCCTATTTTTGAACTAGAATTTGAAAATTTTAAACTCAAATTAGGTTTGCAAATTTGTTATGAAATAGGCTTTAGCGAAGGATCTAGATTTTTAGCGCTTCAAGGAGCTGAAATCATTTGCTTTCCTTCAGCTTTTGGAAAAGCAAGAACTTATGTTTGGGATCTAGCAAGTAGATCTAGAGCCTTAGAAAATGGTGTTTTTGTCTTGGCTGCTAACCGATCTGGAAGTGAAATTTCTAAGATAAATAATGAAACTTTAACCTTTGCTGGAAAATCAAAAATTATCAATCCTAAAGGAGAAATTATAAAAGAGATCTTAGAAGAAGAAGGTTTTATCATAGCTGAACTTGATCTTGAAGAAGTTCAAATTCAAAGAAAAAATTTACCTTATCTTAAGGATTTAAATCTCAAATTAAATCAAGAAATATTAACAAACATCCATCTTAATACAAAGGAGTAAAAATGGCAAAAGAAATTCTAGTTGCTTATGGCGTGGATATTGATGCGGTAGCAGGATGGCTAGGAAGCTATGGAGGTGAGGATTCTCCTGATGATATTTCAAGAGGTCTTTTTGCGGGTGAAGTGGGTATCCCTAGGCTCTTAAAACTCTTTAAAAAATATAATATTCCTGCAACTTGGTTTGCTCCAGGACATTCCATAGAAACCTTTCCTGAACAAATGAAAATGATAGTGGATGCAGGACATGAAATAGGTGCCCATGGATATTCACATGAAAATCCTATTGCAATGAGTGCTAAACAAGAAGAAGATGTTTTACTTAAAAGTATAGAACTTATAGAAAAAATCAGCGGAAAAAAACCAAGTGGATATGTGGCACCTTGGTGGGAATTTTCAAATATCACCAATGAGCTCTTGCTTAAACACGGCATCAAATACGACCATTCTTTAATGCATAATGACTTCACACCTTATTATGTGCGTGTTGGAGACAAATGGACTAAAATTGATTATAGTAAAGATGCCAAAGAATGGATGAAGCCTTTGGTACGCGGACAAGAAACAGATTTGATTGAAATTCCTGCAAATTGGTATTTAGACGATCTTCCTCCTATGATGTTTATAAAAAAATCTCCAAATAGCTTTGGTTTTGTCTCTCCAAGAGATATAGGCCAAATGTGGATAGATCAGTTTGATTGGGTTTATAGAGAAATGGATTATGCTATTTTTCCTATGACTATACATCCTGATGTAAGCGCTAGACCTCAAGTTTTACTCATGCATGAAAGAATTATTGAACATATCAATAAACACGAAGGTGTAAAATGGGTAAATTTAAACGATATGGCGGATGATTTTTCAAAACGCTTTCCAAGAAAAAAATAAATTTGCAAGGCTTTTAGCCTTGTGAATTCAAAAGGATAAAAATGTGTATTTTATGTGGCGAAATGATAAGTACTTTACATTGGAGTGAATTAAATTTTAAAGAAGAAAAACACGAACTTAGCGTAGGTGAAGAACAAAAAGAAAGATTAAGGATAAGACTTAAAAAAGTCAAAATTTTAAATGAAATTTTAGAATTTTATGGATTAAAACTTAAAGAATGGCAAAATTCAAAATACATACTAAGCAATAAAAAAGGGCGTGATATTATCGTTAATGATTTGGGCGATTTGTGGATTAAGGCTAGCGAGCTTGAAAAAAAATCATTTGATGTATTAGATGAAAATCTACTTCATTTTTTAAGAGCTAAGCATGGCTAAAATTCCCGTTCATGTTGTTACCGGTTTTTTAGGAAGTGGAAAAACAACCTTTTTAAAAGAAATATTAACCAATCAAGCTCTTAACGATATCGCTCTTGTAATCAACGAACTAGGGGAAGTTTCTTTAGATCATAAACTCGTACAAACAGATTTTATCGAGGAGCAAACTTTATTTTTAAATGCAGGTTGTGCTTGCTGCAATAAAAGAGAAGATTTGCAAAAGAAATTTAAAGAATTGCTTGACAATTTTGAAAACAAAGGTAAAAAACCTCAAAGAGTCATACTAGAAACCTCAGGCTTAGCAAATCCTGCACCTATTATCTTTACTTTTCAAAGTGATGTGTTTTTAGCCAACCATTTTGAATTAGCCAATATTATCACTTGTATTGACGCTTTTGAAGGGCTTAATCACTTACAAAATGAAGAAGCTTGCAATCAAATATTAAGCTCTGATTTTTTAATACTCACAAAAAAAGATCTTAATCCCCATACCCAAAGCTTAGAAGAAAAGATAAACACTTTATATCCTAATATACAAATCATAAGCAAAGAAAATTTTAATTTCGATATGCTTTCTAGCCATCATAAAATTCAAAGAGAAATTAAAAATATAGAAATAAAAAGCCATAAAGATGACATAAGTTCTATAACTCTTATTTTTGACAAGGCTATAAATTGGAATATTTTTAGCATTTGGCTTAGCATGCTTTTACATGAACACGGATCAAAAATTCTAAGAGTAAAAGGACTTATCAATACAGAGGAATCTTATCTAACCAACATTAATGGAGTAGGACATCTGATTTATCATCCTACGCATACTAAAATTTCAAGCCTTAATCATCCTTCGCAATTGGTATTTATAGCGAAAAATTTAAAGCTAGATAAGATTAAGGAATCTTTAGAAAATTTTTTAAGGCTTGAACAATTAAATTAATCAAAAACACCCTCTAAAAGTGTGTCTAAGAAATTTTGTGCATTAAATTCTATCAAATCTTGCATTTTTTCACCCACCCCTATATACAAAATAGGAAGTTCTAATTCACGCGCTATACTAAAAAGCGCTCCACCCTTTGCTGTGCCATCAAGTTTAGTAATAATAACTCCATCAAGCTGAACAAGTTCATTAAAAGCTTTAGCTTGTAAAATGCCGGTATTGCCTTGAGTGCCATCAAGTACTAAAATTTTTCTATGCGGGGCATGAGGCATAGCTTTAGCCGAAATTCTAACGATTTTCTCTAGCTCATTGGCTAAATTTTTTTGATTTTGCAAACGACCCGCTGTATCGATGATAACCTTATCAAAACCCTTAGCTCTAGCCTTGCTAATAGTATCAAAAGCAACCGCCGAAGGATCATGACCTTGTTGGGTTAAAACTATATCTACCCCTACTTTTTCAGACCAAAGTCTTAGCTGCTCTATCGCCCCTGCCCTAAAAGTATCACAAGCGCCTAAAATCACTTTTTGACCTTGGCTTTTGTATAAATTAGCAAGCTTAGCTATACTCGTGGTTTTACCCGCGCCATTTACCCCTAAAATAAGCTCCACAAAAGGCTTTTCATCTAAGAATTCTTTATTTTCGTAAAGAAAATAAGAACCCATCACACGCTTTAAATCTTCTTTTTTAACCTCATCACTGGGTGGTAAATAATAAATGATTTCTTCTACGATCTCATACGCCACATCTGCTTCAAGTAAAATTTCCTCTAGTAAATCTTTGGTAATTTTTTTATTTTCACCTTTAACACCCACTATACTTTCAAGGGTTTTTGCAAGTCCTTTTTTAAAAAAATCAAACATTAAAGTATCGCCTTTTGTATATCAATTTCTAACATTTCTTCTGGAATCAATCCTAAGTATTGATTTATAAGCTGAGAGTTTTTATCATATAAAAACATAGTAGGAATTCCATTAACTCCACCTAAAATTTTAGCTAAAAGATAATTATTTTCACCATTGGCTATTTTATATAAAATCTGATTTTTTTGAGCAAAAGCTCTAAGCTCCTCATCACTCTTATCTTCAAGTAAAACACCCACTATATTAAACTGCTCTTCATATTTTTCTTGAAGCTTATTAAGATGCGGAATCTCTGCAATACAAGGGGAACACCAAGTAGTAAAAAACACAAACAAAGTCGCTTTATCTCCATCAGCAAAATTTAAATTTTCATTATCTTTTTTTATAAAAATTGAATTTCCGTCTATTAAATTGAGATTAAATCTCAAGTTCTCACTTTGACTTAAGCTTGATTGAACGCTTGCATTCATATCACTTTGATCTTTTTCTTTATCATTGCTACAAGCAACAAAAAAACTCAAGAGTATAGCTAGTGTAAATACTTTTTTAATTTTCATTCTATTATTTTCCTTGTATCTTTGTAAAAAATGTTAAAATTATATCATAGTTAAGATAATAATTTTTAAAAAGGCACACGATGCAAAAAACATCTTTTAGGACTTTGCAAAAAAACCGTCTCGCGCAACACAAAAAACTTAAATTCAAGCAAGATTTCATAGTGTTTAAGGAATGTTTTAACTTGATTAAAAAAACAAAAGCGAAAAATATTCTAATTTTCATTCCTTTAGGATATGAGCCAAATTTACTCAAATTTAGACATATTTTTAGTAAAAATCATAAACTTTTTGTCCCATTTATGCAAGATAAAAGTTTAAAAATTGTAAAATTAAGATTGCCTTTTATTAAAAAAAGGTTTGGGGTATTAGAACCCATGGACTCCTTTTTGAAAACTAAAATTGATATAGCTATCATACCCGTGATAGGAGTAGATAGAGAATTAAAAAGAATAGGACATGGGCAAGGTTTTTATGATAGATTTTTTGAAAATTTAAACTATAAACCTCTTGTAATTTTTGCTCAAAGTATCAATGCTATAAGTGAAAAAAAATTAACCCAAGAGCATGATATTGCGGGTGAATTTTATATCAACCCTTATAAAAAATACTACAAGAAAGACAACAAATATGATAGAATCACTTATCGCACTTATAACCGCTATAGTCGGTCTTGGAATAGGATATTTAGTTGCAAAAAAAATCAATGATGCTAAATATGAAATTTTTGTTGAGCAAGCAAAAGCGAAAGCAAAAGCTATAGAATACGAAGCTGAACTGATTTTAAAAGATGCCAAAAATTCAATCCTTAATGCCGAACTTGAAGTGAAAAAAAAATACGAGGATAAAACTCACAAAATTCAAAAAGAATTCAATCAAAAATTTGATGAATTATCCAAAAAAGAGCAAAAACTTCAACTTCAAGAAGAAAGCTTAAAAGAAAATCAAGAAGAATTATTACGCTCTAAAAAACAAATGCTTGATTTACAATCAGATGCCGACAAGCTTAAAAAACAATACCAAACAAAACTCAATGATGTTTTAAATATTTTAGAACATTCAGCAGGGCTCACTCAAGATGAAGCAAAAAATATCATTCTTGAAAAAGTAGAAGAAAACTCACGCAATGAAATTGCTCATATCGTTAGGAGATATGAAGAAGAGGCTAGAAATGAGGCTAAAAGAAAGGCAAATTACATCATAGCACAAGCAACCTCTCGTTTTGCAGGAGAATTTGCTGCTGAAAGACTTATTAATGTTGTCAACATCAAAAACGATGAGTTAAAAGGGCGTATCATAGGCAAAGAAGGACGCAATGTTAAAACCTTAGAAATGGTTTTAGGAGTAGATATCATCATCGATGATACACCTGGAGCCATCATAGTAAGTTGCTTTAATCTTTATCGCCGTGCTATTGCAACTAAGGTGATTGAACTTTTAGTAGAAGATGGAAGAATTCAGCCTGCTCGCATAGAAGAAATTCACGAAAAAGTATGCAAAGAATTTGATAATGCTATTTTAGAAGAAGGTGAAACTATACTGATGGACTTAGGGCTTTCTAAGGTCCATCCAGAAATCACCAAACTTATAGGAAAGCTTAAATACCGCGCAAGCTATGGACAAAATGCTTTAGCACATTCTTTAGAAGTAGCTCATTTGGCAGGAATCATCGCTGCTGAGTGTGGAGGGGATGAAAATTTAGCACGACGCGCAGGAATTTTACACGACATAGGCAAAGCTTTAACGCATGATTTTGAAGGCTCTCATGTAGACTTAGGAGCAGAACTTTGCAAACGCTATAAAGAACATCCTGTGGTTATTAATGCTATTTATGCTCACCATGGACATGAAGAAGCTACAAGCATAGAATCAGCAGCCGTTTGCACAGCCGATACGCTCAGCGCTGCAAGACCGGGTGCTAGACGCGAAGTCTTAGAAGCTTTCTTAAGAAGAGTAAGCGAGCTTGAAGAGATTGCTAAAAGCAAAGAAGGTATTAAAAATGCTTATGCGATTAATGCGGGAAGAGAAATTCGTGTCATTGCAAATGCAAAACTTGTAAATGATGATGAAAGCGTGCTTTTAGCCAAAGAAATAGCTGCTGAAATTCAAGAAAAAATGCAATACCCTGGAGAAATCAAGGTAAATGTCATACGCGAACTAAGAGCCATAGAATACGCCAAATAAGAGAGCTAATATGCAAGATATGATAGATACCTTACTAAAATACGGCTATATAGTTTTATTTTTCTATTCTTTAGGTGGTGGAATGGTAGGAATTTTAGCCGCTGGAGTTTTAAGCTCTCAAGGAAAAATGGATTTGGCTTTATGTATAAGCATAGCTTTTGTGGCTAATACTTTGGGTTCTACCTTGCTTTTTATACTTGGAAAATACTATAAAAAAGATATTATGCCTTATTTTAAAAATCATCGCCGAAAACTTGCCCTTGCTATGATGAAAACCAAACAACATGGAGTCGTTTTGCTTATAACTCAAAAATTTGTCTATGGCTTAAAAACTTTTATCCCCATAGCTGCAGGCATAGCAAAATATAAATTTATTAATTTTTTCATCATCAATACTTTTGCTAGTTTACTTTGGGCAGTGCTTTTAGGATATAGCGCTTATGCATTTGGTTTTGCCATAGAAGCAATTTTTAATAAGTTAAGCTCTTATCCTTATATTGCACCTTTATTTTTAATCGTATTGGTTGGAATTATTTGGTTTTATTTGACTAAATTTTCTAAAAAATAATGTCTTTTTGGAATTCTTTATATCTAAACCTTAAAGAATTCCGTTATTTATTTTTATTTGGCTTTATTGTTTTTGTTTTTAATATATTTTTAGAATATAATCATTTTTTAAACCTTAAAGAAAAGAAACATTATCTAGTAGAAAATGCCTTGCTTTTACAGTATTATCCAAAACATAATAAAAACAATAAAAAATACTGGGTTTTAAAACTTAAAACAAAGGATTTTATCCTTTATACTACAAGCTTTAAGGATTTAAATTTAAGCAAAAATCAGCTTTTGAATTTAAAAATAATCACAAATAATATTTCCTTTAAGGATTATCTTGGAAAAAGCTTTTATGCTCCTAGCTATGGTTTTGAAGTATTAGGATATCTTAAAAACAATACTCTCATTTCTTATTTTTTAAACCAACATACAAATGAAAAAATACAAGAATTTTACGGAGCTTTATTTTTTGCCCTACCCATCTCCTCAGAACTTAGAAACGATGTTAATCATTATGGTGTTGCTCATTTAATAGCAATCAGTGGTTATCATATAGGTTTACTTTTTACTTTGGTATTTTTTATACTCGCACCCTTGTATAGTTTTTTTCAAAAAAGATATTTTCCCTATAGAAGCTTACGCTTTGATTTAAGCATTTTTATTTTTATCTTGCTTTTTGCTTATGCTTATCTTATAGGCTTTGTGCCTTCTTATGTTCGTTCTTTAATCATGGCTCTTTGGGGTTTTTATCTGCTTTGTAAAAATATCAAAATTCTAAGCTTTTTTACCCTTTTTATAAGTATATATCTTTGTATAGTCCTTTATCCTAGGCTTTTATTGAGTATAGGATTTTTCTTTTCTTGCCTAGGAGTTTTTTATATTTTTTTATATTTGCACCATTTTTCAAAATTATTTAACAATTTCTTAAATATCATCTTAGTGAATATATGGACATTTTTTTGTATGATTACTCCTGTGCTTTATTTCTTTCCTCTTATCAGCTATCAGCAATTCCTAGCCATTATTTTGAGTGGAATTTTTATAGTCTTTTATCCTTTGGTTTTATGTTTGCATTTTATAGCACATGGAAATCTTTTAGATCCTGTATTGATTGACTTTTTTAATCTTAAATTTTATGCTTTAAATATTAAAATACCAACTTGGGCTTTAATATCCTATCTCATACTTTCTTTCATAGCTATGCGTTATAAAATTTTAGCTCTTTTTTGTATTTTTGCGAATTTTATCCCCTTTATCATGATTATGATTTAAAAAATAATAAATTTTAATCCCAAAAAGATAAACAATCCAAGAAATATAAATCCAAATAAAGAAAAAAAGTATAGTAGAAAAAGAACCATAAACACTAGCATAAGTTTTGTTATAAACTATATAATACACAAACAAATTCTTTCCTATATACCAAATAGCTCCCGCCGCAAAAGAAACGAATATCAAGCTTTTAAGAGTTCCTTTTTGAATAGAACTTGAATAAGATATAAAAAATAAACCCCAAATGATCACAAAAGGCAAAATTTCAAAAAAATTAAAACCTATTTTATAATCATCCAAAGCTTTCTGAATCAAACCCGATATATAAAAACTAAGTCCTAAGCCTAGTGGGACAAGGGTTAAAAGCGTCCAGTAAGAACTAATACTTTGCCAAAGTCCTTTTGGCTCACTTTTTGTAATGCGATTGATTACAAAATCATAGCCTGAAAAAAAAGCCAAAGAAGTAAAGGTCATCGCTATAAGACCCACTATACCCAAATTTACACTATTATTTAAAAATGTGTCAAGATAAGCAGCAACTATATCTTGCTGTGCAGGTATTAAAAAAGCAAAAATGATTTGCTTGGCTTTTTCATAATAAGCCTTAAAACTTGAAATTTGCGTAAAAACAGAAAAACACACAAACAAAATTGGTATCAAAGATAAAATAGTATAAAAACTAAGCGCTGCGGCATAATTTAAAATTTCTTTATCTCGCAAATTGGATAAAATAGCAAAAATTCTCTTCAATCTTTTCCTTTTTAAAGCCCCATTTTAAAAGGATTGAGAATATTATTTGGGTCAAAAGCTTTTTTAATATTTCTCATTAAATTCATTTCGGCATCAGAAAAAGCTAATTTCATAAAAGGAGCCTTAGAAAGTCCTATTCCATGCTCTCCACTTAAAGTTCCTCCAAGCTCCACAGTAAGCTTAAATACCTCTTCTACTGCTTCATAGCCTTTTTTTACTTGTTCTTCATCATTTTTATCAGGAACCATAATATTAGTATGCACATTTCCATCACCAGTATGACCAAAACAAGGAATTTTAAAACCATATTTTTTAGAAATTTCATCTATACCTTCAAGTAAAGCAGGAAGTTTTGACCTTGGGACAGTAATATCTTCATTTAATTTTAAAGTCCCATACATAGCTATACTTTGAGAACAATTTCTTCTAGCAAACCAAATATCTGCTGCTTCTTGCTCATCTTTGGCTATTTTAAACTGACTTGCTCCTGCGTCTAAAAAATGCTCTCCTAAAATTTTCAAATCTTCATCAATAGCTTCTTTTACATTGCCATCTACATCAGCAATCAAAATAGCTCCCGCATCCACAGGCAAACCTTTGTTAAATTTACTTTCTACTGCTCTAATGCTAAGATTATCTAAAAATTCCATAGATACAGGATTAACCCCACTTGCAAGACTCTTATAAACTGCATTCATAGCGCTTTTTACACTTGGAAAAATTCCAAAAGCTGTTTTCTTGAATTTAGGCAAGGCAATAAGCTTTAAGGTAAGCTCACTTAAAACCGCTAAAGAACCCTCACTCGCGATTAAAATACCTGCGAGATTATATCCTGCAACATCTTTGATGGTGCGTTTACCCGCACGAATGATTTCCCCATTAGGCAACACAGCCCTTAAAGCCATAACATAATCTTTAGTAATGCCATACTTTGCAGCTCTCATACCTCCAGCATTTTCACTTACATTGCCTCCTAAGCTAGAATACTCCATGCTAGCAGGATCGGGCGGATAAAAAAGTCCATGCTTAGCCACTTCTCTTTGTAAATGTATATTAATCACACCTGGTTGCACTACTGCGACTAAATTTTCAAGATCGATTTCTAGAATTTTATTCATATGTTTTTCAAAGCTTAAAATCAAACCTCCATTAACAGCCAAAGCTCCTCCTGTAAAACCCGAACCCGCCCCACGAGGAATGATAATGATATTATTTTCATTACAAAATTTTAATATTTTAGAAATATCCTCCTCGTTTCTTGGAAACAGCACCCCATCGGGCAAATAATGCTTTTTTGTAGCATCATAACTATAAGCACGCTTATGAATATCATCAAAATAAGCATTTTCACTACCTAGAAGTTTTATAAAATATTGTTCAAATTCTTTTTTCATTGGCTTACCTTAGGAATATTAATTAAAGCATCATAATATCTATAATAATTACCCACTTCTTGGGAATTAAAATCAAAAAAATTACTTTTATAACCACCTATACGAGAATAAAAAGGAACTTGTATACTGCTTGGTTTAGATATGGTTAATTCATAAAGCTCACTAAAATCTTGACAATCAACTATCTTTGCCTTATCCTCTAAAGCAAAAATCAAAATTCCCACAGCATTATCGGCACAAAATTTTCTAAAATCACTACGCTTTGGAGCAAGAGATGAAGAGCGGATGAGTTGTGCTCCTAGCATATCAATATGAGTAAAATAAATTTCTGGAAAGCTAAATACAAGCTCATTATAAGTTTGTTCATCTGGAGCAATCACTAAACCTCTATCATAAAGAAAATTTAAAACCACCTCATCACCCTTTTGTGGTACAACATTTGGCAAAGGCAAGGCATCTTGCTCAAGATCAGCAAAAACACTGAATTTTAATTTTGCCAAACTCTTTTCTTTAGCTATAACACTAGCTCTTGCTATAATGCTTTTTGAAGTTTGAAAACGCTGTATAACAACACCGCTTGAATTTAATTTTATATCAGGACTATCTTCAACATAACCATAAATATCTTCAACCTTTAAAAGTTCCATTTTTACAGGCTTTAAATTTAAATCTATTGCAAAAAGACTCATACTTAAGCTTAAAATAAATGCTAGAAATTTAAGCAAACTAACTCCTTAAAAAATCAATTTAATGTATTATAATCCTTTTTTGTTAAGCAATTGTAAGAATTATAAAGTAAAATATAGCTTTTAAAAATTTAAAAATCCTCGAAAAAATAAGGTCTTTATATGAAAAAACTCTTACTCCTATTTGCATTTGTTATTCAAAGTTTTGCCGCACTTAGCGTTGAAGAACTTACTTGGGATAATGGCGATACTTTGCTTAAATTCTTGCAAAGAAATTCTATCCCTATATCGCTTTATTATGGGCTTGATAGAGAAGATCAAGAACTTGCCTCTGATATAGCTTATAAAGTAAAATATCAAGTTTTAAAAGATGAAAATAATAATATAGAACAAGTTTTAATCCCTATCAGTGATGATTTACAAATTCATATTTATAAAGATAAAAACAATCAATACACCCTTGCCTTTTCTCCTATTTCTTATCAAAAAGAAGATAGAATTTTACATTTAACAATCAAAAGTTCAGCCTATCAAGATGTTTATGAAGAAAGTGGTAGCAGTACTCTAGCTCGTGCTATGGTGCGCTCCTTTCGAGGAAGTGTTAACTTTCGCAATATCCAAAAAGGCGATAAGGTTACTCTTTATTATGAGCAAAAAAGACGCATGGGAAAACTTTGGGGGGATATTGCTATAAAAATGGCTGTAGTAGAAATTAACAAAAATGCACAAGAAGTATTCGCTTTTAATGATATTTTTTACAATCGCGATGGAAAAGAAGTGGAAGCTTTTTTATTAACCAAACCTGTAAATTATACAAGAATATCATCAACTTTTAGTACTGCAAGATATCATCCTATACTCAAACGCTATCGTGCACACCTTGGTATAGACTATGCAGCGCCTACTGGAACACCTGTAAAAAGTGCAGGCAAAGGGACAATCACTTTTGTAGGCAC
Source organism: Campylobacter sp. JH32 (assembly GCF_017846535.1). NCBI lineage: Bacteria > Pseudomonadati > Campylobacterota > Epsilonproteobacteria > Campylobacterales > Campylobacteraceae > Campylobacter > Campylobacter sp. JH32. The sequence goes on from NZ_JAEQBS010000003.1 coordinate 151,569, forward strand.
TAAAGGAGGATATGGAAATGTCATACAAGTAAAGCATGATTCAGGCTATATGACTTTATATGCTCATTTAAGTCGTTTTGCAAAAATTAAGAAGGGCCAAAAAGTAAATCAAGGTCAACTCATTGGTTATGTAGGTTCAACAGGCATGAGTACAGGCCCACATTTACATTTTGGTGTTTATCTAAACAATAAAGCCATCAATCCTGCTTCAGTAGTTAAAATCGCTAAATCAGAGCTAAGCGGAAAAGCCAAAGAAGAATTTAAAAGCACTATAGTAAAATATGAAGGAATTATAAACGAAGCCTTAGCTGCTAATAAGCCAAATCCTCCTAAAGAAGAAGATTTTGAAAATTATATAGAATTTTAAGGATTGCTAAGCAAAGCCTTATCTTTAGCTTCTATCAAGGAATTAAGAAGAGCTATAAGCTCTTCTCTTTCTTTGCTTTCTATCTCTTTAAATTCAGCATTAACAAGCTGATTTACTAAAGCTTCATTAAGCAAATCCCCATCCCCAAACTCTCTAGCTTTTTGAATAATTTTTAATACTCTTAAATCTTTTTTTTCATACATCAATCAACCCTTTAGATAAACAACACTCACAAAGCGTTTTAAAGTCTTATCGCGACGATAAGAGTAAAATGTCTTATCATCAAAACTACAAATATTACTGTCGATAATATTTTTAATACCTAAATTTTGAGCCTGAAATTTTACCAAAGCTTTTAAATCAAGTTTTCTTTCATCTAAAAAATCTTTAAATTCTACTCTTGCAAATTCTAAAATTTCTCCATCTATTTCATAGTTTTTAGCACAAATACTAGGCAAGATAAAAAGATGAAATTTCTGCATGTCTAAATTAGGATTTTTTGTATAAATTTTATCCACACACTCTTTTAAAATATTTTCAAAACTCCCTTTTCTTCCTGAATGAAGTGCCGCTATAATGCCACTTTCATGCCATAAAATCAAAGGCAAACAATCAGCACTTAAAACACAAAGTGCGGTATTTTTTTCTATACTTATCAAGCCATCGCAACTTAGATTTTTTAAATTCTCATCATAAATTTCAACTTTATTGGAGTGAATTTGATCCATAAAAACACATTTTTCAATATCCTTAAAACCCAAATGAGAAAATAAATTTTCTTTATGAACTTTGGCTCTAAAGATATTATAGTCTTTATCATAAGCGCAAAAAACACTGACTTTTTGATTCTCTAGTAAAGATAAGCAATTCTCTCCACTTCTTCCCATGATAGTCCCTTATCCTTATCTTGCATTTGTGCATAAATATAACGAGCAAGCAAATCGCTTTCTATATTGATTTCTCGGCCTATTTCATATTCTTTAAAAAGTGTTTCCTTAAAAGTAATAGGTATAATGGTTAATCTAACGCCATTTTCTATAATTTCATTGATCGTAAGGCTAACCCCATCTATACCTATACTGCCTTTTCTTGCCATAAATTTCATCGCTTCTTTAGGCAAAGCTATATAAAAATCAACCCCATTTTCATCTTTTTCAATCTTTTCAAGCCTACCAATAAAATCAATATGTCCTTGCATCAAATGTCCATCTATCCTATCTCCATACCTTAAAGCAGGTTCTATATGCACCTTATCTTTTAAATTTTGTACTGCTATGTGCTTGCGACTCTCGTGTGAAAGTTCGAGTTCAAAACCATCGCTATGAAGTTTAGTCACGCTCAAACAAGCTCCATTAACAGCTACACTATCGCCCAAATTAGGGCGATAATTTGCCTTTAAATTCAAAACATTATTTTGATAAGATTTAACCTTAGCAATCTCTCTTATAAGTCCATTAAACATCACTTAACCTTAAAAAATTTTATTCAATAATTTATTGATACCCTCATCTACTTTTTCTCCTGCTTTTTGAACTCCATCTTGGGCTTTATCACCTACAATATTTTTAATGGAATTTACTACACTACCCGCTTCAAGTTTAACTTGGGGCTTTTGTGTTGTTCCTGTTATATTGCCTTTAAAATTGGCTCTATCTATCTTGATATCAAAAGGCAAATTCAAGCTTCCGCTTTTAGAATTCAGCATACCTGAAGAAACAAGGACATAAGAACGATCCGCTTGCATATTTAAATCAAGCTTGATGTTTTCTTTGTTAATAAGCGCTTTAGCATTGGCAGTATGAAAAACATCAGTAGTGATATCTTTTAAAGTAATAAGCTTAAGAGCTGCAGTGATAGCATTAGGTTTAAGCTTACCCTCTTTCATATCTGCATTAACCTCTCCTTGCTCGCTTATAAGATTATACTTAGCATCTAAATTTGCCTTGCCTTGATATATATCTATAAAATCAAGTCCACTTGCCAAAGTACTTAAATCCACTCCCTCTAACTTTGCATTTAAAATATTATTTTTCAAAGTACTATCAAGTTTTCCTTCAAATAAATTTTTACTCAATGCAGTAAAATTTAAAGTTTTATCAAAACCAATTTTTCCATTAAAACTCGCCTTTCCTTTGAGTTTTCTATCGAGTAAAAAACCTAGCTTTGAAAAATCAGCAATATCTAAAACATAATCCGAATTTAACACCATTTTGTTAATGTCAAATTTTCCTTTAAAATTACTAAGATTAGCCAAAGAAGAATTTAAAACACCCTCAAAATCAGCGATATTATTTTTTAAATCTGCTTTGATATTTAAATCATAATTTGTATTGCTTGGAAATTTTTTATCCATTATCTGACTTAAAACTACAGCATTTAAAATACCTTTAGCTTCTGCATTTATCTTGCCATTAAGATTGTTAAAATTTATATCATCTAAACGCGCACTAGCATTAACTATCCCGCTTGCATAATTTGGCATACCTACAATAGTAAAAACCTTGGAAAGATCAAGCTTGTTTATATCTAAGTCTAATTTTTTTCCATTAGAATTTGCCTTGATTAATCCACCTGCTATATTTGCATTAGCATTTAAATTCTGAATTTGAGCGCCTATAATATGTGCTTTTGCGTTAAGTTCTGCCTTGCCTTGTAACTTTTGTCCTGCTATGGCATTAAATTGAGATAAATCATCAATAAAAGCATTTAAGTCTGTGTTTAATTCTGCATTTTTAAGATTGTAAGTTCCATCAAGTTTTTTAATATTGAGCAAATTAGACGCTAAAAGCGCATTATAAGATATATTGCCATTTTTAGCTTTAGCTTTGGCATCAAGACTAAAATTTGTATTTGGAAGATCGAGCTTGGCTATTTTTTTAATTTCAGCACTATTTAATTTTGCATTATTGATTTTTACATCTGCATTGAAATTTGCAAAATCCAATCCCTCGCTTACAAGATTTGCATTTAAATTTCCAGAAACAATACCACCATAGCCTATAAGAGCTAGTATTTTTTCCAAGCTAGCATTGCTTGCATTAAGATTTAATTGATTGTTTTTTAAATTTGCCTTCACTTCTCCGCCAAGCCCTATAACATTAGCATTTAAACCAGTTAAAGCATTATTAGCCACACTCGCATCACCCTTTACTCCTAAAGATCCATTTAGCTTTGTTTTTGTAAGCTTTTCAAGTTTTGCAAGATTAGGGACTGATAGATCAAAATCCGTATTTAGGGTATTTTGAATAAGATTATAAAGGGTTTTTTGAGTTTGTAAAGTTAAATAACTATTATAAATTTTACTCACTGTATAGACTGTATCATCTTTAATATTTGCTAAAATTTCAGCTTTAAGATTGGAATTTTCAGGTAAATCTATATTGAATTCTTTTTTAATTTCTGCATAATTTATATAAGTATTATCAAGTTTAATGATAGCATTTCCATCAGGTTTTAAATCTTTAGCAGAAATTTTACTTGCTATATCTATAGTTCCTTTGGCTAAATTTCCTCGTCCAAAAAGTGCTAGCAATTCAGAAATTTGAAGATCGTTAGCGCTTAAATTTAAAGCAATAGGAGAATAATTATAAACTCTTGCATCTAAAAGCACATTAGAGCCAAACAAATACCCCTTGCCATCGATCATAAAATCGCTCGATTTACCATTAATCTTTCCCAAAAAAGCCAAATTTTGATTTAAATTTAAACCTAAATTTTTAGCATAATTTTTATCCAAACTGATAATATAATCAAGATCAAAGCCAAGTTTAAATAGACTTAAATTTCCTTCTAGTTTTAAGTCGGCCATATTGGCTAAATTTGCCTCAATATCAAGACTTGAAAAACACAAAACAAACTGAGTAATATTGGCATCAAGACCTGTACTTTGCTTGATTTTATCTTGAATAAAATTTGCGACTATATTATTACCAAGGCTAGTAAAAAGCAAGGTATAAAGTGCGATTAAAAGCACCACAATAAAAGCCGCTACTCCATAAAATATTTTCTTCACTTTAAATCCTTTAGTTTTTTTTATTAATTAACTTTAGTCTAATTAACTAAAGTTTTATAAATATTTTTACTCAAAGTATTGACAAAATTCATTTTTTATAGTATGATATTATCACTCAAAATTAAAGAGTGCTAAAAATCAATATTTTTAAGGATGGACAAAATGAATTTTCAACCTTTAGGAAAGCGTGTTTTAGTAAAACGCGTAGAAGAAACCAAAACAACAGCTTCAGGTATAATTATACCAGATAATGCTAAAGAAAAGCCTTTAATGGGTGAAGTAGTAGCAGTAAGTAAAGAAATCACTGATATTGCAAATGGTGATAAAATCGTATTTGCTAAATATGGCGGAACAGAAATCAAAATTGATAATAGCGAATATTTAGTTTTAAATTTAGATGATATTTTAGGAATTTTAAAATAATTTAAAAAAAAGGATAGACAAATGGCAAAAGAAATTATTTTTTCAGATGAAGCAAGAAACAAACTTTATGAAGGTGTTAAAAAATTAAATGATGCAGTAAAAGTTACTATGGGACCAAGAGGACGCAATGTTTTAATCCAAAAAAGCTTTGGTGCTCCAAGCATTACTAAAGACGGTGTAAGTGTAGCTAAAGAAGTAGAACTTAAAGACAGTCTTGAAAATATGGGTGCTTCACTTGTTAGAGAAGTGGCAAGCAAAACAGCAGATCAAGCAGGTGATGGCACAACAACTGCAACTGTTTTAGCGCATGCTATTTTTAAAGAAGGTTTAAGAAATATCACAGCAGGTGCAAATCCTATCGAAGTAAAACGCGGTATGGATAAGGCTTGCGAAGCTATAGTAGCAGAACTTAAAAAACTTTCTCGCGAAGTAAAAGATAAAAAAGAAATTGCACAAGTTGCTACAATTTCAGCCAACTCTGATGAAAAAATCGGAAATTTAATTGCTGATGCTATGGAAAAAGTAGGCAAAGATGGTGTTATCACTGTTGAAGAGGCAAAATCAATCAATGATGAATTAAATGTAGTTGAAGGTATGCAATTTGACAGAGGTTATTTAAGCCCTTATTTTATAACCAATGCAGAAAAAATGACGGTAGAACTTTCAAATCCTTATATCTTGCTTTTTGATAAAAAAATTGCAAATTTAAAAGATTTGTTACCGGTTTTAGAACAAATTCAAAAAACAGGGAAACCACTTTTAATCATCGCTGAAGATATCGAAGGTGAAGCACTTGCAACTTTAGTTGTAAACAAACTACGCGGCGTATTAAATATCTCTGCTGTAAAAGCTCCAGGTTTTGGAGATAGAAGAAAAGCTATGCTTGAAGATATAGCGATTTTAACAGGTGGTGAAGTGATCTCTGAAGAGCTTGGAAGAACTCTTGAAAGCGCTACAATACAAGATCTTGGACAAGCTTCAAGCGTAATCATCGATAAAGATAACACAACCATCGTAAATGGCGCAGGCGAAAAAGCAAATATTGATGCAAGAGTAAATCAAATCAAGGCTCAAATAGCTGAAACAAGCTCTGATTATGATAGAGAAAAATTACAAGAAAGACTTGCTAAATTAAGCGGTGGTGTTGCAGTTATCAAAGTAGGTGCGGCAACTGAAACTGAAATGAAAGAGAAAAAAGATCGCGTTGATGATGCTTTAAGTGCAACTAAAGCAGCAGTTGAAGAAGGTATAGTAATAGGCGGTGGCGCAGCTTTAATCAAAGCTAAAGCTAAAATCAATCTTGATTTAAAAGGTGATGAAGCTATCGGCGCGGCTATAGTTGAAAGAGCTTTAAGAGCACCTTTAAGACAAATCGCTGAAAATGCAGGATTTGATGCAGGTGTAGTTGTAAACAGCGTTGAAAATGCTAAGGATGAAAATACAGGTTTTGATGCTGCAAAAGGCGAATATGTAAATATGCTTGAAAGTGGAATTATCGATCCAGTTAAAGTAGAAAGAGTAGCTTTACTTAATGCAGTTTCTGTAGCTAGTATGCTTTTAACCACAGAAGCAACAATCAGCGAGATCAAAGAAGATAAACCTGCAATGCCTGATATGAGTGGCATGGGCGGAATGGGTGGCATGGGCGGAATGATGTAAGCCCTACTACGAATAATCAGCAAATTCCTTGCTGATTATTTCTTTTTAAACTGCCAAATTTTATAAGATACAAAAAATAAAATCAAAAAAACAAGAAAATTAAAATACGCATTAAAAATCTGCCAAGATACGATAAAAGACAATACCATAATCACGCCATAAAAATTTGCAAAGCGAGTCATTTGCCTAAAAGTCTTCGCATTTATCAAAATATACTCTAAAAATAAAAGTGAAATTAAGATACAAAGATTGCTTAAATCATTGTGTGTCAATGACATCCCCCAAAAGGTGGTCTTCCTATGTATGTTTGCTCTCCAACACCTGGTGCATTAGCATACGAAATGCCATAACCCATACCAAGCCTTATTAAAGCAGCAATAGGCACAGCCCTATCTTCTCTTTGTTCTTCGGCATATTTACAAACAGCTTGCATAGCTGTATAAGACAAACATAAAGCTATGAGATAAATCAAACTTTTTTCATGGTTCATTTCTCTCCTTTGTAATTTGTGAAATTCTACTTTATATTTAATAAATTTAATATTAATTATCAAAAATTTATTTTATTTTATAAGATTAAATATCTATAATAAAGCTTTTTTAATAAACTTATTTTTATAGAAAAATAAATTTTTATTGATAATAACTATTATAAAATGAGAAAATGTTTATAGAGAGTTTCAAGCAAGTGGATGCAAAAATTTTATTGTCCTTTTTCAAATCTTCTTTGCACTCCAGCTTAACTCAAAAACACTCCCTTGATTTTCTACAGATTCGCAAATGATTTTAATATCATTATCATCGCAAATCTTTTTCACCAAAGAAAGCCCTATGCCAAAACCTCCTTGATCGGTATTAAATCTCGCATATCTATCAAAAATATGCTTAAGATTTGATTTTGAAATTCCACAACCTGTGTCTGCGATACTTAAAAAACCTGTTTTTAACTCTATCGAAATTTCCCCACCTTTTTTGTTGTATTTGATTGCATTACTTAAAAGATTATCTATGAGTTTAGAAATTTGGTTTTTAGAAGCGAAAATACTTGCTTGATGTAAATTAAGCTTTAGACTGATTTTCTTTTGCTCAAAAAATATTTTAAAATATTCTAGCCTTTCTTCAATCAATGCTTTTAGGTCAAATTCTTGTTTGTTAAGCTCTAAGGTATTGGGAAAATTATAAAAAACAAGATCTGAATACACTTGAGATAAACTTTTTGCAGCTAATTTTATCCTTGTGAATTTGGTATTATGCTCTAGTTTTTGATTTTCAAGTTGTTCTATACTCATCAAAATCACACTTAAAGGGGTGTTAAGCTCATGGGTTGAATCTTTGATAAACCGATTAAGAGTGATAATCTTATCCTCTAGTGGCTTTAGGGCAATTTTTACTAAAATATAAGCTATCAAACCCAATATGCAAAAAGCCATAATAGCAAAAGAAAAAACCTTTATTCTAATCCAAATAAGATCCTTTTTAACATCCTCACCTTGAATTAAAATTTTCAATCTACTTTCAGTATTTGCATTATCTTCATTTGTATGTTTTAAAAAATAATTATCTGTATTCATACGATCAAGAAAAAATACTTTTCCATCGTAAATTCCCCTGCCCTTAAGTTCAACCTTTGCTTTTCTAAAATCAAAATCCAAATTATCAAAAATAGCTTGTTTTTTATCAAAAATAGCAAATTTAAGTCCAGTACTTTGAGCAATATTGCTAGCACTTTCATTCATAGGAACAAAACGAGAATTTAGGATATTTATAATGATATTTCTATGATTTTCTCTTAAAGAAGTACCTTTTACAACCACTAATTCTTCATATAATTTTTGATACCATAAGGTAAAAAAGATTGCTAAAAAAATACCCGTAGTAGTTAAATAAATCAATAAAATTTGCCTAATGACTTTTTTAGCCATAGCAATATCCTCTACCCCTTTGATTGATAATTTTTTCTTTTCCTAATATTTTGCGTAAATTTTTAATATACGCTCTTAAACTAAGCTCGCTAGGTTCTTCATCATACTCCCAAAGCTCTTCAAAGATTCTTTCTGTACTTAAAAAATTATTTTTATTTTTTAAAAGCAAAGATAATAGCTTGATCTCTTTACTGGGTAGAGTTAAAGCCTTATCAAAATGATAAAGAATTTGTGAGGTAAAGCTGAATTTAAACCCATTCCCCAAATCTTCATAATCTTCATTTTTATGAGAAAAAGCTCTCTTTAACAAAGCTTGAATACGAATTGAAAGTTCTGCAAGCTCAAAAGGCTTGCGTATATAATCATCACAACCTGCATTATAACCCTCTTTCAAATCTTCTGTCGTATTTAAAGAAGTCATAAAAATAGCTGGAGTTTGTTTTCCACAAGCTCTTAATTCTTTTAATAAAGAAAATCCATCACCCAAAGGAACCTTAACATCTAGTATCCACAAATCAAAATGTTTTTCATAAGCAAGTTCTAAAGCTTCTTTAGCATTGGTGCATAAATAAACTTCATAACCCTCATCGATTAAAAATTCTTCTATAATCTCACTTAAACTTAAATCATCTTCTAAAAGCAGAATTCTAGCTGCCACAAGACACCTTTCTTTGATATTTCTTGAAATTGTATCAAAAAATATTGAAAAAATGGTTTAATACAAATTAATTTATATTTAACTTATTTTTATGTTATAATCTTTAATGCAAATAAATTTTTCAAGGAGTCAAAATGCTTCCAAAATGGGATAGCAGTTTTAGTGTGCACAATGCCAAAATTGATGATCAGCATAAAAAACTTTTTGAGCTTGCAGCAAAGGTTGAAATTGTTTCTGATAGATCGGTAAGCAAAAATGAAGTAAAAGAGCTTTTGGCTGAATTTTTCAATTACATGAAAGATCATTTTAATGATGAAGAAAAATATATGCAACTCATTGCTTATCCAGCATTTGAAGAACATAAAAAAATTCATAAAGAAATCATACAAACTATGATTAATCTTATTAAAGATATCAAATCTACAAATGATCTTAAGGAAAAACTTTACATCATAGCGAAAAAATGGCTTTTAGAGCACATACTCTATGAAGACATGAAGGTAGAAAAATGGAGAAGCTCTTCTTTAGCAACAGATGAAGGTAAAGATGTCAGCTTTGAAGCAGCAGATGATAGTGATGATGACAAGCCGCAATTTTATCTTTATAAATGCAATTGCCCAGGTAAAGTACATGATGTCCCTTATGGTATCCATCAAAAAATTGAATTACAAGGGCACAAATTCACTTGCAAAATCTGTAAGCAAGCAATTACATTTTTTCAAAAACATTCCTAGAAAGGTTAAGTTAATGAAACAAGAAACTAGAAATTATTCCCTTAGAATGCCTTTAGAACTTAAAGAACGCTTAGATAATTTGAGTAAAAATCTTTCCAAGCCTAAATCAAGTATAGTTAGAGAAGCCTTAGAAGCCTATCTTAACGAAATTGAAGATTTTTCTTTTGCAGTCAATGCCTTAGAAGAATTAAAAGACGGAGATTATTCAAAAGCAAGTAAAAAGATAGATAAGGTTGTGGAAAATCTTCAAAAGGAATCAGATGATTTAGGTGATTTTGATTTTGCTATCGAAGCCTTAGAAGAACTAAAGGACGGAGATTATTCAAAAGCAAGTAAAAAGATAGATAAAATCGTTAAAAACCTCAAAAAACCTGAATAAAAACTTTTATAGAAACTTTATCACAATGCGATAAAGTTTCTTGGCTGTAAAATTGATTTAAAAGCCTTAAAAATAAAATCCCATACTTGTATAGAGTCTATCTCTTCTTTTTCCATCTGCTTCGTATTTATAAGCTGCCTTTGCTAAATCTAGTTTAATATAAAATCCATTGGGTTTAATATAAAGCAATTCCAACCCCACTGCATCCACAAAAATATCATTTTTTCCTTCTCTACCCGCCATATTGATATCATTATCTAAATAATCTTCATTCCATCCATGGGCAAATTCATAAAAAAGGGGTAATGTAAAAATTAGGATTAAATATATTAAATCTTAGTCCAATTGTTGTTAAAATCATACTATCTGCCTCTCCAAATCCATTAGGATAAGCTCTAACGCCGTAAGCTCCTCCCAAAGTCGCAGTCTCACTAGAATCTAGCTGATAATCTCCGATAGTTTTTTGATAGCTAATATTAAGAATGTGTGAAATTTTATTATTAAAATAATAAGCATTATTCGAAGCTGCATTAAATTTCCAAAATTCTCCCATGACAGGACTATTTTCTAAAAATACACTTTTTGGCTTTATATCCCCATAAGTAAGTTGCGTGTTATAGCTAAGAATGTTATTAGGAATTAAACCTATAGTTCCTTCAGTTCCTAAATAAAAGGCATTGCTTTCTTTGTTAAAATCAATTCCAAAGCTTCCATAAATATCTTCAAGCTTTCTATAAACATAACCTCCAGTAAGATATAGAGAATTAGTTGTGTTGATAAAGAGTGGATAAGATAAATCCACCCCTAAATCTAAAGAACTTCCATAAGCACCTAAACTTTCGTATTCTTCTCCTAATTCATAATTGCTTTTATTCACTCTAGGAGAAACTTTGAGATTTCCTAAGAAAAAATTATAAGTAAATCCATAACTTTTTTGCATTTCATCAGAAAGTTGTGCAAAGTAATTAAGAGAATCTCCATATCCTAAGAGATTATTTAAAGCGCCACTCACACCAGCTCTATAAACACCAGAGCCCTTGCTTCCATAATTATCAAAGAAAAGCATCGCATTTGCTTTTTTGGAATCTTCTATTGTAATAATCACATCTGTAGTTTCGTACTCACTCTCAGCAACTAAACTTCCGCTTGCTTTAATTCCTGACATTTCATTGATTTTATAAATCGCATCTTCCAATGCTTTAGTTCTTAAAATTTTTCCTTGGAGTGATTCTTTTAGCTTAGAGCTAATAGCACTCTCTTTTAGATGCTTAGAATAATTTTTAACTTGATATTCTCCAAGTTTTCCTAGCATAATATTAATTTGGATTGAATCTGTGATCTCTTGTTGAGGAATATAGGCAGTTGCCGATGGATAACCATGGTATTGAAAATAATAAGAAACGATATTGACAATTTCTTGCAAGGTTTCTACATTTAAATCCGATCTTTTTAGAGCAATAATAGATTCTCTAAGCCATACTTCATTGATTCCAAGATCTTCTAAAGTGAGTGTTTTTCCATCCTCTTTAGTATCCACAAAGAATTTATATTTAAAGCGAAATTCTTCAGAGCTTGGTGCTACTAATCCCTCTTTATCTAAGACTTTCTTAGTATCCTCTTGTAAAGAATCTTGTTTATCCATTTTAATATCTAAAGGGGATTGTTTACTTTTTAGAGTATTTTGAATGTTTTCGTTTTGAGGGACATTTTTATAAGGGGAAATCTCTATCATTTGCTCTAAAGCTTCTGCATTTTCTTTGTTTTGTTGCGAAAGTGCTCTTGTTAAAAGACAAGAAGCTAGAATGATACTCTTTAAAAAAGGTTTTTCCATAAATTTCCTTGCTTTGTATTTTTTATTTTGCTTTAGGCAATTGGGCGATATAAGCACTCACTGCTTCAATATCGGAAGTGGTAAATTTCCAATTTTTCATATTAGCATACATGATAACTTTTGCTCCCCCATTATCTGCTTTCCCTGCAGCATAGCCTTGAAGCTGTTTTATGAGATAGGCTTTATTTAATCCTCCGATTTTGATATTACCCTTGCTTCCAGGAGCTATTTTATCTCCATTTGCGCCATGACAAGCAATACATTTTTATAAAGATTCTCTCCCTTTTTGATTAGGATATCATTCGCTATGCATACTCCTACACACAATTTTAAACCCACTAATATTTTTTTCATTTTTTGTCCTTCTTTTAAAATTTTCTTTGTTAAGTTATTGATTTTTAATCACTTTGGATTTCTCCATAAATCACTTTTCCTTTATTATCTAAAGATAAAGTTAAAGGAACAACCCTTAGGTTTTCTTGTTGGAGCTGGGGAATCTTTTTATAATTAAGTGTTTTTGGATTTTTAGAAATCCTCCCTAAGAGTTGATTTAATTGGCTTTTATTCATAGCATTGCCATTAATACCACTAAAACCATTTTGACTTGAAATTAATGCAATTTTACTTCCTTTTTCAGGAGCTTTTTCTCCCTTTTTTAAAAGTAGAGTGATTTAGGATTCTTCAGAGAGATTAATAGGAGTCTCTAAACTTTCAATAAAAGGTTTATCTTGATTATTAGAATGATAAATTAAACTATAATGTTCAAAGTTATTAACTACTCTAGCCCTCAGAGCTTGCTCTAAAATCAAATGGTTATCTTTTGTAAGCTGCGCCAAAGAAGGTGCAGGCAGTGTGTTATCATCGGCTTTATTATTTGTATAGTTTGGAATTCTAATCACACTCCCACTTAGCACATTTAAAAGCGATCACTCATGGATAGAAACATCTCCACCAATATAGAGTGTATTGCCATAAGAGAGTGCTAGATTGCTATTGGCATCAGGAATTGCACTTGCTGCAATATAGATAAAATCTTTTTCTTTATCATAAGCTCCAATTTCTAAATCTTGAATACTTAAAAGATTGTGATGTACTCTCTTGCCAACTCCACCTATTAAAATCAATTCCGAACCTTCAGAAATTCTATCAGTATTAAAGCCTACATTATTAAAAATAACTTGATTATTTTTAGATTCTTCCACCTCACGAATACCATAAATATTAAGCATAGAAGTCGCCCAATAATTGCTTGCTTTAAAGAGATTATTCTTTGCAAGATTGGCTGCTCTAATATACACACTGCTTTCTCTATTAACTCCCTCTCCAGAAGCTTGTGCTTCTACATTGTGATAGAAGACTTGATTGTTTTCTACATTCATAGCCTCTACTCCAGAGCGAATATCCTTTCTTCCAAAGACATTATTTAAGCTAATCTTATTGTGTTTTGCATACTCTGGATAATGGATAGATCCTTCAAAGTTTTCTTGTGTGGTTGCATAAATAAAAAGTGGTAGAGAAGCTTGAGAATCTTTAAAATCAATCACATTAAAATTAGCCTCTCCTGCTAAAGTTCTTCCTGTAATGATATTGATCCTATCACTAGGATTTTGTGTGCCATTGATTACTGTGAGGTTATTTCTAATCTTAATGGTATTATTGCTTGCATCCTTGCTTGCAAAAGCACCATAAAACCCAAAACCGCTGTGTCTTAAATAAGAATTACTCACTTGTAAAGGGGACTTTAACTCGATATCTAAGGTATTAAAATTAGCCTCTCCATCAAGTGTGTATCCACTAAAGAAATCATAAATCCCTTGTACTTTCACTTTTTTACTTATTCTTTTTAGCGCAGGAACATCTTTTAAGACAATGGAGTTTGCATTTGCATCCCCTTTATTTGTCTTTCCTCCAAAGAAATTTGCTAAAAAATAGCGTTATAAAAAATGGGAGTTTTTCCATCCGCTCTTAAATTTAAAAGAAAATTATCTATAACAAGGGTGTTTTTGGTTGCATCATAAGCTTTTTTACCATTCCCATCAACAAAAGCTCCCGCGATATGAACAGGAGCAAAAGAAGAATACAAACCGCTTGGAGCATGGATGTTGAATTCCACCCCATTAAGATTAAGTTTATTTTTTTCAACCTTTCCATTATAGGCTAATCCTCCAACAAGATGGGTTATCCTTTCATCAAGAATAAATTCCCCTACCATATCTCTATAAAAAGAGGCAGTGTGAATATCTACTTTAGAGCCTTTTTGGGCAAGCAAAGAATTTCCTATCGCATCACCAAAGATAGCAAGCCCTCCTACAGCATAAGGAGCTCCGTTTAATTTAAGATTATAAATATTTTCTACTCCCATATTTATATAACTTCCATCAAGAAGTTCTAAGGTATTATTTTTCGCATTTCCTTCTCTAGCAAGCCCACCACTAATAACATAATTTATTTTATCTTTCTCTTCTTTTTTTGGAGGATTTTTTGTTTTTATGTTGCTTGGCTCTAGAAAAACCGCAGAGCTTAATTCTGCCTCTTTAATAAGAAGTTTATTGTTGATAGAATCTCCCTTTAGAGAACTCCCGGCCACTAAAAAAGGAAGGATTTTTATAGGATGCAAGTTTTTATCCATAGGGTTAGCAGCATGCATACTTTGCACTTCCAAGATTTCTTCTGAGGAATGATTAAGAGTTAAAATTTCAAGCTTAGCGCCTTATAAAGACTGCTTAGGGTTAAAAACTTCTAAAGTGATGTCGCTTACAAGTCCTTGTTTAAATACACCATAATAATTAGTGTCATTGATTTGCTTAAAGGTTTTGTCATCAAAATCCCAAACTTCCTCATTAGAAAAACTATGCCTTGGAGTTTGAAATCTTTTATCGCCTATAGATATAGCTTGACTTGCTGCATACGATACGCTATTAAATATCAAAGCTACGCTCGCAAAAGATAAAAATATTCTATTTTTTAGAAAAAATTTCACCTGCATTATTTTCCCCCTCAACTTAATAAATTGAAATTATATTTGATTAAAATCTTGTTTATCTCACAAAGAAAGCTTTTACTTTCTTTGTGATTAAAATGTGATTGCTATACAAGGATTATTAGTTTTTGCATTGTCACTTGTGATGCAAACTCTTCCTCGTTCTCTTTCGTCTTCTTTGATATGACTTTGTGTTTCTTCTGCAGGAAGAATAAGAATAGACTCTGTAGAGGTAAGTTTTACTTGTTTAGAAAAAGTATTAACTATATCTGTGCTATCTGTGTTGTTTGTAGTTTGGCTATCTCCTGAATTCTCATTTTCTGGAAGAGATAAAATAGGTTTATCTGCCAAATTTTCGATGGCATTAGCATCAATACTACTTCCTGCGATAGCAAATGTCCCTTGAATATCAGTATATTTATCTTCAAATGAATATTCTTTAGTAATTAAATCGTCTAAAAAAGGTTTATTTTTGTTTTTAAGAATATCCAATAAACCCTGTGCTTCAGCATAGTAAGCATCGATTTTTTCTTGTGTGTTTTTATAGACAACTTCTAACTGATCATAAGGAAGTAAATCATTTTGCATAGCTTTTTGATAGACTCTTTCTAATCTTTTTATTTCAGCTTTTAAAAATTCCAATCGATTGAGATTGTTTTTAATACTTTCTAATTCAGGTTTTAAAGTAGTGTTTACATACTCTTTTAGATTGGCAAGACTCTCAATGATATAATTGTATTTACCCATAGAGGTTTTGTAAGTACTTTCATCACTTCCATACCATTTTTCAAATTCTGTTTTTAATCCTCCTTTGTTAAATTCAGTATAGAATTCTAAGGATTGTTTTAAAGATTCTTTTAGCTTTTTATCGCTTGTATTTTTTAATAGATATAAAAGAATAGCCACATCACCTTCATTGAATTTGTTAAAATCGATAGAATCTATATTTAACACATAATCCTCATTTAAAATTTCATCGATGATGGTTTTTAAAATTTCATCTTCAAAATCACTCTGTTCAAGAGTAATACTTGAAAGCTCTCCTTCGTTTGGAACTGTAGGTGAAGAGCTTGATCCTGATCCGTCGGGATCTACCTCTGATATTTTTGGAGTATTGTAAGTAAAATTATCCTTATCGAAGGTGATTTTGGATTTCTCATTTCCTATTTTACCACCATTTATCATATGAAGATGGGAGTTGCTAGTGGAAGTATTTGTAAGATACTCCAAACCTGCAATTTTGCTTTGATTAATAAGAGTTTGAAAATCAGTTGTATTTGATAGATTTAGGATATTTTCATTGTGGGTAATATAATTCTTGTTCGACGATGAATTTAATAACCCATAGAAGTAAATATTAGAATTGGCAATGTTACTACCATTCTCTATATTTCCAACAAATCCACCTGCAGCAATACTAGCACTAATTTTATCTATGTCGTTTAAAACAATATTTGAAAAATTTATACCATCACTTTTTATTCTCCCCGCAAATCCACCTGCATAAATAGATTTTTCATCCAGACTAGCGGTACCATTGGCGCTAATTTCTCCTATGTTATTTAAAATAATATTTTTATAAGTTCCAGCGCCTGCATATCCTGTAAAGCCACCTGCATAATTATTATCACTAATATTTTTTATATTATTTAAAGCAATATTTTCAAAAGTTCCATTGTTTATCCATCCGGCAAAGCCACCTATAAAACCAATACCTTTAATACTTTCAATATTGTTTAAAACGATATTTGATAAGCTCGCTATACCATTCTCATTATTAAGAACACCTCCCACAAAGCCACCTGCATGACTACCACTAATCTCTTCTAAATCATTTAGAACAATATTCTCAAATATCACATTGCCTTATGTCATTCCCGCAAAACCACCTGTAAAAGCTCCAGATTTAATAAATCTTATATCTTTTAAACCGATGCCATCAAAAGTTGTATTGCCCGTTGTATATCCTACAAAACCCCCACCATTATTCTTACCATAAATACTTTCTATATTACTTAAAATAATACTTGAAAAATCTCCACCGTTAATTTGGCCAGCAAAGCCACCTGCATATTTCGCAACTCCAATGTTGCCTAGATTTTTTAAACTGATATTATTAAAAGTCCCAGAATTTATCTCTCCTGCGAAACCACCAGAAGAACTATTTTCGCCATTAAAGCCTTCTATGGTATCTAAAGCAATATTAGAAAAAGTTCCATTTTCTATATGCCCTGCAAGTCCTCCTAGGTATTTATAAGAAAAGGCATATTTGGGAAATTGCAATCCATCAATAGTTAAATTTTGCACACTCCCACCCTTAATATAACCAAATAATCCTACATAAGTTTTATCAGCAACATCAATTTGTATATTAGAAAGTGTATGGTTATTACCATAAAAATTACCTACAAAACCATTACCAAACCCCACAGGATTGATTGTACTAGCACCTGCAAAATCAATATCTTTGCCTAAATATACATCTTTAAATTTTAATTCTCCAAATATCCCCTCATTGACTAATTTTGCAAATCCTTTCCAAGAATTAATCATCTCTTCATTGCTTGCACTTTGAGATCCAATGTAAAGGTATTCTTTAAAATTTCCATTAGTAGTAGCAGTACCAGTAAACTCATAATTATCAACTAAATTTGAATCATCTTTATAGGCATCATATACATCTTTTACCTCATATTTAAAAAAGCCTTCACTCCCAATTTCTGCTTTTAAATGAGTAGAGTTGATTCCAAAATCTTCTAAATAAACCTTATCTCCCTTGATATCTACTTTATCTGCTTGAAGTGTTCCTTTTATATTTTCTACCTTGTTTCCTACTAAAACAATTTCATTGGCTTTAATAGTTCCCATATTAACCACATCGCCTTTATTGGCATTAAAAACTGGAGAAAAAGAACCATCGACTGAAAAAGTATTGATTGCATCTATACCCATTGGAGTTGTAGAAACTCCAAATTTATTGGCATTGATTGTAGCTCCTTCGCCTACTAATACCCCACTAGGATTTACAATATAAACATTGTTAGTTCCACCATTTAAAGTTCCTAGAATTTGAGAAGCTTTGTTGGTATAATCTAGATTTAAATAGTTTTTGCCATTTGTAGTGAAATTAACAGTATTGTCTTTTCCGATATTAAATCCACCGCCCCAAGCAATCACATTGTGTGTTTTATCTCCTGTGATATTCATTATATTGCCATTTGTAGCAATACTTCCAGTTCCATTGATAAACTTACCTCCGCTAGGTAAATTTGATGCTGTTAAGCTTTGAGCTAAAACCAAACTTGTAATTACAGAAATATTTACAATAACTCTTAAAGATTTGCTAAGATGATTAGTAAAGTATGATGAAGTATTTAAAAAATGTTTTATGTTTAAAAGATTAGTTATGTTCATCCCCCCCCCCTTTTTTTTTTAAATACACAATATACGATCAGGACTTTTTAACATTATATTCCCCTTCTTTTTTATGGTTCGGATTATACTTATTGTTTTATTAAAAAAATAAAAATGAGATGTTCTGAGTGAAATTTTAATACAAAATTACTCTTAAATAATATCTTTATATTTAAAATTCTATAATATCTTAAAATTTAAGTATTTTATAATGCTTATAATTCAAGCATCACACGCAAAAATTTACACCATGCTCCATAATGAAAATACAAACATAAAATAAATAAATTTCATATTTCAAATACTAAGAATTTATATCAAAATTTGCTATTTAAAAGATAAAAAATAAATTAAAAAACTGATATGATTATAACATTGGGTTTTGGTATGATAAAATATACTTAATTCCATAACTTAATATTTGGATTTATTAAAAAATAAAATATGATTTTATAGAGAGTTAGAAGTGGCTCCGGATGTAGGATTCGAACCTACGACCAATCGGTTAACAGCCGACTACTCTACCGCTGAGCTAATCCGGAATATCTTAAAAAGTAAAATGTAATTATATTTGATTTTTAAAACTTTGTCAAGCATTTTTTTAAAAAAATGCAAAAAATATTTTATTCTTTAACGATAATACTCTTTAAATTTCTAAAATAAAATAAATTTACACCCTCTTCATAATCATAATCAAGCTTCATTCCATGAGATTCTAAAATAGTATTGACTATGTAAAGTCCAAGTCCAAAGCTTGATTTTTGCTTCGAGCCTCCTTGGGTAAAAGCTTGAGTATAATACTCTAAAGTGTTATTTAATTCAGGACCTCTATTTTTAAAACAAATATAATCATCCATTATATCGATTTGTATAAAGCCATTTTCAGAATGCTTAATACCATTATCAATCATATTTTTAATCGCAGTGGTAAAAAGCTTGAAATCTACATTTACAAAAAAGCTTTCATCCATAAAAATGCGTATGTTATTATCATCTCGCATAGCAATTTCTTTGGCTTCATCCAAAACATCTAAAATATTGTATTTTTTGCGGTTGATAAATGCTGCTCCTGAAGTAATCTGCTCTATGGCCGCAAATTCATTGATAAGAATTTCAAGACGGTTAAATATACTTTCTAATCTTTCTTTGTATTTATTATCCTCTAGCATTTCAAGAGTTATAAGCCCTTTGGTAATCGGGGTTTTAAGCTCGTGCATCATATTTCTTAAGAAAAATTGGCGTGATTGATTGAGCTTACGAATTTGAACGATCGCTTGATAAAAAGCCTCACTTACTTGAGAAATTTCATCCACCCCCGTGCTTACATCTTCTATATCATTAAGCTTTCCTTGTGCAAATTTATCAATTTGCTTCTTTAAAGCTTTTAAAGGCTTCAGTTTTTTAAATATATAAATATAGAGCAACACAAGTATACAAATCACGGCTACAGCTATGGCTTTAATGATAAAATATCTATAGGTTTGATAGTCTTGATCTTTGTAAAGATTTACCTTGCCATCAAAAATGATATTTAAATACACTTGTCTATCATAAGAGATGATTTCGATCAAGCCATTATTGACCTCGACTCTAGCTAACACTTCCCCGCCAAAAAGAATTCTACGAATTTGTCTAACCTCTAAGATAGGCTCCATTTTATTGTAATTTTTCGTTTGTTCTTCAAATTCTCTTTCACTAATTATCCCTGCAAAATTTAAAAGCCTTGCGTTGGCTATTAAAGAATATTTGGTATTTAATTCTCTAGTATAATTTTGCTGATCGTATTCTATAAGCCACAAAAACCCAAGAATAACACTGACACCAGCAAAAATAAAAATAAAAGTTATGGTATAAAAAATAGATGAACGATTCATTGAGTCAGCTTATAGCCTATACCTCTGATAGAATGGATATATTTTGGAGTTTTTGGATCATCACCCATTTTTTGACGAATACGGCTGATGATTACATCGATGCTTTTATTGCTTGAGTCTTCACTGATTGAAGAACAATTATAAACAAGCTCTTCGCGACTGACAACACCGCCTTCTTTTTTGATCAAATAGCTTAAAATGTCAAATTCCGCATTGGTTAAAGTCAGCTCTTGTCCTTTCATTGTGATGATATGCTTGTATTGATCATAAACAAGATCTTTAACGCTTTTTGCTATGGCGCTTTTTGTATTTGAAATGCGTCTTAAATGGCTTTTAATGCGCGCTTGAAGTTCTTTAGGATTATAAGGCTTTGGCAAATAATCATCCGCGCCCAATTCTAAAGCATTAACCTTATCTGTAATATCATGTCTAGCGCTTGAGATAATAATAGGCGTATCATACTTTTTACGAATTTCCTCACACACTTCAAGTCCATCAAGTCCTGGCAAGGAAAGATCCAAAATTATAAGCTGATATTCTTTTAAAGCAAGTTTTGAAAGACCTATATAAGGCTCGTGTGCGATATCAACTTTCATATCAAATTTTTCTAAATACTCAGCCGTAATTTCAGCAAGCTCTAAATCATCTTCTATCATAAGGATATTTGTCATTGCATTCCTTTTACTGTATTTAATCTTAGTTTTTAAATTCTAAACTAAATTATATAACGAAAGGGAAACCCTTTCATAAAAATTATTTAAGTATCAACAAAGTTGCAAAACCATTACGATAAACCCAAATTTTAGTAAATTCTTTTTTCTTCACTTGTCTTAAGGCTTGTTCTAAATCTTTTAAATTTTTAATTTCACTTTGTCCTACGCCTATAATGATATCACCCTCTTTAAATCCTGAATCCTTAGCCCTGCTCTTATCTTTAACACTTTCTACAAAAACCCCATTTACATCTTTTGGAATTTGCAAACGCTCTTTAAATCTTGGATCTAAATTTCTTAAAGTCATACCCTCGATCAAATCATTTTGAACGGCTTTAGGATTTTCTTTTTCTCCTTTAAGGATAAAATCAACCCTTTTATTTTCCCCATCTCTTTCAAAATCGAGTGAAATTTTTTGACCTATCTCTAAAGTGCCTATATAGTTTTTAAGATCGCTTGGACTTTTAATCACTTTATCATTTACCTTAGTTACCAAGTCCCCACGCTTAAGTCCTGCTTCATCAGCACTTGAACCCTTTTGTATATCGGTAATTAAAGCACCATCTTGATTTTTATAAGCTTTTTTAGTATCACCCTGTAAAGCAGAAATAGTTACACCCAAAAATCCTCTATCAATCCTACCCTTTTCAATAAGCTTTTTAGCTATATCTTTCACCATATTCGAAGGTATTGCAAAGCCGATGCCATTATTTCCACCCCCACGAGAAAGAATGGCTGAATTTATTCCTACTAAAAATCCGCGACTATCGACTAAAGCGCCGCCTGAATTTCCAGGATTGATTGAAGCATCTGTTTGGATGAAATTTTCATATTGGTTTAAGCCTATATTGTCTTTATTTAAAGCAGAAATTATCCCGCTTGTAACACTAAATCCAACACCAAAAGGATTTCCTAAGGCAAAAACAACATCTCCTTCCATTAAATCATCTGAATTTGTAAAAGTAATAGCCCAAAGATTGTTTGCTTCTATTTTAATCACTGCTAAATCCGTCTTTGGATCCTTGCCTATAAGCTTGGCTTTATATTCTGTATCACTGCCTGGCAAACTTACACTGATAGTATCTGCATCATCTACTACATGGTTGTTTGTAACGATATAACCATCTTGCGAAATAATCACACCCGAGCCCAAAGAGCTTACCACTTCTTTATCATTTCCTCCTCTTCTTTGTGGAAAATCAAAATCAAAAAATTGTTTAAAATAAGGGTCGTTAAAAAAATCATCTAAAGGACTTGGACGATTGGCTCTTGTAATGGTTTTTGAAGTAGAGATATTTACAACAGATTTTTTAGCATCTCTTATCGAATTATGATAAGAAAGAACTACATCTCCAGCCGCAGGATTGACACGATTGCTTGTTATACTTGTTTCATTAAAATTGATATTTGCAGCAAATAAAGCACTTGCTAAACTCAATGATAAAATAAGCTTTTTCATTTTGTTTCCTTTTTTATTTATATTATTCTTAAAACATATAATTTGTAAAATATTTTACGCATTTCATAAGTATAAAACCGAAAATTTACAAAATTGTAAATGAAAGCTTGAGTGATAAAAATTTATAAAACTTGATTGACTTAGGCTAAAGTTTTTGATATAATTTCTATTAAATAAAACAATTATATATTTTTTAAGGAATAACATGAATAGCTTATATGAAACACTTGGAGTATCTAAAAATGCTAGCGCAGATGAAATAAAAAAAGCCTATCGTCGTTTAGCAAGACAATATCATCCTGATATCAATAAAGAAAAAGGCGCTGAAGAAAAATTTAAAGAAATCAATGCCGCTTATGAAATTTTAAGTGATGAAAAAAAACGCGCACAATACGATCAATACGGAGACTCCATGTTTGGAGGACAAAGTTTTCACGATTTCTCAAAAAATACAGGTGGGGTCAATTTAGATGATATCTTAAAAGATCTCTTTGGTGGAGGCTTTGGTGGAGGCTCTTCTAGAGGAAGTCGTTTTAATGGTTTTTCATCAAAAGGCTTTAACACCGGCTTTGGAGGTTTTGGCGGATTTGAAGAAGAGGATTTGGATTCTACTATAGAACTTAGCATTCCTTTTGAAAAAGCAGTGGTAGGTGGAGAATATAGCTTTAATCTTCAAGGAGAAACGATCAAATTTAAGATTCCACATGGGATCAAACAAGGAGAAAAACTTAGAATTCGTAACAAGGGTAAAAATGGCCGCAATGGAACACGCGGGGATTTGATTGTTAAAGTTAAATTAGGAGAAAGTGAAATATATCAAAGAGAAGATGATGATTTATATCAAAAAGTTGATATCTCTTTAAAAACTGCCCTATTTGGTGGAAAAGTCACCGTTAATACTCTTAAGGAAAACAAAAAAGAAGCCACCATAACCATACCTGCAAATTCTAAAAACGGACAAAAAATTCGCCTTAAAGGCTATGGGGTGCAAAATCGCAAAAGTGACATCTATGGAGATATGTATTTGGTATTAAATGTTGTTTTACCAAACACTGAAACCTTAGATGAGAAATTAATCGAAATGCTAAAAGAAAAACTATCATAAAAAAAGGAGTAAAGTCATGGAACACCATTATAATGAACCCGTATATTTAATAAGTGTCGTAGCAAAAGTATTAAGCATACATCCACAAACCCTAAGACAATATGAAAGAGAAGGTTTGATAGAACCTAGTAGAACTGATGGAAAAATAAGGCTCTATTCTCAAAGGGATATCGATCGTATCAAGCTTATCTTGCGTTTAACGCGCGATATGGGGGTAAATTTGGCAGGAGTAGATGTGATTTTAAAGCTTAAAAATCAACTTCATGAATTTGAAAATTTAATCGATGAGCTACGCTTAGAGCTTAGCAAACAACAAAATCCAAATGCAAGCTCAAAAGCAGTTGTAAAACATAAAAATAGTTTTGATTTAATTTTTTATGAAAAAAAATAGATGGATAATTTTTTAGAAATTTTTTTAATTACAGCTGCTCTAGCTATCGTTCTTAATGTTATTTTCAAGAAATTTGAAATTCCTACTATTATCGGTTACATTGCTGCAGGAGAGATTATTTCTAAAATTTATCATCTAAGTGGCAAGGGTGAGATTACACATATTGCTGAATTTGGTATAGTATTTTTAATGTTTACTATAGGGCTTGAATTTTCTTTTAAGCATTTAATAGCCATGAAACAAGAGGTATTTTTAAATGGCTCTTTACAAATGCTTACTTGCGGCTTTGTTTTTATGTTGCTAGCTATAGGAATTTTAGGACTTGGTGATAAAAGCGCAACCATAGTAGGTTTTGCTCTAGCTCTTTCTTCAACCGCAGTGGTGCTTAAAATTTTAAATGATAATGGCGATATTAATGAGCAATACGGAAGAAAAGCCTTAGGGATTTTACTTTTTCAAGACATAGCTGTGATTCCTTTGTTATTGCTTGTGGATATTTTCTCTTCAAATAATCAAAACATAGGACAATTACTCCTTACAACTCTTCTTTCAGCAGTTATCTTAATCGCTTTACTTTTCTTTATAGGTAAATACTTAGTCGATAGGATATTTAGACTGATTATACGCGCTTCCTCGCAAGAAATTTTTATCAGTACTATACTCTTTATGGTGATTGGGGCAAGCTTTTTGGCAAATTATTTTGGTTTTTCTTATTCTTTAGGAGCTTTTATCGCAGGAGCCTTGATAGCAGAAACTAAATATAAACATAAAATCGAAGCAGACTTAATCCCTTTTAGAGATTTACTCTTAGGCTTATTTTTTATAACCGTAGGAATGCAAATTCAGCTTCATATCGTAGCACAAAATTGGTTTATTATCTGTGTCTTAACCTTACTTATAATGGGTTTAAAATTTGGCATAGTATGTGGTTTTTTATTTTTATATACCAAAAAAAGAGTGGCTTTAAAAACTGCTTTTTCTATCGCTCAAGTTGGAGAATTTGCTTTGGCAATCTTCTCGCTCTTGCAAGCAAAAAGTATGCTAGATGTTGAAACTGCTCAAATTTTGATTGTTGTTTCTATTGTAACTATGATTATCACCCCTTTTGTATTAAACAATATAAGAAAAATAGCCAATGTAGTAGAAGATATGACTTTAAACACTAATGTTGTTCAGCAAAGCACTCACAGCACCCTAAAAAATCATCTTGTAATCTTTGGATACGGACGCTTAGGACAAGAGATAGTGCAAAAAATCAAAAATACTGGTGTTCCTTATTTGGTTTTAGAAAGTGATTTAAATTTGGTAGAACTTGGCATAAGTCGGGGTGAAAATGTCGTTTTTGCCAATGCTGCCCAAGAAGAAACACTCAAGATAGCCAATATAACAGAATGCGCAGTAGCAATCGTAACCATAACCAACGAAGCCAAACTCGAAATGATTTGTCAGGTTTTAGCTTCTTATCCAAAGCCTATTGATACAATTATCCATGTTAATGGTAGTCTTGAAAAGATACTTTTTTCAAGTATCGATGAAAACATACGCATTGTAAGATCTGAAAAAGTCATCGCAAGAAATTTAGTCCAAGAGGCTCTAGAATGCAGAATTCACAAAAATACTTAAAGGATGGTATTGGCAAAAATAGATGAAAAAACTCTAAGGGTTAAATATTTAAGAGCCTTGGAAAAATTTGCAAATGCAGCTATTTCGGCTTTAAAAAAAGAAAATTTTGATAAAGAGAAATTTCAAGAAAGAATGGAAAAAAATAAAAAAATAGTTGAAAAATGCGAGGCGGTAAATTTAAATTCAAGCTATAATAAAAGCTTAGAAAATTTTGTAAATCATTGCCTTGATTTTTCAAAACAAAAAGAAGAACTTCTAAGCCTTGCAAATGCTTTAGATAAACTTAAAAAAGGTGAAAAGAAAGAAAAACATAAAACTTATTTGAAGGATTATTATGATTAATGTATTTTTTGATATGGATGGCACCTTAATCGACAGTGCAAATGCTATATCTTGTGCTGTCAATGAGATAAGAAATGAACTAAATTTAAGCCCACTTTCTAGGGAGAAAATCATGCAAACCATCAATACTCCAAATGTAGACTGGGCAAAAGAGCTTTATAGTATAGATAATTTCCATCATTCTAGCTTTAAAGATGGTTTTGAAAAATATTTCATCAAACACTATGAGCAAAGCGTGGTTTTATTTGAAGGGGTTAAAGAAATATTGGAATTTTTAAAAGAGCAAAATTGTTTTTTAGCTATCGCCACTAATGCGCCTCAAAGCTCGCTTTCTAGCATACTTAAAAAACATGAAATCATTCCTTATTTTGATAAAATTTTAGGTGTAAGTCTTGGTATAGAACCCAAACCCCATCCTATGATGCTAGATCTTTTAAAGTCTGAAGCGCCCCACAAAATAAGTGTTTTTATAGGTGATAGTCAAAAAGATAGAGAATGTGCGAAAAATGCTAATGTGCCTTATTTTCATGCGAAATGGTATCAAAAGGATTTACAAGAAAATGAATTTAGCAATGCAAACGAACTTAAAAACTTTTTAGAGAAGTATTTATAAGTTTTTTAATGAAAATTGAGTTAAAATAAAATAAATTTTTAAAAGAGTACATATGAGTGAATTATTAATAGAAATCGGAACAGAAGAACTACCCGCTATTCCTTTACTAAAAGAATTAGCCAATATAGAAAAAAAATGGAAAGATGTTTTAGAAGATTATCGCTTGGTGAGTGATTTTAAATTTTACTACACTCCGCGTCGCTTGGTGATTTTTCATGAAAATTTCGCAAGCAAACAAGAAGATAGCTTTGCTGAATTTATAGGTGCACCTAAAAATGTCGCTTATAAGGATGGTCAATTATCAGCCGCAGGACAAAGCTTTTTACAAAAAGCAGGCATTAGCGAAAATGAGCTTTCTTTTAAAGAGATCAAAGGTAAAGAAGTCTTGTATCATCAAAAAGCCATTAAAGGTTTGCAAAGCCAAGAAGTTTTAGGAGAGATGATTCATCAATTTTTAAAAAGTCTTAACTTTGGTAAAAGCATGCGTTGGGGTACGAATTCTTTTGAATTTATCCGTGCAATCCGCTCTATAGTTTGCATCCTAGATGACAATTTAGTCGAATTTGAAAGCTATGGTGTTAAGAGTGCTAAAAAAACTTTTATACACAGAAGTGTAAGCTATGACTTGCAAAAATTTAATAACGCAAAAGAATATTTTAGCCTTTTAGAAAAAAATTACATTATCTTAGATCCACTCCAAAGAAAAGAGAGAATACTCAAGCAATTTAAACTCCTAGAAAGCCAAAACAATATCCAAATAGGCGAAGATGAGGAGCTTTTGGCTGAAGTTATTGCTATCACAGAATACCCTAATGCACTTTTAGGAAGTTTTGAAGAAGAATATCTTCAAATTCCTAGCGAAGTTATCATTACTTCCATGAGAGAAAATCAACGCTATTTTGCAGTCTTTAATGAAAAAGGTTTAAGTAATCATTTTATCGTTGTAAGCAATGCAGTGTGCGAGGATTACTCAAAAATCATTCACGGTAACGAAAGAGTTTTGCGCGCAAGACTTAGTGATGCAATGTTTTTCTATCAAAACGATTTGCAAAGTGGCTTAAATCCTGAAAAACTCGCTAAAATGACTTATCTTGAAGGCTTAGGAACAATGCAAGATAAAAGTCTAAGAGAGATAAAAATCGCTGAAGTTTTATGTCAAATGCTAAACAATGATAAAATCGCAAATATAAGCACTGCGATCAAATACGCAAAAGCTGACTTAGCAACGCAAATGGTTTATGAATTTACAGATTTGCAAGGCATTATGGGAAGCTATTATGCACAAAAAATGGGTCTAGATTATGAAATTTGTCTTGCTATAAAGGAGCAATACCTACCAAATTCCGAACAAGCTCCACTTCCTAGCACTGAATTTTCAAGCATAGTTGCCCTTGCAAACAAGCTTGATACCCTCATAGGACTTTTTAGCATAGGTAAAATTCCAAGCGGTACAAAAGATCCTTACGCCTTAAGGCGTGCTGCTAATGGGATAATCAAAATTGCCCTAAATTTAAACAAAGAATTTGACATTCAAGCACTACTAGAAAAACTAGCAAGCCATTATAAAAACTTTGATATGCAAATTTTAAAAGATTTTATTTTTGAAAGACTTTATACCTTTTATAGCGTTAATGCTTCTTTTATCAAAGCGGTTTTAAGCTCTAAAAGCACAGATCTTATCCACATCAATCAAAGCGTAAAAGCCCTTATAGAATTAAGCAAAAAAGCTAATTTTCAAGAAAATTTCACTACCTTTAAAAGACTGGCCAATATCGCTAATAAAACTTCGCACAAAGTCGATGAAAGCCTTTTTGTTGAAGAAGCAGAAAATAAACTTTATAAAGCCTTTAAGGAAAAAATTCAAGCACACTCTTTACAAGAAAAACTTGAAAATCTCTTCTCACTTAAACCTTTTATAGACGAATTTTTTGATAAAGTAATGATCAATGCCAAAGATGAAAAACTTAAAAATAATCGCCAAGCACTTATCTATGAAATTTACGAAGAATTTCTAAAAATTGCCGATCTTAAAGAGCTAAGCCTATGAAAGCTTTTTTTCTTTTTTTAAGTCTTGCTCTTTGGCTCTTTGGAGCTCAAAATTTCGAGCTTATCAAAGGACAAGCTTTATTTTTGGAACTGGATAAAAAAGATTTTATTTCTTTGAAAAACGAAGATAAAATTTTAGCTACCTTTCCTCATCCTAAAAATCAAGAGAAAATTTTAGCTATATTTTCACTGCCTTATAAAAATCCTCCTCAAAATACTAAGCTTACCGCTCTTTATAAAAACAAAAAAGAAGAAATTTTTATAAAAACTTTGGAAGGCAATTACAAAAGTGAAAAATTAAGCGTAGAGAATAAAAAAGTTTTTCCACCTAAAGCTGTTAAAGAACGCATTGCTAAAGAATTTAAAGAAGCTAATGCAATTTATAGTTCTTATACTCCAAAAGCTTTATTTGATGGCTCTTTTAATACGCCTTTAAATTCTTTTATTACGAGTGATTTTGGCAAAGCAAGAACCTTTAATGAAAAAGTTGCAAGCTATCATAGCGGAACAGACTTTAGAGCCGCTGTAGGAACCCCCATCTATGCGGCTAATTCAGGTGTAGTAAAAATAGCAAAAGATCGCTATTTTGCAGGAAAATCAGTAGTCATTGATCATGGTTTTGGCATTTACTCGCAGTATTATCATCTTTCTAAAATCGAAGTTAAGGTAGGACAAAAGGTTAAAAAAGGTGATTTTTTGGGGCTAAGTGGAGCTACAGGAAGGGTTAGTGGACCACACTTACATTTTG
The DNA here is from genome assembly GCF_017846535.1 of Campylobacter sp. JH32. NCBI lineage: Bacteria > Pseudomonadati > Campylobacterota > Epsilonproteobacteria > Campylobacterales > Campylobacteraceae > Campylobacter > Campylobacter sp. JH32. Next base: position 180,861 of record NZ_JAEQBS010000003.1, read on the forward strand.
GTATTTTAGCTGGAGGTAAACAAGTAGATCCTTTGGATTTTATCTCTAAATTTAATACACTTTTTCAATGAAATTTAGCGAATTTTTTCACGCTTGGCTGCATGAAAGTTATTATAAAAACGCTGTTAGTATAGGCAAAAATGGAGATTTTTTTACCGCAGTAAGCGTGGGAAATCTTTTTGGCACTCTTTTAGCAAAGCATTTTTTAGATCTTATAGATAAAAAAGTCTTAAAACTTCCCTTAGAACTTGTAGAAATAGGAGCCAATGAGGGCTATTTGAGTAGAGATTTTTTAGCCGCTTTGCTTGAATTTAGGCCTGAAATTTTTTCCAAGCTTTCTTTTTTTATCATAGAGCCTCATGAAAAATTAAGAAATTTGCAAAAAAAGACCTTAGAAGGCGTGGAATTTACACATAAGAGAAGCTTAAAAGAATGTCATTTTGAAAATGCCTTTTTCTTTTGCAATGAGCTTTTTGATAGTTTCACTTGTGAATTGATAGATGATGATAAAATGGCCTTTATTAAAGATTTTAAACTTGTTTTTGAGCCTATGGAGGCTAAATTAAAAGAAAAATGCGAAATTTTAAATTTAAAAAAAGGCGAATTAAGCCTAGAATTGGAAGAATTTTTTAAAGATTTGGATAAAGCTTCTAAAAAATTTATCTTTGCAAGTTTTGATTATGGCGTGTTTAACCCCCAACAATTTAGCATTAGAATTTATCAAAAACATGAAGTTTTTAATCCTTTTGAAATCACTTTAAAAGATTTTTTTGGTAAAAGCGATTTAACCTACAATGTCAATTTTAATCAAATTCAACAGCTTATAAAAGAACATGATTTTAAACTCTTAGCTCTAAAAAAACAAAACCAAGCCTTGATTGATTTTGGTTTTGAAGAATTATTAAAATACATCAAAGATAAAAATCTTAAGACTTATGAAAATTTTCTTTCACAAAGTAAAATTTTATTTTTTAATTTTGATGAAAAATTTCACTTCTTTGAATTTGCTAAATTCTAGCATGATTGTTTTCTTTATTTTTCAAATCAAGCATTGCATAACTAGCATCTGCTATATTAGCATAGTCTTTGATTTGAGAGATAAGTTCTTTAGGATTCATCAGTAACTTTGTCCTGTATATTTTTCATCACTTTTTATAAATTTACCATTGGTAAAATAATGAAAAGATCCTCCGCCTGCACTTTTACG
>NZ_JAEQBS010000040.1:0-642 GCF_017846535.1 Campylobacter sp. JH32
TTTTTAAGTGCATGTGCTTTTAAAGAAAAAAAAGCAAGTGAAATAAAAACTCTTGCAAGTAATTATGGTGGAATTTATATCTTTGATAAAAAAATAAGAGAAGAGATATTGGAATTAGAGAAAAAAGAGAAGAATTTCGTAGTAAGTATTTGGGTAGTGAAATTAAAGTAGGAAATGAAACTCATTTTGTGAATTTTTCTTATTTGAAGAAAAAATTCCCCCAAATCCTTTCTAATGGTTGTAAATATTATCGTAATGATTATAATTATAAAATAGGAGAATCAAACTTCAACTTCAAAGATAAACCCGAATTTGCATACTATGAAGATCAATTTAAAGCATATATGGGTGAAGAAAACTATAAAAAATTAAGACCTTATTTAGGTATGACAACTTATTATGTGTGTGAGGGTAAAAAATATCCTGTTGTTTTTTCTACCATGATAGATTATAAAGTAAAAAACTATGGTTTATTTGGAGATGAAGGAAGAGGATTTAGCTTTTCAAGCATAAGTCGTAAAAGTGCAGGCGGAGGATCTTTTCATTATTTTACCAATGGTAAATTTATAAAAAGTGATGAAAAATATACAGGACAAAGTTACTGATGAATCCTAAAGAACTTATCTCTCAAATCAAAGACTA
>NZ_JAEQBS010000041.1:0-626 GCF_017846535.1 Campylobacter sp. JH32
ACTTCTATAAGCTGCCGAGTCCCCAGATTGTTTTTAGCGCTTCCGTGATAAACGGGAAATAACGTTCCGTTTTGGAATCTCCTGTTTTCTTCCTGTTCCAGTTCTGACATTTTAAACGGTTTCCCTGACATATATTTCTCTAATAGTTCATCGTTTCCCATAATTACCGCATCCCACTGTTCCATATCGTCATTGTCCGTTACATTTATATGGGGATGCTGCCCAACCTTTTGCTTCACTATAATTTCCGAAGAAAGCTTTGCTTTCATTTCCCGATATACCATTGGCAAATCAATCCCCTCTTGGTCAATTTTATTGATGAAAAAAATTGTCGGAATCTTCATTATCTGTAGTGCATGAAACAGTATACGGGTCTGTGCCTGTATGCCATCCTTTGCAGAAACTAATAATACTGCTCCGTCTAATACGGATAAAGAACGGTATACTTCCGCCAAAAAATCCATATGGCCTGGCGTATCTATAATGTTGACTTTTACATCCTCCCACTGAAAAGATGTCACTGCTGTCTGGATAGTGATTCCCCTTTGACGCTCCAAATTCATTGTATCTGTCCTTGTTGTGCCTTCATCTACGCTCCCTAGTTCTGCAATTGCACCACTGGTATA
>NZ_JAEQBS010000042.1:0-556 GCF_017846535.1 Campylobacter sp. JH32
AAAACTTTTTAATTTTTTTATCAATATTAAAAATTTTAAAGACAAGATAAAAGACAAGCTTTAAAAATAAATATACCCATATAGTAGAAAGTATAAACAAGCTAATCCATCCAAAGAAAGGAAAAGGGAAAAAGGTTAAAAGAGTTAAATAAGTAATATTATAAAAAGTTAAGATGACAAGAAAAAGATAAAATAAAGCTTGTTTTATATTTTTAAAGAATTGTTTTTTTAAATCATTTGAATTTTCTTTATTGTTAAAATAATGATAGAGCTTGTTTTTCATGTATTTTTATCCTATATTACTTTGATTATTATCTTTAGTATCTTCAAACAAAATAGCACTAAAGCCACTTAAAGTGTTAGACTAATGTTTTAAAAGTTTAAATCTATTTACAAAATCAATAGTTCTTTTACTAAATGCATCATTCAATCCTACCCTACTAATATCATTATCCAATGTTATTTCTTTACTATCAAAACAAGTATTTATAAGAGAAATACAATATTTAGGTTCTATTTTAACTATTTTATTTTGTTCAAAACGAGCTTGTATAGC
>NZ_JAEQBS010000043.1:0-546 GCF_017846535.1 Campylobacter sp. JH32
CTATGCTAAATACTTATAATGATAAATATCTACTTTATCCTGTATTGTATTTTTATGGTTTTGGAAATGGAATTTTATTTAAAGCTTTATTGCAAAATAAAAATCATCAGCATATTGTTGTTTTTGAAAAAGATATAGAAATCATTTGGATAATGTTTCATATCTTAGATTTTTCAAGTGAATTGCAAAGTGCAAGATTGATGGTTTTGAATACAAATAAACTAGAAATTCAAGATTATAATGAACTTTGTTCTTCTAAACCTTTCTTTCAATTTTCTAGAATTTATTTTTTAGAACTGATGAGTCATTATTATGAAAGATTTCATGAAGATATTTTAGGATTGAATAAAAAATTAGCAGAAAATTTTAAAAATTCTATTGTTTCTCATGGTAACGATCCTCTTGATGCTCTTCAAGGCATAGAACAATTTGTTTATAATCTTCCTCAAATGATTACCCATCCTAGTTATAAAGAATTACTTTCTAAAAGAAAGGGTGTAAGTGATACAGCTATCATTGTTTCTACAGGACCATCTCTTACTAAAC
>NZ_JAEQBS010000044.1:0-519 GCF_017846535.1 Campylobacter sp. JH32
TCTTTTTTCTTGTAATTCTTTATATTTTTGAATATCATAGCATATCATTTTTCTTTTGTATTTAGCAAACATACCTATGTCAAGCCAAGAGTATGTATTGTCTATTTTATATTCTTGTATTGTATTTTTGCCGTCCTTATAGTACCATAAAATAATAATTTTTTTTATTCTAAAATCTACATATTGCTCTGTTATGTTGAATAAAATATCCTTGTTTATTTTTTTATAATTATCCCAAAGACTTATAATATTTTTTGCATCATAAATAACCGCCTTAGAATCAGCCTTCTCACACAAACTCTCAAATTCTTTAAAACTACTTTGCCATTCAAGAGGTACAAAAGAGTATCCAAACCAAAGAAGCATGAATAATGGATAAGGTAAAAATAAATAAAACTTTTTAATTTTTTTATCAATATTAAAAATTTTAAAGACAAGATAAAAGACAAGCTTTAAAAATAAATATACCCATATAGTAGAAAGTATAAACAAGCTAATCCATCCAAAGAAAGGAAAAGG
>NZ_JAEQBS010000045.1:0-475 GCF_017846535.1 Campylobacter sp. JH32
ACATATCATTAGCTAGGTATTTATAATCACCTAATATTCCTGCTGCCATACCCCATTCATTATGAAATAAACTTGATCTTAGATTATGTTTATTATCATCTACTATTCTATATAATTTTTCATATTTAGGATCTACATTTCCTTTTTCATCTACAGCTCCTATAGCTTCATAAGGTATATCTATAACAACACTTCTTATACCACTTCTTATAACTAAATATTTATATCTTTCTTTTTTAGTTTTTAAAGATTTATAATAAGCTTTTTCTGCTTTAGTCCAAGGAGCTATAGCTCCTTTGATAGGATCTTTTAAATAAATACTTTGCCAATCTTTAAATTCAAGTAAAGTAGATTTCTCCCCTGTGTGAAATTCAGGATCTAGGTATTGGGGTTGATAGTCTTTGTAGGGGGAGTTTTGTTTGATATTGTGTGCTTCAAACAAAGCTTTAGAATATTCTTGGGTGTATTTGCCTAC
>NZ_JAEQBS010000046.1:0-459 GCF_017846535.1 Campylobacter sp. JH32
TGATTATTCAATTTTGAAAAACTGAATACCTCAAAATCAGAAAGAGCGCGGCCAAGCACTTTGAGGGATTGGCCGCCTTGTCCACCCATCCAGCGGGGCGGCGGGCGGCGGTCAAGGCCGGGTGTAAACCCGTTCATTTCAGCCTTGACGGTTACCCGCTGTCCTGCTACTTTTCCGGGAGTGTGGCCACAACTTCGGGACACTTTGTCCACAAGTCGGAGCGTAGGACGAGGGACGGGGGCTTTCATATACCTGCCGCCGTTCTCTGAAAACAGGCCGATTTTTTGCTCATTCCCATTCGCAAAAATTCAGCCTGTTTTCCTGCCGGAGCAAAAGAGCCAGACGCTTAAGACGCAGAGCCGATGAAATTGTGGAACAATTCACGAATCATCGGCTCTTTTTGTTTCGTATTTGAAAGAACAAACTCACCAAATAAAAAAAACGATATTCGGGTGGGTT
>NZ_JAEQBS010000047.1:0-444 GCF_017846535.1 Campylobacter sp. JH32
TTTTTTGTGCAGATTCTTCTTATCCTATTTTAGCTAAACATGGTATAAAGCCTGATTATGTTTGTATGCTAGAAAGAACTGAAATTACTGCTGAGTTTTTCAATCATGATTTTGGGGAATTTGATAATGGAATTTGTTTTATTATCAAATCCATAGTACATCCTAATGCCATAAATTACCTAACCAAAAAAACCGATAATTTTACTATAGTTTCAACCTATGCAAGTTTTATACAATATTTAAAATTAGATTATTTTGGATATTTTAACATGGGATTTAGTGTTGCACATATGGCTTGTTATCTTTCCTTACATTTAAATCATAAAAACATCATTTTTATAGGACAGGATTTAGCTTATGCTGAAAATGGCAATTCTCATCCTGATGATTATCAAAATTCAGCTAATTATGAAAGTCAAATGTATGAACATATTTTAACCGAGG
>NZ_JAEQBS010000048.1:0-382 GCF_017846535.1 Campylobacter sp. JH32
TTATTATCTACTCCTACATTTAAGGTATTGCTTAATCCTACTATGGTATCTTTAGATAAGCCTACATTAGTTAAGTATTCTCCTCCTACATTGACATTTTTAGCTAAGTCTATGGTTTGAGTATGAACCTTTTTAATCCTTTCATTATAAATTCCATCCACCTTAGAATCTTTATCATTTAAAATTCTTTGAGTGAAATTATGCTGGACTAATTCATCATAATCCTTTTGGGCTTTTAAATAAATTTGTTCTTTATCTTTTATATTTGAGAGGGTAAGTTCATTATAACCTTCTTCATTAACACCTATGGTTTTAGAAGAAAGGGAGGTTTGATGATCATTAAAAGGAAGATTAACTAAACTTGGATTGGTCCCATTATACA
>NZ_JAEQBS010000049.1:0-377 GCF_017846535.1 Campylobacter sp. JH32
ATCTTCCTAAACTCCACTCTCCTTACAGGCTCAAATGAACTTCCTAACAATCCTTTTTACTTTGGAGAATTAGATCAAGATAATACTATAAAACAAGATACACCTAGTTATTATTTTTCTCCTAAAGATGAAAGCAGTGGTTTAGGAAGACTTAGTATCTTTTATAAAAATGATGAACTTTGCTTGCTTAATTATTCTATTATAGAAAATTCTTTAAATATTAAATTAGAATGTTTAAGCAAACAAAGCTTAGAGTATAAAGACTTAATTTCAAACACTTTAAAAGAACAAAAAACCACACAAGTAGATAAAAAACAAGCTATAGCTAAACTTCATGCTCTTTTAGAAAATCAAAACCTAGAATGTATCCATGGAGG
>NZ_JAEQBS010000004.1:0-162737 GCF_017846535.1 Campylobacter sp. JH32
TTTAGACTATAATTTAAAGATCTTAAGTCCTTTTCTGAAAAAGGAAATGAAAGTATAACCAATTAAGCTTAAAGGAGGATTAAATAAGGCTAGAAATTTAGCCTTATTTTTGGGTGGTTGGGGGTTATAGGTGCTTAGAGCTTGAAAATAGCTATTTCAGCTTGAAGATTATCCGAAATATTTTTTAGTTCTGTCATTGCATTTTTATTTTCACTAACCGCTTGTTGAGTTTTAGAAGAAATATCTGCCACTGTTATAATTTTTTCTTCAATTTCTTCCATTAATTTTACTTGAGCGGCTACCTCTTGATTTACCTCTTGTGCTTTAAAAAGACTGTCATTAGCTTGTTTGTAGATTAAATCCACACTATCTCTTACCTCTTCACTTAAACTTTTACCTTGAGAAATCAATGGTATAGACTCTTCTATAACGCCTACTGTTGCTATCGTTTCTTCTTGAATTTGTTTGTTAATTATAGCAATTTGATCTGTTGCCCCGCCTGTTTTTTCAGCCAATTTACGAATTTCATCAGCAACGACGGCAAAACCTCTACCTACATCTCCCGCTCTAGCAGCTTCTATGGCTGCGTTTAGAGCAAGTAAATTAGTTTGATCTGTAATCTCGCTAATAAGTTCTGTACTTGTTCCTATATTCTTAGCATGTTCGCTAAGCAAGGCAATTTGCTGAGAAACTCTAGAAGAATTGCTTGCGATATATTCCATTTGAGAAGCTGTATCCTCGGCATATTTTTTATTATTCTGACAAACTTGAGTGGTATTTTTTGAATTTTCTTCTGTTTCTAGAGCCATTTTGGAAACATTTTGTGTTTTTTGACTGATTTCTCGAATTTTAAGAGCAGATTCTCTAGAAGTTTCGCCTTGAAAAATCACTGCCTTTTCAGTTTCACTTATACGACCTACCACCAAATCAGCTTTGTGGTTTAACTCATTAGAAATAGTAATCATTTTTTGGACTATATTTCGTAATTGATTTTGCATTCTAGAAATAGAATAAAGTATACTTTGTTTATATTCTATATGAATTGGCTGTGTTAAATTTCCATTAGCAACTTCGGTGATAATTCTATTTACATCTCTTGGTTCACCACCTACGGATTTTTTAATATATCTCACTATCAAATAAGCAATAACCATAGAAATAATTAAAGCAATTATAATGATACTCATCATGATAAATTGAAAAGATTTACTTTCTAAAAGTGCTATTTGAGTTAATTCTTGATTGGCTAACTCTTGATAATCAATCAATTTATTTGTTTGAGCCAACCATAAAATAAATTCTGGTCTAGCAGAATCTAAAACCATTTTAGTTGCTGATTGAATATCATTTTCTTTCACCACTGCGTCAATAATCTTTTGATAAATTTGCACGGTATTTTTCTTAGTTTTTGCAATATCCTCCATCATAGAGCGTACATTTGAATCACCACCACCCTTAGCTACAATATCATTTAAAATAAGCTCAGCTTCTTCATAATCTTTTTCCAATTTTTGTATTTGAGCTAAAGTTTTTCTTAAGTCCTCCTGATCTTGTACTAAAACGACATCACGAATTAAAATTGATCTATCATGGATACTTCCCCTAAAATTAATCGCTTGACGAGAAATCAAAGCGTTTTCCCCTGTTGCTGTTGTAAGAGTTTTATCTAAAAAATTCACTTTAGCTATTGAAAAAACAGCTATAAACAGCATAATAAAAATAATCAAAGCAAAACTGAAATACAATCTTGCTGAAATTCCTAATCGATTCATTATTTTCTCCTTTGTTTAATATTTGCATTCAAATTATAGCAAATTTATATTAAAAATTAAAGCATTCTAAATTTTAGAACATTGAGAAAGTACACCATTTATCATTATCATTTGCTTGTTAAAATCTTGAAATTTAGGTATGTAAGCAAAACCACTAAGCGGATTGACTATAATGCAAATTTGATTTGCCTGTATTGAGCTTAAGCGTATGACACAGTCTTGATTAGTTTTAGCTAAATTTTTATCATAAACACCTTGAGAAGTTCGCAAAGGAGAATATAATCTTCCTCTTTCATCAAAAACTATCCTTGTAGAACCCCTACACGAACCTTTAAATTCTACTTTTTTTATACCAAATTTTTTAAAAATATTAAATCTTTGAGTAGTCTTACTATCGCTCTTATCAATAACTCCACTTTGTCCTGAATTCATTAATTTTTTGGGGTTTATAATATCTACAGCAATTTCACGATCAATATTGATTTCAGTTTTTCCTAAATTAGCGTTTCCATCACCATTTTTATCTAAAAATATCGTATAAGTTTGCTCATAATTTGTTGCTGCTGAATTGATAAAATATAATTGCCATCTACTTTTATACCACTCTCTTTTTGCCACTGCTAATTCCAAATCCCTAAAACTCTCTTGAGTCATTGCTAAAGTTCTTACATAGCGTATGTCATTAAGAATTTGCTTTGCACCTTGCATGAGTCTATCTTGTTTTAGATTGATTTGTGCTATGGAAATCACAAGGCCTAAGATTAAAACAACTAAAACTAGCTCAAAAAGCGTAAAAGCATCACTAGTATCTTTGGATTTGATAAATTTTTTCAAATTTTCCTAGCTTTATTGTAATATTTTTTTTATTTTTATCAAGCTGGTCTTTATTTTTAATACTTTTTAGATAAAAAGTATTACTATCTTCAATACCATAGAATTTCAATCTTGGCTGCAAAGATGTGCCAACTCTTAATTTAAAAATTTCTTGTTTTTTAAGCTCTTTGCTTAATTCTTTAGCAAGGTGATAGTTATTAGCAAAATTATATTTTGGATCAGAAACAAAATAATATAAAATTTGATTTCCTATGATAACAAAATAACAAAATAGTAAAAAAATGATAGAGCATTCTATAAAAATTTTATATCTTAATCTAAATTGCGGTAAACGCACCCTATAACTTGCCATCAAGGTTTTAATAAGTAGCGGAGTGCAAATCACACAAAATGGCAAAAAATCCTCCAAATAAAGCTTTTGCCTCAAAGAAAGCAAGGAACAAAAAATAAAGGTTACGCTCATTAAAAACCATAGTAAACTTTTTTGCTCTTTAAAAGTTAAACGATAAACTACATAAAAAAAATAAATAAAAACAAGCGGCGAAAAACAAGCGGCGAAAATTCCCAAAGTATCCAAAAAATATCCTCTTGGACGCCCACCTGTATCAAAACCATAAAAGCTTATGCTCAAACCAAAAAGTACAAGGGCCAAAGTCAATAAAAAAGAATTTCTTTTATAAATTCCAAAAAAGAAAAAGGTTAAAAATAAAATATTAAAAGACTTATCTACAAATAAAGCTAAAATCAAAAGCGGATAAAAAATCCATTTTTTTTCATATTCATACGCACAAATTATAGCTAGCGTTAAAAAAATCACTATAGAGGCTTCATTTACCAACAAAGCACTTGCAACCGTTCCTGGCAACAATACAAAAAGCAAAAGAGATAAGAAGCTATCAAAATGAGTTTTTGTATATTTTAAAGCCAAAATATAAAGTAAAATACAACTTAAAAAATGAAAAAATAAAATAGGAATTCTTAAACCAAAGTCATTTTGTCCAAAAACAAAAGTTCCAAAATGTGTGAGATAATAAAGCAAACTATGATTAAAAAAAAGAAAACTTCCTTTTTCTTCAAAATAAATTTTAGCCTCATCAACACTAATGCTAAGGGTTGAAATTCCATAAAGCAAAGCAAGTAAATCAAAAGCAAGTAAAAGAATAATAAGCTTATAATTTTTGATTTTTTCCATAAATTTGATTTTACAAAATTAAACTTAAAATATCAACTGATGCAAATTTCAAAAAATAATCCCATGCCTAATGTATAAAATAAAAATATTTTTATAAAAAGCCAACCTTGTAACACCCCATTTTATTTCTTTTATAACTTTTGAATGAATTCATAAATTTTTGACTTGTTTTTGACATTTCTTTCCTTAATTTTTGTAAAATTATAGTATATTTTTAAAAATTTTATTAATACATTATATTTTACCTTATTTAATCATAATACCAAATAAAAAGGCGAAAATGCAAACAATTGATCAAATTTTTCAAGCACAAATTGAAATTAAAAAATCTACTTTTTTATCCTATCTTTGCCCTTTTAAAGATTTTAAAAATTTGCTTGTAAATTTAAAAAAAGAACACCCCAAAGCCGTTCATTTTGTTTATGCTTATCGAACTTTAAATGAATACAATCAAATCATAGAAGATAAAAGTGATGATGGCGAGCCTAAGGGCACTTCAGGCATACCTTCTTTAAATGTTTTAAGAGGGTATGATCTTGTCAACACTGCAGTCATCACTGTAAGATATTTTGGTGGCACCAAACTTGGGACAGGAGGACTTGTAAGAGCTTATAGTGACGCGGCAAATGCAGCGATTAACAATGCCTCCTTGCTAACTTTTGAATTTAAAAAAAATATCAAAATTGCCATAGATTTTAAAAATCTCAATCGCTTCGAACATTTTTTAAGAACTCACTCTTTGGAATTTGAGCGAGACTTTAAAAATGAAAAAGTGATTTTAAGCTTAAATTTAAACGAAGAGGAAGAGCAAAAGTTTGAAATCTTTTGCGCCCAATTTACACCTTTTGAAATAGAGAAATTATAATCTATCTTAAAGCCTCGTTTGAGGCTTTAATTTAAATCGCGTTAAGTAAATCACCTAAAAGACTACTGTCTTTATTTTGTCCATTTGCATTTTGATTTAAAAGATCATTATGCACACTCGCACTTTGAGCTTTTAAAGAAAGTTCGCCCTCGTTTTGCCTAAAACGATAAGCATACATGCTTGACATTTGTGCGTATTGAGAGGAATTAGAATTTGAACTTTGGGTATTGTTTTGTAAATTTTCTTCCGTACTAGAAATACCCGAATTTTCCTCTAATTTACTTAATATATCCATAAAATCAGAATCAGAAGTCGAAGAATAATCTTCTACTTGCTTATCCACCTGCTTATACTGACCACTAATCGCATCATATTCATATGAGCTAATAGTTTTATAACTTACTTGCATAGCTTTCTCCTTTCAAAATATGCAAAAACTATACAAGCAAAAAGTGTTCCTTAATCACCATGAGTTGGTAAATGCTCCACATCAAGTTCATTATCTCTTATAAATTCTTCTTTTGCTCTCTTGCAATTTTCATCGCGTATTTTACGATATTCATTGCGTATGGTGATTTCTTTGTCGCTTAAAGGTCTATCTTCTAAAAAACTGATATGAAAATAAGTATCATCGCTTTTTGAATAAGTATTGTAAAAATCTATATAATCAAAATAATCCTTACCATTGTCAAATTCCACTACTTCTTCTATATAAATAGTAGGTCCAAAGCCTTTATGATTTTGGGTAAAATGTCCAAAGCCTGCGCTATACTGAATTCTAAATTTAGCCATCATTTTCTCCTAAAAATTCTTGGTAAGTTCCACGAAAATCAGTCAGTTCTCCATCTTTTAAGTGCCAAATACGATTAGCAAAAGCAGAAACCAGCTCCCTATCGTGACTTATACAAAGTGCAACACCCTTGAAATTATATAAAGCTTCACCAAGGGCTATGATACTCTCAAGATCCAAATGGTTATCAGGCTCATCCAAAAGTAAAAAATTTGGGCGCTCTAGCATCAAACGCGAAAGCATTAAACGATGTTTTTCCCCTCCGCTTAAGCTCGCTGCCATTTTCTCTTGATCACTACCACTAAAAAGCATTCTACCTAAACACTTTCGAATTTCATCCAAATCTTTGAATTTTTCACTCATAAGCCATTCGTAAAGTTTCAAATTTTCACAAATTAAATTACTTGTATCTTGGGGAAAATATCCAAGTTCTATAGTCGCTCCAAGGTGTATAGAACCGCTATCAGGAGCAATAGCATTGGCAATGATTTTAGCCAAAGTTGACTTGCCTACACCATTTGCACCAATTAAAGCAATTTTGTCATTTTTTTCGATTTTTAATTCTAAATTTGAAAACAATTCTTTATCATAAGCCTTACTAATACCCTTAAGCTCTAAAACTTCATTTCCTATTTCACGATTTGTTCTAAAAACTATACTTGGATCCCTGCGACTTGAAATTTTAATCTCTTCAAGCTCCAATTTCTCCAAAGCCTTTGCACGACTTGTAGCTTGTTTTGCCTTAGAAGCATTCGCACTAAAACGGCGGATAAAATTTTCTAATTCTTCTCTTTCTTTTAAAGTTTTATCGCGCTTAAGTTCAGCTTGTTTTGCCAAAAGCGTTGAAGCCATATACCAATCATCGTAATTTCCCGCAAAATCACGAATTTGTTTAAAATCCACATCCAAAATTCTTGTACAAATTTTATTTAAAAAATGCCTATCATGAGAAATCACCACCAAGGTTCCCTCATGTCTTAAAAGCTCATTTTCAAGCCAAGAAATCGCTTCTAAGTCAAGGTTATTTGTAGGCTCATCTAAAAAAAGTACATCTGCTCCTAAAAACAATACTTGCGCAAGCAAGACTTTAAATTTGTCTGCGCTTTGCAAGGTGCTCATCAAAGCATCAAAATCTTTGATTTTTAAAGAGCTTAAAATTTTCTCACAACGCGTTTCACAATCATAATTAGGATCCTCTTCAGCCGTTATTATCTCAAGCTCACCTAAACACTCATTGATCTCATCAGTAAATTCCTCGCTCATATAAAGCTTTTCTTTTTCTTTTAAGGCCTCATATAAACGCTTATTTGCACACATCACTGCATCTTTGATGGTGTAGTTTTCAAAAGCAAATTGATCTTGTCCTAAAACTGCAATTTTTAAACCTTCATCAAATACTATTTCACCACTATTTGACTCAATTTCTCCTGAAAGAATTTTTAAAAAAGTCGATTTTCCCGCACCATTAGCACCGATAAGTCCGTATCTTTGTCCTCGAACAAGTTTTAAATTAACATTTTCAAATAAAAGCTGATTTGCAAAACGCATAGTAAGATTTTTTACTTCAACCATGATTTTCCTTAAATTTTTTACTTATAAAAATTTTTAAGAAATTGTATCAAAAAAAGACTTGAAATTAATTGAGTATAAAATATTAGTAAGTCATGAAATTAATTCTATTGACTTACTTTAATAAAAATATTATTGGAAATCTCCATTGATATAAGTTATATCTGTAATTTTCACTTGATTTATGTTAGAAACCTTATAAACAACACTCCAAAGACCTTTTCTCTGTTCCCCTTTTAATGCAGCATTAATCGTAGCCATACAAGAATCAAAATTAAGATCAAAATTTGAAATGGAATTAATTTCGATCATATCAGTGTAATTTACCATTCCATCATGCTTGGTTATTTCTTTGAGGCCTTTTGCATAATCTTCATAATCAATCCCTTGGGCTTTAAGTCCGGATAATTCATAAAGATTTTTAAAAATTTCACTAGGAATTTTTTCTTTAAGATTTGAAACAACTGCCGTATTATCACATTTGTCTAATGAGTTGGCCTGAAGCAAGGCAAACCCCATTAAGAAAAATAAAATTACTTTTTTAAACATATCTAAACTCCTCTAATTTTTAGGTTTTGCTACTAAAATACCATTTTTATATTCTTCTTCTCTTACAATCTCCCCTTTTTTATATTCTCTAAAGACTCCATTTTTAAGTCCATTTTTATAATTTTCTTCGTCTTCTAAGGCGCCATTTTCATCATAACGCTTTTGTACTCCATCAAATTTACCTTTATTATCAAAATTATAATCACACATTAAAGTTCCATTTTCATAATATTCCTTGTAATTACCTTCAAATTCTGGCATACCATCTTCATTATAGCCAAGTAGTTTTCCCTTTGCTCTCATATTTCCATTCTCATAATAGCTTGCAAAATCACCATATCCGCGATTATCTTTAAAATGCACCTCCTCAAGTAATTGCCCATTTCTAGAATATTCCCTGCTAATTCCATCTTTTTTTCCATTTTTATAATTTTCTTCAGCTCTTAGCTGACCATTGTCATAAAAAGCTCTTTTTAACCCATGTATTCTTGAATCTTTATTATAGGGAATTTCTTCTTTTAAATTTCCATTTGGATATTTGTTTTGCTGAACTCTAGCCACATCGCTAGGTTGTCCAGGAAAATCACTTCCACAACCACTTAACAACATCGCAATTAAACTACAAATGCTTAAAAATTTTGTCATTTTTTCTCCTATTTCTCATTTTTTTCTTTAATAATAATAGTTTGCTTAAAACTTCCCGTAAAAGACCATATTAAACAAACAAGCCAAACAATAATAGTCCAACCAAAAAACAAATTTAGCAAAGAAATTATCAGCCAATTAGAATACTTTCTGCTCAAACCAATAATAGCGGGCAACATGTATAATACAAACAATAATATTGTTACAAAAATAGACCCGCCACTTGCACCTTCCATGTAATTCTCCTTAAATAAAAATTTTATAAAAACTATTATTCCATACTATAACTTAATTAATATTGAAATATTAAATATATTTTATATAAAAGATTGAATATTTCAAGTGTTTTTAATAAAGAAATTTTAATGTAAAATTTTTTAAAGGCTAAATTTTTGAGGTAAAAAATGACAAAAAAGAGCAAGCGTGATATGGCATATGAACTAGACATTGATGTTAGCACTTTATATAATTGGAGAAAATACAAACCCAATTTATATCGTATTGTTATGCTTGGCTTTAAATTTGATGAACTTTTAGAAAATAGCAAAAAAACTCATGAAGAATTGCTTCATATAGAACAAACCATACAAGATGAAATTGCTAAATTTAAATAAAATCCGCTTTTAAGCTTTTTTCTATACAATTATCACTTTTATTAAAATCAAGGATTTGAAATGTTTTTATTAGATTTTTTAATATCATTGAGTTTTATTTTTGAAATTTCAGCTCTTGTGCTATCCTTTTACTTTAAAAATTCAAAAATTTTCTTTTTGACTTTAGTATTACTAGGAGCTAAGTTGCCTTATTTTTATACAAGTTTTTTTCAAGCTAATTTATTTGTGGCTTTGTTTTTACCTATGATTTTTACTCTATTTTGCCTTGGAAAACATCATGTTTTAATTTTAAATAAAAAAAATATCGCCTCAATTACAACCCTTATTTTTATAGGCATTTTAAGCATCATTTTACCTAGAAATACTACTTTCAATAGCGCTGGTTTAGAATTCCATTTTATTACATTAAATTTTTTTAAACCTGTGAGTGAATTAGGATTTTTATTTTTTTTAGTCGGCTTAATACTCATTTTTATCAAAACTTTTAAAACTAAAGAATATTATCTTCTTATCGCATTTTTTGCTGCATATTTTCAGTTTTTATTCCAAGAAGGAACAGGAATAAGATATTTTGAATTTGCAAGTTTGGTTTTTTGTTTTTATCTTTTAAATTACGCTTATAGGTTAGCTTTTTTTGACACCTTAACAAAGCTACCCAATGAAAAAAGCCTTACACGCTTTACAAAAGGAAAAAACAACTATATCATTGCCTTGCTTCATTTTAATGAACTAAAAGATACTAAAGAAAGCTATACCAAACTCATTTTAAAACAAATTGCAAAAATTTTAAAACGCTTTAGAGCAAAAATTTTTATCGTAGAAAATGATTTTATTTTAATTTTTAATGATAAAAATCAAGCTTTAAATCATCTTGCTTTTTTAGAATCCACCTTGAAAAACACGGAATTTAATTTAGAAAATGAAAATTTTAAACCGGATTTTAAATTGATTTGGCAAGAAAGTGAAGAAAATTTGGATAAAAATTTACAAAGTCTAAGAGCAAGACTCTTAGACTAAAAAATTATTTTTCGTTCGCTTCAACTTCGATATTTAAATTAATATCATCACTTAAAGTAATAGTTGAAGTACCTGGCGCAAAGTTAAAATCAGAGCGTTTGATTTTACCATTTAAAGAAAAACCTACTTTTTCTTTTCCATCTTTACCCTTAGCTGTACCGCCGATTTCAGTATCTAAAACCACATCTTTAGAAACGCCTGTTATGGTTAAAGTTCCTGTCATTTTACCCTTTTCGTTATCGATTTTTTCATATTTTTTCATTACAAAAGTCATATTAGGGAATTGTTTTGCTTTGAAAAAATCATTTTGTTGTAAGTGATTATCTCTTGTTTGATTGTCTGTATTTACAGATGCTACTTTAATTGTTGCTTCAAGTTTTTTAAATTCAAAACTTGCAGGATCAAAGTCAATTACCGCATCATAATCTTGAAAATTTCCTTTTACATTGCTAATTTGCAAATGTTTAATTTTAAAACCTACATCAGTGTGAGTTTTATCTAAAGTATATTCTTTAGCAAATAAACCTGCACTCAACAAAGAAGCTGCAACAAGAGAGCTTAATAAAATCTTTTTCATTTTTTTCCTTTTTTTGTATTTTTATGTAAAAAGAATTCTAATAAACAAAAAACAATCAACCATTAATGATAATTTTAGTCCATTTTATTTTTAAGAAAAATCACAAATTCATCAAAACTAGGCAAATTTAAGTCTTTTAATTCTCTTTGCTGCTTGCCCCACATACATTCTGGAAAAAAAGCATCCTCTTTAAATCTCGCCATTATATGAAAATGTACCCTTGGAACATAGTTTGCAAAAGAAGCAATATTGATTTTTTCAGGTTTGTAAAATTCTATCATAGCCTTTTCACATCGCAAAATTTTGTCAAAAATTTCTTTTTGAAGTTCATAGGGACAATCGCTAAATTCTTTATAAACTTGCTTGGTAAAAATTTTAATCCATGGCACTTGAGCTTCCTCTTTTTCGATATAAATCAAGTCATTCTCATAAATCATTAATCTTCCTTTAAAATTGTATTGATTGTTATTTTACAAAATTTATCAAAATTTTAAGTCAAAATGCGTTAATATTGTCTAAAATATACAAAAAAATAAAGGAGGAAAAATGCAAATTGGCTTAAATTACAACTATGCTAGCAATTCCTCTTATTATGATAAAACACAAAAAAATAATGCCGAACAAGAAAATACAGAAAATACAAACTCACAAAATAAAGACTCAAAACAAAACAATGAACAAACTCAAATGATAAATGGCGTTGAACTTACCATACAACAAGTACAACAAGTGCGTGAGCTTCAAAGTATAGACAGAAATGTAAAAGCTCACGAAGCAGCACATCAAGCCGCTGGAGGTGGTTTAGCTGGAGCTGCAAGCTTTAGCTACACAAGAGGACCTGATAATCAAATGTATGCCACAGCAGGTGAAGTTCCTATAAGAATGCAAAAAGGAAGGACACCTGAAGAAACTATCGCCAATGCGCGTCAAGTCGTTGCAGCAGCCATGGCGCCTGCTGATCCTAGTCCGCAAGATTATAAAGTCGCTGCAAATGCTCTAAAAATGGAATTTGAAGCAAGAGCTGAAGCAACAAAACTTAAAGCGCAAGAAGCACAAGAGAAAAAAGAAGAAAACGAAGAAAAGCAAGAAAATCTTGATATAAATAATCAAGATTCTAAAGATAATTTCGAAGAAACACAAGCAAACAAAGACTTTAAAAATTTCATTGGCAAAATTTATCAACAAAATTCACAAAATAATCCAATCAATTTTAGTTTAGTTTCTTAAAATATTTTTGATGACATTTTAATAAATTTCTATATCTTGAGAATTTAGCTTTCTATAAGCAGCACAAGCTTCTTGGTGTTTTTTATCGCAAGCCATACCTAAATATCTCTTAGCCTTTTTCAAATCTTTTTTCTCAAGCTCATAATAACGTCCGATCAAATAACAAGCCTCTGCAAAACCTAAAGTACAAGATTTAGAATAAAAAGCCAAAGCTGATTTAAGATTTTGCCTTACAAGCTCTCCTCTTTCATACAAAAAGCCTAATTTATAGCAAGCTCTAGCGTCTTTTAAATCGCAAGATCTTTTATAAAAATGCGTAGCCATTTGACCATCTTTTTCATCTTCATAAACCAAACCCATATGATTACAACTTGAAGATTCACCTAAATTACAAGCCTTGTTAAATGCCAAAAGGGATTCATTAACATAACCTAGATCTTGTAAGGTTAAGGCCATATTAGAACAAGCCTTAGCCAAACCGAGTTTGCAGGATTTATCATAAAATTTATACGCTTTATCAAAATCTCTTGCAACTCCTTGAGCATTTTCATTCATATAGGCTAAAGAAAAGCAAGCTCTAGCATTGTCTTTTTCGCAAAGTCTTTCAAAAATTTCATATGCTTTTACAAATTTATTTCCCTCATAAAGCCTTAAAGCATTATCTAAATCATTCACAGCAAAAAGAGTGTGAAAAAATAAAGATAAAATGAAAAATATCCTCATAAATTTTCCTTCAATACACTTCTGACTTCTAAAATTTGCTCTTTGCGTTTTTGTAATTCTACTTTTTTTAAGTCTAAAATTTTATTTTTTTCTTGAATTATATTTGTATTTTGTTCTAAAAAATGATTAGATATTTTTACTAAAATCGGTTTATTGATAAGCAAAGCTTCAAATTCATAAGCATTAAGCTCAGTTAAAACCCTTTCATAAATTTCACTCTTTTTAGGATAAAAAAGCGTAAATTCGGAACTATCTAGCTCATAAAGAACTCGACTTTCATTGATTTTTCTACTGAAAAATGCCAAGCTTAATTTTGTAGCGTTTGCATAATTTGCAAAAGCTTTGAGATTTAACTTTTCAAAAAATAAATCCAACTCTAGCAAACTTTTAAATAAAAGCTCTTTAAAGTCTTTTAAAAAGTACTCATCGCTTGCATTGCAAAAAACCCTAAGTTCGCTAAAATTTTTATCGCTTTGCAAGATATTATCTTTTTGTATATTTGAAAATTCAGCTTTAAAAAGCAAAATGTCTTTTTCTAAATTGTCTATAAAATCTTTCAATTTTTGTTTTATTTTTTCAAATGATTCGTAAATTTCATTTTTGATTTTTTTAAATTCTTTATTCATTATATCGCTGTTGTAAAACATTGCCAAAAAAGCATCATCGCTCGAAATAAAAGGAGCTTTATAATCGTATTTTACATACAAATCTTTTTTCAAAAATCCCTTGGCTTCTTTATAAAAATGAGCCTCTTTTTCTTTAATGCAATTAAAAATTTCACTCGCAATTCTTTCGCCAATGCTTTTAAGCTTATTTAAAATTTGATGATTTAAAATTTGAACTTCTTTTATAAAATCATCAAAAGAAGAATTTAATTTCTCTTGATAAATTTGAAATTGATTTGCAAGCTTATCAAAAATATCCACAAAAAGCCTATTTTCATCCTCTAAAACTTGACATAAATGAAGCATTTTTCTCTTTGTAAATTTTTGTTTTAAGGCTTTCTCATCTAAGTTATCTAAAAAATCTAACAAAAGATTAAAATTAGATTCTTCATATTTTGTTTTATCTTTTGCTTCCTTGCAAGAAATGGCAATTAATTCTTTAAAATATTTAGAAAAAACTGTTTTGGCATAATTTAACACATTTTCTAATTCTTGAGCGCTAAGCTTATCTTTTTGATTTAACACACAAATGCTATTTTCACCCAAAAGCTCCAAATTTGCCTTTATAACATCTTCTTCGCTCTTTTTTCCTGCATTATCGATCAAACTTAACCAAATTGCCGCGTGGATATTTTGGAGCTCCTTTAGGGTGGTTAAAGTATCATCTTCATTAGCATTAAGCCCTGGAGTGTCCACTAGGGTGATTTTTTTAAGCAAAGGTATGGGTGCAAAAATATGCAAACTTTTTGTTTCTTTTACATTATTTCTTTGATCTGTGTATTTTGCCAACTCCTCTATATGAGTGATTTCATCACTTCCATCTTGAAATTCAACTCTTAAAAAATACTCATCCGCATAACGCAAAAAAGTGGGTTTAAAAGTAACAGGCACTACTCCAGTAGGCAAGCATTCTTTTTTTAGGATTAAATTCAAAAGGGTTGATTTTCCACTTGAAAATTGTCCTATGATAGCAATATTAATATTTTTATCTAAAGAAAAACTCAATTCTTCAAGCTCTTGAATAAGATTATAGCTTGGGTGCATGAAAGGCTCATTTAGTTTTTTACACAACATTTTAATTTGCCCTTCAAAACTTTTATCAAAATCTATATTATAGGCATCTTCATAAGCCTTTATA
This sequence comes from Campylobacter sp. JH32, assembly GCF_017846535.1. NCBI lineage: Bacteria > Pseudomonadati > Campylobacterota > Epsilonproteobacteria > Campylobacterales > Campylobacteraceae > Campylobacter > Campylobacter sp. JH32. Next base: position 14,178 of record NZ_JAEQBS010000004.1, read on the forward strand.
AAATGATTTAAAATATTAATTTGCATTCATAAGCTCCACTTCAAGCTGTTGTAATTTTGCAATTTTTTCCAAATTTCCCTCATAAGAAAATAAAATGTCAGCATTTTGATTTTTAAGATTATTGATTAAATGTTCAATACTCGCTAACTTTTCTTTTTGCAATACTTCATAATTTTTCATTCTTTCATTCAAGAAAGCAAAAAAGGCGCCATTGATATCCAAATCCTTTAATATAGCACCTATATTAAAACTTTCAAAAGTGCTAAAAATCACTTCTGTTAATTTTGTTTCAAGCTCAAATAAATCGACTTTGGTAGAGATAATTTGCTCGATTTGCAGTCTTAACAATGCAAATTTTTCATCACTAAAAATATTTTCTATCTTTTTAGAAATTTCATCTTTAAAGCCTTCAAATCCATTGTCAAAATCATCTTTTAAGAAATCATATTTTAAAGCCAAACTTGTTTTTAATTCCTCTATTTTTTTAATATTTTCAAATTTAACTTCTCTTAAAATATCATTAATACCATCTTTAACCGTGATATCTATCATATTTAAAATACGATTAATGTTAATTTTTTGGGCTTTATCTTTTAGATATTTAATCTCATCAATCAAACGCTCTTTGAGCTTTTTAGCCAATAATAAAACAAGATTATCCACCCCATTTTCAAAATTTTCAAGATTTAAAATCGAATTTGAAATCTCTTCTTTTGCCTCCTTAAGCGCTTCTTCTTTAGCCTTAAATTCCAATAAAAGTTTATCATTTTCTTCGCTTAAGCCTTGCCCGTCTTCTTTTATAAGCTTGTTTTGTATTTCATATTCATTTAAAATATTTCTAAGCTCTAAAAGCAATTCTTTTTTATAGGCTTGTAAAATAATTTTACTTTTTTCTCCAGAATAAAGCTCATTAAAAAGATATTCCTCAAATTCTTTCATGCCACTTTTCTTAAAGCTTTCTTCAGAAGATAAACCCTTGTAAAAATCACTTGCCATTTTTGCGCTTACACATAAAAAATCTATCTTTTCTATCAAATGCGTGTCAAAATTTTCAAGTCTAGCCTTAAGACTTTCTTTGGTGTAATTTATCACTTCATCTAAATCTTTTTGGCTTAACAAATCCGCCTTGGTAAGGACAATTAAAAATTTGCTAAGCCGAGAATTCAATAAACAATGGATTAAAAATTCAGCATCTTTTTGTGTTAAAGCTTGAGAAGCATTCATAAGATGGATTAAAAAATCGCTTTCTTTAAGATACTCATTAGTTAGAATTTCTCTTTGCACGACTATATCATCAAGTCCTGGAGTATCCACTATAGAGATATTGTTTTTTAAAAATTCCAAATTGCTTTTGATTTCTATCTTCTTAATAAGAGCAGAAATTTGGTTTTTAGCAGAACTAAACTCTTTAAGCTCCTTTAGATTGATTTTTTGTGTTAAAGCCTTATCTTGAACATATTCTTTAATATCGATTTTTAAAGCAAGCTCATCGATGAATTCTTTAAGCTCCTTGCTAAATTTGGAACTTTTTAATATATTATCCCATTCTTGAGTATCCCAAAAATAAATCACGGCCTCTTGAGTATTGCCATAGCTTAATAAAGTCAAATTCGCGGTTTCAGGGATATTAGAAACCCCCAAAAAATCCTCTTTTAAAAGCGCATTAAGCAAGCTTGATTTTCCTGAATTCATAACACCTGTTATAGCTATATTAAATTCTAATTTTTGAAATTTCTCTAAAGTCTTTTGAAGTCTTATTTTGCTATTTTCATCAAAACTCAATTGACTAAGTTCCATATTGATATGATTAAGCTCATTAAAACCACTTTGAAACAAAGCTTTTTTATCGATACTTTGAACTTGAATATTTTGTATATATTCTAAAATTTCAGCATTGTTTGAAATTTTTTGCAAAATTCGCAAGGCTTTTAATAAATCTTGTTTAGGTATAAAACCCTCCCTAAACATATTTAAAACACAAATTTGAGCTTTTTGAATGCTAAAAATATCTACTCTTAAATCAATTTTTTTACAAATATTGCTAAATTCTTTTAAGAGAAAATATCTTTCATAATTATCCTTATTAACACTCAATATAATAGCAAGTTCGGAAACATCAAGAATATTTTTATCTTTAAAGCTTGCATTAAAATCTAAAAGCTGGAGTTCATTTTGCCAGAGTTTTTGGAGTAATTCTTTCATAATTTTCCCCTTTTTAAGGGGAAAATATTATTTATTTCTTTGAGCAACAAGTTGTCTTCTCATATAAGCAATTTTGCTTTGTAAAGGTAAATTTTTAGGACAATTATCTTCGCAAGCTAATAAAGACATACATCCAAAAACACCATCATCATCGCCCACTAATTCATAGAAATCTTCAACTGTTCTATGATCGTGCGGATCTTGTAAATATCTAGCTGTTCTTAAAAGCCCTGTTGCTGCGATAAAATTCGGGCGCATAAGCTTAGTTGCACACGAAGCCACACAAATTCCGCACTCAATACAACGATCAAGCTCAAAAGTTTCCTCTGCTACTTCAGGTTCTATGCGTTCTTCAATTTTTGAAATATCGGTTTCTTTTTCATTATGTACCCAACTTTCAACGCGCTTACACATATCCTCAAACCACTCGCCTGTATTGACACTCAAATCCTTAATATGTCTAAATGCAGGCATAGGCATAAGCTCGATAACTCCATCAGAATAATCTTTTGTTAAAGTCTTACAAGCAAGCTTTGGCACACCATTAATCATCATTGCACAAGATCCACAAATCCCTGCACGACAAACAAAGTCAAAACTCAAATCCGCATCCATTTTTTCGCGGATTAAAGTCAAGCACACAAAAACTGTCATAAAAGGAGTTTCTTCAAGCTCGTAAGTTACAAAATGAGGTTTTGAAATTTTGCTTAAAGGATTATATTTAAACGCCTTTATCGTTAATTTTCTACTCATAATCCACTCCTATTCTTTGATTTAGCGCTTTATATTTTGGTTGTAATTCATAAGGCATTAAAGCGTGCTGAATTTCGTGACGATTTTTACCTTCAGCTTCCATTTTTTCGCGGATTGCATCAACTTCAGCTTGACGCTTTTCACTTAAAGGATTTTCTATGATATTACCTTTAGCACCATACCCACGGAATGCAGGTGGCATTTCCATTTTCATAATATCAAGTTCATCGTATTCAACACGAGGCAAGCTTTCGCCCTCTACCCAGTAAGTTAAAGTTCTCTTCATCCAGTTCAAATCATCTCTTTTTGGATAATCCTCTCTATAGTGCGCCCCACGACTTTCAGTTCTTAATAACGCTCCATAAGCTACGCAAAGTGCAACTTTAAGCATTCTTGGAACTCTATAAGCTTCTTCTAGCTCAGGGTTTGCACAATCAAGCTCTTTACAATGTACTTTTACATTTTGAGATTCTTTATAAAGTTTTTCAAGCTCATCAACAGCTTCTTTTAAGCCTTCACCTGTTCTAAAGATTGCTACTTTATCCCACATGATTTCTTTCATTCTATTTTTGATTTCAAAAACAGAATATTTACCTTCTTTATCTACTAAAGATTTTAAATATTGGTATTCTTTTGTTAAAAAGTCTTTTACTATATTTGTATCGATAACTTCACCATTATTTTTACAATAATCTGCAAAATAATCCCCTATAATCATACCTGCAACAACGGTTTCAGCACAGCTATTTCCTCCCAAGCGGTTAAATCCGTGCATATCCCAACACGCTGCCTCGCCACAAGCAAAAAGACCATCTAACCATTGACTCTCGCCTGTAGGTTTTGTTCTAATGCCACCCATAGAATAATGCTGCATAGGTAAAACTGGAGCCCAACCTTTTGGACCTTCATCAGCAGGATCAATACCATTGAAAGTTTTGCAAATATCTTGCACATCACGAAGATTTTTTTCTACATGTGCACGGCCAAGTATGGAAATATCAAGCCACAAATGATCGCCATAAGGACTTTTTACACCCTTACCTTTTCTAATATGCTCCATCATTCTACGACTTACCACATCACGGCTTGCAAGTTCTTTTTTCTCTGGTTCATAATCAGGCATGAAACGATATCCATCCACATCACGTAAAATTCCACCATCTCCACGACACCCTTCAGTAAGTAAAATTCCACTTGGGACAATAGGCGTTGGGTGAAATTGCACAGCTTCCATATTTGAAAGTCTACAAAGTCCTGTTTCAAGAGCTATAGCTGCACCTGTTCCTTCGCAGATAACCGCATTTGTGGTTTGCTTATAAATTCTACCATAACCACCCGTTGCTATCATTGTTCCTCTTGCAATATAAGCAATCAGTTGCCCATTAGTTAAATCTCTTGCAATTACACCTAAGCATTTTTTGCCATCATGGATAACTCTAACCGCTTCCATTCTATCGATAATTTTTACCTGATGTTTGATAGCTTCATTAGCTACGCCATAAAGCATACAGTGGCCTGTAGCATCAGCTATATAACAAGTTCTCCATTTTTTAGTTCCACCAAAGTCACGAGCATTGATGAGTCCATGAGCCTCTTCTCTTTCTTCGATTACAGTTTTTTGTGCGTTAATAACAACTGTTCTTGGTCCTTTAGTTACCCTAGTCCAAGGAACCCCCCAAGAAGCAAGTTCGCGAACGGCTTTTGGAGCAGTTTGTGCAAACATTCTTGCTACTTCTTGATCACAACCCCAGTCGCTTCCTTTTACTGTATCTGCAAAGTGTAAATCTTCGTTATCACCTTCACCTTTAGCACCATTTCCTAAAGAAGCTTGCATACCTCCTTGCACCGCAGCAGAGTGCGAACGCTTTACCGGACAAATACTTAAAAGTGTTACACTTTGACCACTTTTTGCCACCTCTATTGCAGCTCTAAGGCCTGCCAAACCTCCGCCTATTACTAAAGCATCACTATATTGAATATTCATAATTTGCTCCATTATAAGTTTTTACCATTGCAGTTGTTTGACTTTGATAGTTTTCAAATCCAATTTTCGCAAATGCTGCAAGACTTAAAACTCCTAAAACCAAGAAGAAAATGCTGATTATCCATTTTGCCATCTTGAGTTTTTTACGACTCTTGCGAATATCTTTAACATCTTTTGCTTCAAACCAGCCCCATTTTACACAAAGTCTATAAAGCCCTATACTACCATGCAATTCCACACAGATTAAAAGTGCGATATAAAAAAGCCACATAAAATGATTGATCACCCTATCACCTGACATATCAGCAGAAATTTTATCTCCATTTGTGATAACAAAAATCAAGTGCGCAGAGCCTAAGAAAAACATTACAAAACCTGTAAATGCTTGAACAAGCCATAATGAAGTATCACCATGATTCATTTTTTTAGCATGAGTTCTAAGAATTTGGTATTGGCGAAAATTAATAGGAAATTTTCTCATAGCCAATAAAGCATGCACAAAAAACACCACCAAAACACAGGCAGCTAAAAACGAGGTAATATAACTCATCATTGGATCGTTATAAATGAATTTTAATTCCAAAAAATGGACAACGGAATTAAAAAAATCCTTACTCACCAAGATAGTAGATACAAAAACCATATGTACCCACATGAAAAGACCTAGAAAAAGCCCAGAAGCACTTTGGATAAAATCTAACTTTGCAGGCATTTTACTTTTTTTGCCATCAATGCTCTTACCCAAATACCCTTCGATAAGCTCACTCATCTTCACTCCTTTATAGAAAGAAATTTAAAAAATCTCTTCATTATAGTACAATAGCCTTTAATACACATTAAATATTTACTTTTTTAAACTTTATGCAAATATAAAATAACAAGGCTGCTACAAACATAAGCAAACTCAAAATTTGTCCCATGCTCATACCCCAAAAAATAAAGCCTAAACCAAAATCTGGTTCACGATAAAATTCACATACAAAACGCGCCAAAGAATAAACACAAGCATAAACAAGAATAAGTTCACCTTGAAATTTTTGTTTCATTTTTACCAGATAAATAACAATAAAAACCACAACTCCCTCTAAAAAGGCTTCATAAAGTTGTGATGGATGTCTTAAAACTCCCTCCACATAAATACCCCAAGATACATCGGTAATGCGTCCAAAAAGCTCTTGGTTTAAAAAATTTCCTATACGACCAAAAACATAAGCTAAAGGTACACTCAAAGCCACCAAATCAAGAAATTTCCAAGGATTTTCTTTGTATTTTTTACAAAATAAAAAAGTAGCTATCAAAAATCCTATAATCGCACCATGATAACTCATACCACGAATGCCTACAAATTCACCATTTGCATAAGGATTGAAAATTTGCCAAGGATGAGTAATATAATACATAGTGTGTGCATCATAAATTAAAATATATCCAAGTCTTGCTCCTAAAATCACGCCAATTTCCACCCAAATAAAATAACTATCTAAGCGTTTTTCATCGATATCTAGCTTAAATTTTCTTACAAAAAATTTCGCTAAAAGTAAGGCTAAAAGTAAGGCTAAAACATACATAATTCCATACCAATGTACTTTAAACCCTAAAACACTAAAAGCCACAACATCAAAATTTGAATAAATATTTTGCCAAAATTCCATACTTTTTCCATTATTTATTTTGTAAAAATATAGCAAAAAAACTTTAACTTGCTATAATTAAACATAATTTCTTATCTTAAAGGTTAAAAAATGAAAAAATATTTCTTATTTATTATTGCTTTATTTTTAGCTGCTTGCAGTGGTGCTAGCAATAATTTTGTGCATGTTTCAATGCCTAATTTCAAACCTCAAACTCCTACAAAAGTAGAGCCTATAGATTCTGGGGTTTCAATCATGCTAGAACCTATAAATATAGAACAAAATAATAATTATTCAGATTATTTTGAAAACTCTGTACTTAAAATTCGCATTGACAAGGAAGTGGCTCTTTTAAAAGAAAATTTAGAAGAACAATTTAAAACCATAGCACAGCTTAAGGGCTATAAAATAGTAACTTCAAATCCTGATTACACTCTTAAAAGTTTGATAAATGTTCTTATAGAAGAAAAAAATATACAAAAATCAAATAATTTTATGAGTGGAGAGTCTGTTAAATCTAATTTAGGAATTAAATTTCAAGGAAAAATTGATTTTATTGATCAGCACAACCCTCAAAATTCGACCAATCTAACAAGCCATACCAAACTTGACTCCTTGGTGGATTTAAATTACCCTATTAAAACCAAAGATGGAATAAATATGTTTAAAACTACTATTTCAACAGTACCCACACAACTCAATAAAGGTCTAGAAAAACCAGCTTTTGAAATAGATAAAAGTTTTTTACATTTTTATAAAAATACTTTAAATACACTCTATAATAATCTTCCAAAAGCCACAGATATAGGAAAAACTGTACCAAATAGCAATACTGATTCTAGCGGCTTTAATCATTTTGATACCAACACAATATTTGAAGAAAATTTACCTCAAGAACAAAATTTGGATAATAGCTCGCAAGATATTTCTTTTCAAGAGCAAACATCTTCAAATTCAAATATACAATATGAAAATAACACAAACAAAAATCAAGATGGGGTTATCATTTTTGAATGATTAGCCTAAATAGTAAATAATACTTTGATTTCTCTTATTATATTTGATATTTTCTAAGAGAAATCAAAAAAATCAAAACTCTAACTTCAGAGCTTCTTGCATGGCATTTTTAATCTTTTCTCTTTTATCTTTGACATCAAAAAAAAGCTCAAAGGCAAAAACAGCTTGCCATAAAAGCATATCAAACCCATCTTTTACTTTTAAGTTATGCTCTTTGCATAATTTTAAAAAAGAGGTTTCTTTGCCATAAATGACATCAAAGGCAAATTTTGCTCTGCTTAAAATTTTATCTAAAAGTATTTTATCGCAAGGTAGATCATCATCTTTTAAGCCTGCCGAAGTTGAATTAACCACCAAATCAAAATCAAAATCATCCAAGGCATTATAAAGACTGGTTTTATATAAAGTAAAATCCTTAAATCTTTTTTCGCTACGATTTGCCACACAAACCTCTACTCCTTTTTGCTTTAAAGCAAATGCTAGAGCAAGCGCAGTCCCTCCAGCTCCTAAAATCAAAGCTTTATTAATACTTTCAAATTCTTTAATAGCTTCTAAAAAACCTAAGGCATCAGTATTGTAAGCATAAATTTTTCCATCTTTTAAACATAAGGTATTTGCAGAGCCAATATTACTAGCAAGCTCATCTTTAACATCAGCCATTTCCAAAGCTGCTTCTTTAAATGGCAAAGTGATATTTGCTCCTTGAAGTTTTAATTTAAAAAAATCCTGTCTTAATTGATGATAATCTTGTAGATGATAGCGTGTATAAATACCATCAAGCTTGAGAACTTGAATGGCATTGTTATGAATTCTAGGCGACTTAGAATGCGAAATGGGATCGCCGATCACAGCTAAAAATTTCATTTTAAAGTGAAAGAAAATGCGTCTTTAGCTACTTCTTTTCTAATTTTAGCTAATTCTGCTGCAACATTTGCTTTCTCAAAAGGTCCTATTAAAACCTTAGTGATTTCTTTTCCACCTACTGTAGTTTTATAAAGCTTATATTCATAGCCTTTTTGTTTTACAGCTGCTAGCTCTCTTGATTTTTGATCTAAATTGCTCACTGAAAATATCTGAACATAAATCCCAGAAGCTAGACCATTTGGATGAACAGGTTTAGCATCTACATTTTTAAACAAATCATTAGCATTGGCTTTTGGCTCTTGTTTAGGTGTTTGTTTTGCAGGTTCTTTTTTTACGACAGTCTGTTTTGCTTCTTCTTTTGGCTTACTTTCTTGTTTTACTTCCTGCTTAGGAGGTGTAGTATTTAAAGGTGCCACTTTTTCAGAATTTGTCGTATTTGGCTCAGCAGGCACTTCTTGATCAGGCATAGTTAAATTGATATTATCATTTGCATTAGGAGCTGGTGCTAAAGAATTATCATTTTGCTCCCCTTGAATCTGTCTTCTTAAAGCTTCAAATTGATCTTCAGCTGAAGTATTTTCAGTAATTGGCATACTCTCAAAAGAATCAGTATTATTATCTTGCGTTATATTTAAGGGTTCACTTGGTAAAATACTTTGATTTTCAGTATTTTCTTCACCACTATTAATGAGTTTCATAACTATCATAATCACTAGAAATAAAATTATCAAAGCAATGACGCGTAAGAGAATTTTTTTCATTTTTTCACTTTTATTACTTTTTTCCAAAATAATATCATCAAATTCATTTTTATTATTTTCCATAATATTCCTTTCTTACATATGTTTAGACCAAGAACTGCCTCGTTCTTTTTGATAAACTTCATAGGGTAGTATTAATATATTAAACTCTCTAGGAATATCCATACTTGGAAACACCTTCCATTCAACTGGCATTTTACTTGCAAACATCATTGAAAGTTTAGACGCTAAAGAATAACCTTCGTTTAACGCAGTGTGACCTTTGTGAATATAAAGATGTAAATGACCTGGAGTCTTTGTTTTGTAAGCTGTAAAATTTATAAAACCTTCTTCACGCAAAATAAGCTGCGCACGATGATAAAATCTTTCAGCATTAAAACCATTATAATCAAAAACAATATTTTCTACTTTATTGTCTTTGGTGATCAAATCATGAGCAACAACAATTTTCTTCGCTGCATGTTCTCTCATGATATTTAAATTTAAAGGAGCATCAATCCTTTCAAATTTATCAAAAAATAAACGACCTCGATGTGTTATTTTTTTCATAATCTTATCGCGTCGTATATAATAATGGTCGCTAATTATTTTAATCAGCGACAGATCCATAGGTGAAATCAAAACATTGCCTTTTCATAGATTATAAAATTACTTGCAAGGGTTTTGAGTTTTTCCTTAATTTCTTTTTGCAAATGAGTATTTTGAATATCATCTAAAATATCAGCTATATAGTTAGCAACTATTTGAATTTCATTTTCTTTAAAACCTCTAGCCGTAAGGGCAGGCGTTCCTAATCTTAATCCACTTGTTACAAATGGGCTTCTAGTTTCGCCAGGCACGGTATTTTTATTTGCTGTAATTCCTGCATTACCCAAAGCCAAATCCGCATCTTTTCCGCTAAATTCACGCTCTAAAAAGCTCATCAATACAAGATGATTATCTGTTCCATCACTTACAAGCTTATACTTTCTATCCATTAAAACTTTAGCTAAAGCTTGCGCATTGCTTCTTACTTGCTTAGCATAAATTTTCCATTCTTCACTAAGATTAAATTTAAATCCCACGGCTTTAGCTGCAATAACATGCATCAATGGTCCACCTTGGATACCTGGAAAAATAGCTGAATTAATTTTTTTAGCAAGCTCTTCATCATTAGTCATGATGATACCGCCTCTTGGACCACGTAAGGTTTTGTGGGTTGTAGAGCTTACTACATGAGCATGAGGAAATGGACTTGGATGCTCACCTGCTACAACAAGTCCAGCAATGTGTGCAATGTCTGCAAAAAGATAAGCTCCAACTTCATCCGCAATCTCTCTAAATTTTGAAAAGTCAATAATACGAGCATAAGCACTCGCACCGCACACGATAAGCTTTGGTTTTACAATATGAGCAATTTCCCTAACTTTTTCATAGTTTATCCTTCCATCAAGCTCTACACCATAAAAAAAGCTCTCATACATTTTTCCCGATGAGCTTACTTTTGCACCATGTGTTAAATGTCCACCATGACTTAAATCCATTCCTAAAATTTTATCACCTGGATTTAAAAGTGCAGCATAAACGCCTTGATTAGCTTGAGAACCTGAATTAGGTTGCACATTTGCAAAACTACAATTAAAAAGTTTTTTACATCTTTCTATAGCTAAATTTTCGATTTCATCTACAAATTCACAGCCTCCATAATATCTCTTACCTGGATAACCTTCTGCATATTTGTTAGTTAAAACACTTCCCATTACTTCCATTACTTCAGGCAAAGTGAAATTCTCACTTGCTATCATTTCAAGACCTTCGCACTGGCGCACTAACTCTTGGTTAGTTAAATCAAAAATTTCCTTATCAAACTGCTCTAAACTCATTCTTTATCCTCCTTTAATTCTGATTTCAATGGCCTCATAGCTGGAAACAATATCACATCTCGAATAGATTTTTTATTTGTTAAAAGCATCACCAATCTATCTATTCCTATACCTTGTCCTGCTGTTGGTGGCATACCATATCCTAGAGCATTTACAAAATCTTCATCCATTTCACACGCTTCTTCATCACCTGCATTTTTAGCCTCAATTTGTTTTAAAAATCTTTCATATTGATCTAAAGGATCATTTAATTCGTTAAAACCATTGGCTAATTCTCTACCACACACAAAAAGCTCAAAGCGCTCTGCTATCTCAGAATTTTTGTCACTACGACGAGAAAGTGGGCTAATAGATATTGGAAAATCTGTGATAAAAGTAGGATCAATAAGTTTACTTTCTACATAATTATCGAAAAGCTCGGCTTGCAAATGCCCTAAGTCAAGCTTATCATTTGCTTCAAAGCCATCTTTTTTTAATTTCTCTAAAATCTTATCTTTATTTTCAATAATTTCATCGCTTAAAGCACCATACTTTTTAAGCGCATCTTTATAAGTAATTCTCTCAAAAGGTTTGGAAAAATCGATTTTTTGTCCATCAAATTCTATGATTTTTCCTAATTGCAATTTTTCTAAAAGCAAGGCAAAAAGTTCTTCAGTAAGATCCATTAAATCTTTATAATTATGATAAGCCCAATAAAACTCAATTGTAGTAAATTCAGGGTTATGAGTAAGATCCATTCCTTCATTTCTAAAACAACGATTGATTTCAAAAACTGCCTCAAAACCACCCACTACAAGTCTTTTTAAATAAAGCTCAGGTGCAATTCTTAAAAATCTCTCAACCCCTAAAGAATTATGAAAAGTTACAAAAGGTTTAGCATTTGCACCACCTGCAATGGGGTGCATCATAGGAGTTTCAACCTCTAAAAAGCCTTTTTCTTCAAAAAAATGACGAATCAAACTTACAACTTTAGAACGAGTCAGAAAATCTTTTCTAACCTCTGCATTCATAATCATATCTACATAACGCTTACGATATCTTTGTTCTATATCTGTAAGTCCATGGTATTTTTCAGGCAAAGGTACTATTGATTTAGTTGCTAAAGTGATCTCACTTGCGTGCAAGCTAAACTCTCCCGTTTTAGTAACAAAAGGGAAGCCTTTTGCAAGGATGATATCACCCACTTCAAGATTTTTTTTGAATAAATTAAATTTTTCCTCACCTAAAGAATCTTTACTAAAATAAATTTGCAAATTCTCATTCTCATCTTCTATATTAGCAAATATAGATTTACCAGCAATTCTAAGAAGCTTTAAGCGTCCAGAAATGACAGAAGAGATACTTTCATCGCGTTTATTTTCAGTATCAAAAATATAGCTAAATTTCTTTTTAAAATCTGCTAGAGAAAGTTCTTTAACTAAAAAATGTGGATAAGGATTTACTCCTGCGTTTTTAAGCTCATTAGCCTTTTGAATTCTTTGTTGTTCTAAAATATTGTCAAACATTAAATTTTTACCTTAGCTTTTTGATTACAATTATTACACACACCATAAAGTTGCATTAAATGTCCCGTAAGTTTAAATCCATGCTCTTTAGCAATCAAGGCTTGCTGTCTTTCAATGATAGGATTTTCAAATTCTATAATTTTTCCACAATTTTTACAAATCATATGATCATGGTGTGGTTTATTGGCAAGCTCGTATTTTTTTCCAGCCGAACCAAATGATATAGAAGTAACCATTTCTGCTTCTTCAAGCAAATTTAAAGTCCTATAAACCGTAGCAATACCTACATTCAAATCCGGTTCTGCTTGTTTAATCTCCATATATAAACTTTCAGGAGTATAATGTGTATCACTATGATATAAGGTTTTGAGTAAGATTTCTCTTTGTTTGGTATATTTAAGACCACCTTGTCGTAAAATTTTCTTAAATCTTTCTAGTAATACATCGTATTCTACATTCTCAATCAACATATTTTATTCTCCTTGAGTAGTACTTAAATCATCTCTAATATCTTGCAAATTTTGATCAATTTGACCCAAACTACTTGTTGTTAGAGACTGATTCATTATAAATGATCCTATATTTTTAAGAGGAGTTAAAGTAAAACTATTTTGGGCAAATTGATTTAATTTATCATTTAAAAAATCAATACGCGCCACACAAAAAACTAAAATTGCAAAAATTAAAAATACTTTTGCACCTCCAAAAATAAACCCTCCCAAACGATCTAAAAATCCCAAACCGCTTAATTTAACCAATTTAGAAATAAAATTGCCAAGCACGAGACAAATTATCCAAAAAATAATTAAAATTGCTAAAAATCCTGCAAAATTAGCCAAACTTTGATTTTCTATCTTATAGAAAGTATTTTGAATAAATTCTGCAGCTTGCGAAGCGTATTTTGAAGCAATAAAAACACCACCGATAATCCCGAGCAAACCAAATACTTCTTTAATCAAACCACTTACAATACCCTTAAGACCTAAAAGTAGAGTAAAACCTAAAATAAAAGCATCAAACCAGTAAAATTCCATATTTTAATTCACCTTACCAAAGCATTTAAAAATCACTTAAAATTATAAATTATATAAACAAGAACTAAACACTAGATTAATCACTCAATGATTTTAGGAACAATGAAAAAATGATCATTGCTTTTTGGGGCATGATTTAAAACCGTTTCTACTACATTGCTACTATTAACACTATCACTTCTAAAAGGTGCTCCACCTTTAATGGTGCTGATTGTAACTTCTGAAGAACTTAAATCTAATTCATTTAACTTCTCAACAAAATTCACAATCTCACTAAGTTCGCAAATCACTTCACTTCTTTTTTCTTCTTCAATTTGTAAAGCACTTAGTTTTTCAAGCTTGCTAAGCAATTTTTCATCTATTTGCATCTTAAACCTTACTAAAATAAAGTCAATTTTTAAAATTATATCATAAAAAGCTTTAAATTGTTTAGGATATTTTGTAATTTATATGATACAATACTGCAGTTTTTTAAAATTAAAAATTACAAGGATAAATTTTGGGATTAAAAGATAATTTAAAAGCCGTAAAAGCAGAAATCAATACCGAAGAACAATTCATTGAAAATTTTATCAAAGGTGAGAGATTTATAAAAAAATATAAATTATATATATTTGCACTTATAGCAATTTTGATTATTTGGTTTACTATAAGCTTTATCAGTGGTAAAATCGAACAATACAATATCGAAGAAAGCAATAAAATTTACACAAGTTTATTAAACAACCCAAACGATCAAGCACTTCTTGAACAACTTAAAAATAAAAATGCTAATCTTTATGCAATTTTTCTAATGAAAGAATTAGCAAAAGATATCAACAATACCGAGATTAAAAGTCAGTTGCAAAGCTTAAGTAGCAATTCTGATGCAAATCATTTGCTTAAAAATATTATTTCTCTTCCTCTAGGAGAAAAATCGATATTTTTAAAAAATTACGATAAAATTTTACAAGCTTATAGACTTTTAGGAGAGGGAAAAATCGAACAAGCTAATATTTTACTTTCTCAAATTAAAGATGACTCAGCCCTAAGCCAGATTGCTAAAAATCTAAAACACTATCAAGGCATTTCCCGATGAGACAGTTTTTTTTAATCTCATTTTGTCTTATTTTTCTTTGCGCTTGTGGAACTAAAAGACAATACTTTGAACCTTCACAAACCGATGGAAAGCTAAGTTCTAACGATAGCTTAAAATCTAGTATTGTGGATTGGAATACAATTTCGGCAAAACTCAAAAACAATCAAGTAATTTTAAAAAATGATGCAATAATTGAAGATTTTAAACTAGATAAGGGCTATATACTTTTAGCATATCAAGAGGGTGAATTTATCGAAGCAGATGATAATGGAAATTTAAAAATTTACAATAGTTCTCATGATGAAGTTTATTCTTACAAATTTGATGCTGCAGTTCTTGGAGTAGCTTTACATGGAGATGATTTAGCACTTGTTTTAGCAAACAATAGCATTGTTTTAGCCAATCGCTCCCTAGGTATAAAATTCAGCCAAAACCTAACACCTGCACCCGCACAAGATAGTCGCGTTGCAAATCCTATCTTTTTAGACAATATCATTATTTATCCAACTTTAGATGGGAAAATTACAATCGTATCAAAAAATACTTTTGAAGTTGTCAAAGATGTTGTGATTTCAGCAGAAAGTTTTTTTAACAATGTCATTCACCTTGATATAAATGATGATAAAATGATAGCTGCAACAGCTAAAAAAGTTATAGTAGTAAGCCCTGCTAGAACTCTTTACTTGGATGCTGATATTAAAGATATTGCACTAGATAGCAATGCGCTATTTATATTAGAAAAAAATGGCAACATCATAAAAACAGACTATAATCTAAGAAAAATCACAGAGAAAAAATTTGATTTTGCTATCTTTACAAAAGTTAGCATACACAATGACCATCTTTACGCTTTTGAGAAAACAGGCTATTTAATCAAATGTGATCTCAATCTTGAAAATATTCAAATCTTTGAACTTCCAAACGCAGTTGAAAAAATATCTTTTATGGGCAATGGAAAGTTTTATTATGGAGATAAAATTTTAGATTTATTATGAATATTTTAAATGAAGCAATGAAGGTTTTAAAGCTGAATTTAAAACCTTTTGATTTAACAAATTTAACAAAAAAGAAAACTTATCTTTGTGCTTTGAATGATGAAAATTTACTTTTAATATACACAGGAAAAGCAAGATTTATCAACAAAGATGCTATATTTATAAACAACTTAGCCAATGATTTTGATCTAAAATACAAATATTTTTTTGCTAAAAGCCCTCTGTGCTCAAAGGCAAAACATTACCTTGAAGAAAAAGGATTTCATATTCATGCTATTTTGTGATATTGGCAATTCCAATGCTAGTTTTTTAGATGATAATAAATTTTTTACCCTTAATATAGAACAATTTTTAGAATTTAAAAGTGAACAAAAAATTTTTTATATCAATGTTAATGAGCACATTAAAGAACATTTAAAAGCACGCAAAAACTTTATAAATCTTGAGCCTTATTTTGTATTTGATACCATTTATCAAGGCTTGGGTGTAGATCGAATCGCAGCTTGTTACACTATAGAAGATGGAGTTGTGGTAGATGCTGGCAGTGCAATTACGGTAGATATAGTATCAAATTCCATACATTTAGGAGGTTTCATCTTACCGGGTATTGCTAATTATAGAAAAATTTATGCTCATATTTCTCCTAGATTAAAACATGAGTTTAATACCCAAATCAGTCTTGATGCCTTCCCGCAAAAAACAAGCGATGCTCTAAGTTATGGAGTGTTTAAAAGTATTTATTTGCTTATAAAAGATGCTGCGCAAAATAAAAAACTTTATTTTACAGGTGGAGATGGGCAGTTTTTAGCAAATTATTTTGATTATGCTATTTACGATAAACTTCTCATCTTTAGAGGAATGAAGAAGATTATACAAGAAAATCCGAATCTACTTTTTTAATTTGTAATGTTACAAAAATTCTCATTCTGTATATTCTTCAATCAAATTTAACTTTTTATAAAATAAATTGGATTACACTTTTATTTAGAAAAATTAACTTTACTAGAAGCAAAAAAAGGAAAAAAATGACTCAACAAGAATTCGATGTAATTGTCATCGGAGCAGGAATTTCTGGAGCAGCTCTATTTTACGAGCTTGCAAGATATACTGATATTAAAAATATTGCTTTAATAGAAAAATATCATGCTCCTGCAACATTAAATTCTAAAGGAACAAGCAATTCTCAAACTATTCATTGTGGAGATATCGAAACAAACTATACTCTAGAAAAAGCTAAAAAAGTTAAAAGAACTGCTGATATGATAGTAAAATACGGGCTTTTGCAAAATGCTCAAAATCAATTTATGTTTTCTCATCAAAAAATGGCCTTGGCTGTTGGTGATTCAGAATGCGAATACATGAAAAAACGCCATGAAGAATTTGGCGAACTTTATCCTTATATGAAATTTTTTAATAAAGATAAAATTAAACAAATTGAGCCTAAAGTAGCTCTTGGAGAAAATGGCAGAGATGATAGACCTGAAAATATCTGTGCTATGGGAGTCGAAGCTGGAGAAGTTTTTACTACAGTAGATTTTGGAAAAATGAGTGCAAGTTTGGTTGAACAAGGACAAAAACAAGGCAAAAATACCTTTGTAGCTTTCAATCAAGAAATTGTTCATATAGAGAAAAAAGATGATATTTTTATCTTGAAAACAAACACTTATCAAGAATACCGTTCTAAGGCTGTAGTTGTAAATGCTGGTGCACATTCTTTGTATCTAGCACATAAAATGAATTTGGGTATGGATAAATCTTGTTGGCCTGTAGCGGGAAGCTTTTATTTAACCAAACAAAAACTACTCAATGGTAAAGTCTATATGGTACAAAATCCAAAACTACCTTTTGCAGCTCTTCATGGAGATCCTGACTTGCTTGCAGATATGAATACTCGTTTTGGCCCTACTGCCCTAGTTATTCCAAAACTTGAACGCTACCATGGTTTAAAATCTGTCCCTGAATTCTTTGAAGCCTTAAAACTTGACAAAACCGTCTTAAAGGTTACTTTTAGTATGTTTAAAGATCCAACGATTAGAAATTATATACTTTATAACTATCTTTTTGAATTACCTTTTATTGATAAAGGTTTATTTGTAAAAGATGCCAAAAAAATAGTCCCTAGCTTAAAAACAAGTGATATTTATTATGCAAAAGGCTTTGGGGGAGTGCGTCCTCAAGTCATTGATAAAACTAGAGGAGAATTAATGCTAGGTGAAGCAAGCATTACCGAAACTCCCGGAATTATTTTTAATATGACTCCAAGTCCTGGAGCAACAAGCTGTTTAGGCAATGCTGAAAGAGATGCTAAGCTTATGTGCGAGTATTTAGGAGCTAAATTTGATGAGGATAAATTTGCTTCAGAATTATTGTAGTCTTTTTGTTTCCAAAGTTTGATTATAATTAAACAAAAAAAGGAGAACAGCGTGCTAAAAAAAACTAAAATTGTAGCTACAGTTGGGCCAGCAAGCGAAAAGGAAGATGTTTTACGCCAGATGATAATCAATGGCGTAAATGTTTTTCGTTTAAATTTCTCTCATGGAACACATGAATACCACAAAAACAATCTTGAAACCATACGCAAAGTTTCAAGAGAACTTAACACTCGCGTAGGAATTTTACAAGATATAAGCGGGCCAAAAATTCGCACAGGAGAGCTGAAAACTCCTTTTGAGCTTAAAAAAGGTGATAGACTTGATTTTTATTATGAAAAAATCATAGGCGAACAAATTGCTCCAAATCATTATAAACTTAGCATCAATCAAAGCGAAATTTTAAATATGCTAAAATTAGACGAATATGTCTATTTATATGATGGTTCAATCAGGGCAAAAGTGACTGCTAAAGATAGTGAAAAAATTGAAACTCTCATAGAAAATGATGGTTTTTTAAATTCAAACAAGGGTATTAATTTTCCAAATACTAAAATCAATATTGATGTTATCACACAAAAAGATAAAAAAGACTTACTTTGGGGTATAGAAAATAAAGTAGATTTCCTAGCTATTTCTTTTGTTCAAAATGCTCATGATATTGATGAAGTTCGTGAAATTTTAGCTCAAAATAATGCTAAAATTTCTATATTTGCAAAAATAGAAAAATTTGACGCAGTTGAAAATATAGATGAAATTATAGCATCTAGTGATGGTATAATGGTCGCGCGTGGAGATCTTGGTATAGAAGTTCCTTACTATAAAGTACCTAATATACAAAAAGCAATTATTCACAAAGCCAATAATGCTTCAAAACCTGTTATAACAGCTACACAAATGCTTTTTTCTCTTGCAAAAAGCAAAACTGCTACAAGAGCCGAAATTTCAGATGTTGCTAATGCTGTTTTAGATGGGACAGATGCTGTAATGCTTAGCGAAGAAAGTGCAGTAGGTATAGATCCAGCCAATGCAGTTGATGTCATGTGTCAAACCATCATAGAAACTGAAAAGCGCTATCCTTATAACAAATTTAATGAATTTGAAAATCTTGACAATACAGATAAAATCATGCGCTCTTCAGCCCATCTTGCAACAGATCTTAATGCTGATGCTATTTTTTCCTTGACTAGTAGTGGAAAATCCGCTATTAAAATTTCAAGATATCGTCCAGATATGGAGATTATAGCAGTGGCTCATTCTGAAAAAACATTGAATTCTTTAAGTATAGTTTGGGGTGTCAATCCTGCCATTTTGGTTAATAAAAGCGAGGATTTAACGGATTTACTTAGAGATTCTGTAAAATCTAGCGTTGAAAAAGGTTTTATGAATAAAGAGAAGTGCTATTTGCTCACTGCAGGCTTTCCAACTGGAGTAGAAGGCACAAGCAATCTTATACGCATACTTGCAAAAGAGCAAATTGCTTACTATCTTAAATAGACTTAAATTTTTAAGTCTATTTAAATCCACTTCTAAAATTTAATTAAAAATAGTCGATATACAATTAGCCTCATTATAAAAAGGAGCAGAAATGCAAATCAATACTTTTTCAAATGTCGCTAGTATGGCACAAGCTCAAGTTAGCAATAAGAAGGCAGATGGTAACGCTACAGAGAATACAAAAGACACAAATGTTCAAAGTGCCAATTCAAATCAAGATATCCTAGACAAACTCAATGCACTTGGCGGTAAGGGTATTAGTCAAATTTATCTTGTGCAATTTCAGCAACAAACCATGAGTACTGTTTTAAACACAAGCAATGCTCAAGCTGGAATTAATGATCTTTTGGGAGGCAATGATTTAAATTCTGTAAAGTCTATGCTTTCAGATATTGACTTTGCGTCTTTAGGTTATAATGGAAAAAATCCACTTACAATGAATACTGATGAACTCAATCAGCTCATCAGTGAAGAGGGATTTTTTGGTATTGACAATACAGCAAATCGCATTGCTGATTTTGTCATCAAAGGTGCTGGAAACGATGTTGAAAAGCTTAAAAAGGGACTAGAAGGTATAAAACAAGGGTTTGAGCAAGCAGAAAAAATTTGGGGCGGAGAGCTTCCTCAAATCAGCCAAGATACAATCGAAGCTACAATAAAAAAAGTTAGCGATCGTATCGATGAACTTGGTGGAAAAACTTTAGACCTTAAAGCATGACAAAGGTGTTTGGACTATACCAAGCACCTTATTGATTTTTAATATCAAAAGTAAAAAATTCACTCTTAAAATCATTAGGCAAAGTTCTATACTGCGTCATTGCCGCTTCGTAATTACCTACTTCTTGATAAAGCAAACCTAAAGCTACCTTACTTTCTTTATTATTCTTATCTGTGAGTTTTGAAAGTTGCAAAAGAGCAATGGCTGAGTTTGGATTATTCGCACCCACAGCAGCTACAGAAGCTAAAAACAAAGTCCTAGAATCCTTTGCTCCATATTCATCGATTAGAGTATTATACAAAGCATAAGATTCCTCATACTGCTGCGCAAAAATATCCAAATAAGCTAAAGTTTGTATCATACCCTCATCTTTAACCTTAGAGGTATTAATCAAGGTTTTAAATTTTTGTCTTTCTAAATTTAACAATCCTGCAATATGCATTAAATTAACATACAATTCCCTAGCAATATTTGAACCTCCAAAAACACTGCGGTAATCAACTTGCAAATTCTTAAAATGAATTTGGGCATTTTGAGCATATTCTTTAATATTCAAATTCGAATTTAAAGAATTAAAATACAAAATATTTGCCACAATATCTTGCGGAAGTTCTGATCTTAATTTGGCAATTCTTACATCTACTTGATTGTTAAGATTATTATTTTTTGCAATAATAGTTTCAAAAATAAGATTTAAGGGTGTTTTTTGTCCATTCTCATCCAAATAAGGCAACATAGAAATATAATCACCATTAGCTAAAAATAGCATATTTTTTTGCATATTGGCTTTAAAATTTGAATCTGCTGCAATATTATCAAGAATTTCATGATAAAGTTTGGTTGTATCATTATCACTTAATTTTCCGCAAAACATCGCAAAAGCACCGGCTAAATAATTTTTAGGATTTAAATGATAAGAGCTAGAAAAATGCTTATAAGCAAGTTCATAATTTTGCATTTGTGCATAAGTTAAAGCAAGATTGTATTGTAAAATACTATGTTCAGGATAATCTTCCAATAAAGCTTGGAATTCTTTATTTGCAAGTCTTAATTTTTGATTTAATGCATCATTGATAATGTTAGAAATTTTTACATTAGTTGAAGATAAGGCTTGACTCCTAGCCAAATAGCTTTGACCATCTGAACTATCATCTACAAAATTTGTAATATTGGCTTTTTTTATATAAAGTGATGCTTGTTTTGAGTCAAAAACTTGATAAGGCGCAAAATAAAAAAGTAAATCAAACTGATCTTTTTGTTTTTTTAGGATGTCATTGGAAAAATTTCTCTGCGCTATGGCTATATTGAAGAGTTCTTTATTTAAACGAACTTTGATCTTATATCTATCTAAAATTTTATACTTATCTTCATCATTTCTATATGTATCCTGCAAACGCAATAACATATCTTGAAAATCTCCTGTTTTAATATCAACTAAAGTTAAAGCTGAAAGACTTTGATTGAAATCTCTTTCGATCTTCATTGCAGTATTTAAGGCTATTTTAGCCTTATCGTATTCTCCCATTCTTGCATATAAAAGTCCCAAAGAAAGGCTAGGTTCAAAACTTCCTTGAGTATTTAATTGTTGAACAGATTTTGCATCAAAATCCATCTTTGCATAAATTTTAGCGGATAAATATTTAGCTACATCTGTGTAAGGTTCCGAATTTACGCGTTGAAGCATTTGCAAAGCTTCGGGATAATAACCCTTATAATAATTAATTAAAGCCAAATAATAATCATACAATTTAGATTTTCCTTCTTTAGGAAGATAAACTTGCGCTAAATCTATATAATATTTAAATTTTTCCTTATCATTAAGCTTTAAAGCGCAAACAGCAGCATTAATAGCTGCCACACTTTGATTTTCTCCATTAGCTATTGCCTTTTTAAAACTATCAAAGGCTTCATCAAATTTACCCTCATTCATTTGAGAAACCCCTAGGTTATAATTAGACAAAGATTCATTATAAACGGCAATTTGCTCATAAACCTTCAAAGCTTGCTCCACTTCACCCTTTAAATAAAGCGCATTTGCCTTTTGTATCATCCCATCAACTCTTGTCATATCATTATAATTATAGGATTCATCAGGCATAACCACAGGCTGTTCAATAGGCTTTGATGCGATAATATCGGGCTTAACCTTCCCTTCATTAAAAGTTAAATAAAATAAAGTAAATACCAAAATACAAATGATTCCCAAAGACAAGCCCACAAGAGACATAAATTTACGATCTTTATACCACGGAGTAGGCTCATCTTCTTTCACCTCTTCAAAAGTCGATGATTCCTCCGGTGCGCTTTCTCTTGTAAATTTAAAACCGCCATCACTATTTTCCCTAGGCAATTCCTCTGGTAAAGATGCAAATTCTTCATCCTCAGGAGCCTGACCTTCCTGCCCTTTAAATTCACCCAAACTTTCATCAAGTCTTGGTTCATTTAAAGTATCTTCGGGTTTTTCAAGAACTATATCTTCTTTATCTGCCATTTATACTCTTTAAAAATATTTTTTCAATACATCAGGAATTTGAATTCTACCCTCTTTATCTTGATAATTTTCCATAATAGCAACCAAAGTTCTACCTACTGCTAAAGAAGAGCCATTTAAAGTATGAACTAATTCATTTTTCCCTTTTTCATTTTTATAGCGAATTTTTGCACGCCTTGCTTGAAAATCACGACAATTAGAAACAGAACTGATTTCGCGATATTTATTTTGCGATGGTATCCATACCTCAAGATCTATAGTCTTTGCCGCGCTAAAACCTAGATCTCCGGTACAAAGCATCAAATGTCTATGAGCTAAACCTAAAGAGCTGAGTAAATCACTTGCACATTCTACCATTTCATTAAAAATACTGTCACTTTGTTCAGGTTTGGTAATGCTCACAAGCTCTACTTTTTCAAATTGATGCTGACGGATAATGCCTCTTGTGTCACGCCCTGCACTTCCTGCTTCTTTTCTAAAACAAGCACTATAGCAAGTCATTTTAATAGGCAAACTTTCACTCGTTAAAATTTCTCCACTATAAAGATTTGTCACAGGAATTTCAGAAGTTGAGATTAAATACAAATCCTCATCCTCTATCTTATACATATCATCTTTAAATTTAGGAAGCTGTCCTGTGCCAAACATCGTAGGACTATTTACCAAAAAAGGCACATTTACAAATTCAAACCCACGACTTCGGTTAAAATCTATCATATAATTTACCAAAGCACGGCTTAGCAAAGCTCCTTCATTTTTAAGCACACAAAAACGGCTTTGTGAAATTTTTACCCCTCGCACAAAATCAAGCCAGTTTAAACTCTCTCCTAAATCATGGTGTTCTTTTGGAGTAAAATCAAATTGAGGGGGTGTTAAAACTTTTTTTATTTCAACATTTTCTTCCTCATCTTCACCCACAGGAACGCATTCATCAGGGATATTTGGAATAGCATGAGCAATGGTTTCTAACTCATTTTCCAAAGCATTTACTTTTGCATTTTGCTCATTGATTTTAATTTTATTTTCACTGAGTTTTGCCTTCAAACTTTCCTTATCTTCTGCAGTGGCTAGTTCTTTACTGAATTTATTCTGAAAAGCTTGAAATTCTTCCAAACTCGCTTTTTCTTTTTTCAAATTTGTAAAAAGCTCGGCAAGATTTTTTAATATATTTTCATCTACTTTTTTATTTTGTAGCTTTTTAGCAACCTCATCGAAATTATTTTGTAAATTTTTCAAATCAAGCATTTTTACTCCTTAAAGTCCTATTTTTTCATAAATTTTTTGCATTTTTTCTTGAGCAATTTTCCTAGCCTTGCTTGCACCCAATTCTAAAATTTCTTTTAAATGCGAAGGTTTTTCTAACAACTCATCGTATTTCATTCTTGCTTCTTTGAAGTATTCATTGACAAGATCATTTAAGTACATTTTAAAATGTCCATAACCCTCACCACCTTTTTCATAGCGAGCCTGCAATTCTTTTTGCTCTACTTCATTTAAAAATAATTTTGCGATTTTAAAAACATTACAATTTTGATAATCCTTAGGATCTTCTAAGGCTGTACTGTCTGTGACTATGGAAGAAATTTGCTTTTTTAAAGCCTTTTGACTAGCAAATATATCTATGGTATTTTGATAAGATTTACTCATTTTGGCCCCATCAGTTCCTACGACTACAGCTACCTCTTCATTTATCTTGGCTTCGGGCAAGGTAAAAATTTCACCCCATTCATTATTTACTTTTAAGGCAATATCGCGAGCTATTTCAACATGCTGAATTTGATCCTTACCTACTGGCACAAGTTGAGTATCGAAAAGCAAAATATCTGCTGCCATTAAAACAGGATAAGAAAAAAGTCCATGTGACGCACTCAAACCCTTAGCCACCTTATCTTTGTAACTATGAGCGCGCTCTAATAAACCCATAGGAGTAAATTGAGATAAAATCCAATAAAGCTCCATTACTTCTTTTACATCGCTTTGCAACCAAAAAACACTTTTTTGCGGATCTATACCAAGACTTAAAAAAGCCGCAGCGGCTTTGAGTGAATTTTGCTCTAATTTCTTTCCATCTTGACTTGAAGTCATAGCATGATAATTTGCTATAAACATAAACATTTCACTTTTTTCTTGAGCCTCCACCATTTGCCTTATAGCACCAAAATAATTACCTATGTGCAAATCTCCACTTGGCTGAAGTCCTGTTAATACTCTCATTTTATCACCTTTTTTATTTCTATCACAAGCTCATCAATGCTTTTATTTTCAACATCTAAAATCAAATTCGCTTTTTGCTCGTATTTATTTAGACGCTCATTATATAATCTTTTTGCTTGAACTTCATCATAAAATAAAGGTCTTTTAGCAATTTCATTCTCGCTTAAACGCTTTTTTAGATATTCAAAACTTGCTTTTAAATAAATACAAAAACCTATTTTATCAAAATCCAAAACATGTATAAAACCTCCGCCACTAGCTATAGAAGCTCCATTACAAGAGCAAAGAAAATTTGCTACTTTTTGCTCTTCTTGTCTAAAAAAAGCCTCGCCCTTTTCTTTAAAAATTTCACTGATTTTTTGATCAAATTTCATCTCAATCAAACCATCACTATCTAAAAAAACAAGATCTAAATCCTTAGCCAAAGCTCTAGCTATAGTACTTTTTCCACTACCCATAAAACCAATAAAAATAATATTTTTAACTTTCATCATTTTCCTTGCTTCCTTTTTTGCGCGAAGCAATGACTAAAGGAACACCTTCAAAGTTAAATTCTTTTCTGATTTGATTTTGTAAATAACGCTTATAACTAAAATGCAAAGCCTTAGGTCTATTCATAATAAGTGCGATTTTAGGAGGTGCTAAATCATACTGCACTGCATAATAAATTTTTACCAATTTTCCATAATCATGCGGTAAAGGATGAGCCTTAGTCGCACTTGCGATTAAATCATTAAGTTTTGAGGTTGGAATTTTTTGTGTAAAATTAGTAAAGACTTCTAAAATTTTTTCTAATAAAACATGTACTCTTTTTCCACTCAAAGCAGAAACACTGACAACGGGCGCATAAGCTAAAAATTTAAAGCGATCAAGTTTTAATTCCTTTACCACTTTATCAAATTCAAATTCAGTTTTATCCCATTTATTTAATACAATAATCACGCCCAAATAATGCTTTGCTGCAAGTCCAGCTATCCTTTCATCAAGCTCGTTAAAACCTTCATTGGCATCTAAAACCAAAAGTGCGATTTGAGAATTAGATAAAATCTTTTCTGTGCGGTTTAATGCAAAACGCTCAAGCCCTTGAATTTTACCTCGCTTTCTAATACCTGCAGTATCAACAAATTCTATCACTTTATCCTTATAAACTATGCTTTCATTAACAGGATCAATTGTCGTTCCCGCAATAGAACTCACCACACTGCGCTCTTGTTTTACCAAAGCATTTAAAAGGCTTGACTTTCCGACATTAACACGCCCTACTATACCCACTCTGATATAATTTTGATCGAGTTCTTTAAACTGAAATTCTTTTCCCTCTTCATAATGTTCTAAAAAATCTTCTAAATTTTCTTCCTCATCAGGGATTAAAAATTGTTCATCTAAAAAGTTCTCAAGCCAATTATAAAGCTCATCTAGCCCTATATTATGAGTAACAGAAAGATTAAAAACCTCTTTTACACCAAAATTAGCAAATTCCCACGATCTTTCTTCATCTTTTTTATTATCCACTTTGTTGATTACTAGAGCAATAGGCTTTCCTAATTTTTTTAAAGAATGAAAAAATTGCCTATCTTCATCATCGGGACTTAGTTTTCCATCAACCAAATAAAGGATAATATCACTTTGTTTTGCAATTTTTAGAGTGTTTTTTTTAACATTTTTAAAAAGCTCATTGCTTTCATCAAGACCACCACTATCAATCAATAGGGCTTTTTTAGAATTTATAAAAACTTCTGTTTTATTGGTATCTCTTGTAGTACCTGAAATTTCACTTGTAATAGCTATTCTTTGCCTTGCCATTCTGTTAAATAAACTTGATTTTCCAACATTTGGCTTACCTATAAGTATGATGCTTTGCATTTGTTTACCTAATAAAAATTTTTAATGTATATTTTTTTAAAAAATTATATAAAATTTGCCTTAATATTAAGCAAAAAAAGACTAGAATTAACCATAATTTAATCAAGGAAAAAAGATGCTAAAAGTCATCAAACATAATTTAGGAATTTATTTTATGATTTTAGCGTGCTTAGATTTTGCACTTATGGGAGCTTGTGCGAAAATTCTTAGCAAAGAAATGAGTTCGATTGAAATTATGTTTTTTAGAAATATCATCGGCGTATTGTTTATAGTTTATCTACTAAAACGCTCAAAAGTTCACAAAGAAGGAGGACATTTTTGGCTTTTAGTCTTTCGCGGGGTAACAGGAACACTTTCGCTTTATATGTTTTTTTACAATGTTTCAAATATTACCCTAGGGGGTGCTTTTGCTTTTCAAAAAACTGCTCCAATTTTCATCACTTTAATAGCTTTTATTATTTTTAAAGAAAATATCGGAGCCAAGGGATGGCTGGGGATTTTAATCGCATTTAGCGGGGTGCTTTTAATTGCGCAACCTTGGGCGGATAGTTCAACTCATTCGGGTTTTGATTTAAAAAATTCTATCATAGGTGTTATGAGTGGATTTTTAGCAGCCTTGGCTCTTACAAGTGTAAGAGAGCTTAGAAAATTTTACACTACAGAACAAATTGCATTTTCTTTTATCCTTTTGGGGGCTTTAATGCCTTTAATCTCTATGATAGGTGCTGAATTTTTTGAGCCAAAACATCTTGATTCTTTGCATTTGGATTTTATTTTAGCACCTTTTGTCATGCCTAGCCTTACAGCTTGGCTTATCATTGCTGTCATGGGAGCCTTGGGCACTATTTATCAAATTCATGTAACCAAAGCTTATGGCATAGCCAAACAAGCAGGTGTTGTAGCAGGTGTAAGCTATCTTGATGTAGTCTTTAGTATGGTAGTGGGTATAATTTTGGGTGATGATTTACCAAGTGCTATGGTTTTTTTAGGTATAATAGGCATTATTTTTGGTGGAATAATTTTGGTTAAAAACAAAGGAAAAAAATGAAAAAAATGATACTCATTGCCGGTCCTTGCGTCATTGAAAATAAGGATTTGGTTTTTAAAGTAGCACAGAATTTACAAGAATTTAATGAAAATGAAAATATAGAATTTTATTTTAAATCAAGCTTTGACAAAGCAAATCGTACAAGTATTAATTCTTTTAGAGGCCCTGGTCTTGAAGAAGGATTGAAAGTTTTACAAAGTGTAAAAAATGAATTCGGTATGAAAATCTTAACTGACATACACGAAAGCACGCAAGCAGCACCCGTAAGCGAGGTGGTTGATGTTTTACAAATTCCTGCTTTTTTATGCAGACAAACTGATCTGCTAGTCGCAGCAGCCAAAACAAAGGCGAAAGTAAATATTAAAAAAGGGCAATTTCTTAACCCAAGCGATATTAAATACAGTGTCAAAAAAGTACTTCAAACACGCGGTATAGAAGAAGAAGGCTATGAAGTAGCTGATAAAAATGGTATTTTTGTAGCTGAAAGAGGAGCTAGCTTTGGCTATGGAAATTTAGTCGTGGATATGAGATCTTTGGTTATCATGCGTGAATTTGCTCCTGTTATATTTGACGCTACTCATAGTGTGCAAATGCCAGGAGCTGCAGGGGGAAGTAGTGGAGGAAAAAGCGAATTTGTAGAGCCTTTAGCAAGAGCAGCAGCAGCTGTAGGAGTAGATGGCTTTTTCTTTGAAACACATACTAATCCTTGCGAAGCTTTATGCGATGGGCCTAATATGCTTGATCTTAATCGTCTTAAAGCTTGTGTAAAAACACTTTTAGAAATTCAAAATATCATTGAAGGAAAATAATATGACTATCATTGAAGGAAAATTAAATTTAGACTCAAATACCAAAATTGCTATCATCAATGCAAGATTTAATCACATCATCACCGATCGCCTTGTAGAAGGTGCAAGAGATGCTTTTTTAAGACATGGTGGCAAAGAAGAAAATCTTAGCCTTATACTTGTTCCAGGCGCTTTTGAACTTCCTTTTGCTTTAAAAAAAGCTATAGAAAGTAAAAAATTTGATGCGATTTGTTGTGTGGGTGCGGTCATTCGTGGCTCAACTCCGCATTTTGATTATGTTTCGGCAGAAACCACTAAGGGCATTGCCAATGTAAGTTTAAACCACAATATCCCTGTAAGCTTTGGAGTTTTAACAACTGATACTATAGAACAAGCCATAGAAAGAGCGGGAAGCAAAGCAGGAAATAAAGGCTTTGAAGCAATGACAACTGTTATTGAAATGCTAAATTTAAGCAAGGAATTTTAATGGCAACGCGTCACCAAGTAAGACAAAGTGTGATTTCTTTGCTTTATGCCCTAGAAATGAATGAAAAAAATGAAAATTTTATTGATGAATTTCTCAATGAAAAAAAAATCCGCAACGAGCAAAAAAATTTCACACTGAGTTTATACGAAGGAATTATAAAAAATCTTGATGATATAGATAAGAATTTAAACCCCTACCTTAACGAAAATGAAATTGAAAAATTAGGACATATCGAAAGAGCCATACTGCGACTTGGTGCCTATGAATTGCTTTTTACAGACACGCCTAATGCCATAGTGATTAATGAAGCTATAGAACTTGCTAAAGAACTTGCTAATGATAATTCTCCAAAATTTATCAATGGGGTTTTAGATACTCTTGTTAAGGCAAAACAATGAAACTCTGCGTAGCTCTTGATCTTGCCACCAAAGAAGAGTGCTTAAGGCTTGCTAAAGAATTAAAAGGTTTAGATCTTTGGCTAAAAGTGGGTTTAAGAGCCTATTTAAGAGATGGCTTTAAATTCATAGAAGAACTTAAAAAAATCGATGAATATAAAATTTTTCTCGATCTTAAAATTCATGATATTCCTAATACCATGGCAGATGCTTGCGAGGAAATTTCAAAACTTGGCGTTGATATGATTAATATCCATGCAAGTGCTGGAAAAGTCGCTATGCAAGAAGTGATGTCTAGACTCAATCGCTTCAATAAAAGACCCTTGGTGTTAGCAGTTTCAGCACTTACTAGCTTTGATGAAGAAAATTTTTACAGCATTTATAAGCAAAACATCGATGAAGCTGTGATTCATTTTTCAAAAATGTCTTATCAAAATGGACTTGATGGTATGGTATGTTCGGTTTTTGAAAGTAAAAAAATTAAAGAACATACAAATTCAAATTTCTTAACCCTCACTCCTGGAATTCGTCCTTTTGGGGAAGCAAGTGATGATCAAAAACGCGTTGCTAATCTTACAATGGCTAGAGAAAATTTAAGTGATTATATCGTTGTGGGAAGACCTATATATAAAAATGAAAATCCTAGAGCTGTATGTGAAAAAATTTTAGACAAAATACACAGAAAAAATATAAGCGAAAATGATATAGAGCAAAATTATGAAGCAATGCAGCAAAAAGAATGGGATATGTGCAATCATTTTGAAGAATGGATCAAAACTCAGCCTGATAAAGAACAAGCTTTGAAAGAATTTTATACTAAGTGCGGGATAAAATATTGAATTATCAGCAATTAGAATGTGATTATTTTAATCTTTATAATCAATTTATTAGCGTAGATTTTCAAATTTCATTATTTGAAAAAAATCATAAAAGCTTGATTAAAGATTTTATATTTTTTTATCATCAAATTTTAAAACAAAAAGACTTAAATTTTTTACTCGGAGTGAGAAACAAAATTGCTCTTAAAGTTCATAATTATATGCAAGAATACTCCACTTCTCCAAAAGATTTGAGTCTTATTTGCTTAAGAGAACACAAACATATTGAATTTTTTCAGAGATTTTATAAAGCCTTGGCTTATTTTGTAGCCTTTAGAAAAAAACTTGATGAAGAGCAAAAAATTAAAAATTTGATTTCAAATATCAATGACTGTTTTGGCTGTCATTTTATCAATTCTGACTTTAACAATTTACAAAATTTTCAAAAAAATGATTTCTTTACACTGCCTGAAAAATGTCTTCAATATTTTCATCTTGCTATGATTCATCTTTGTTTTATGGTTTTAAATCCTTTAAATTTTAAGGATTCTAATCGACACCTTGATAAAGCAATTAACTATCTTATCGATGGAGCTTTTGAAATTTATGAGCTCATCTTTAAAGAATATTTTCTATTATTTCCAAAGGATGAAGAGCTTAAAGATGAACTTAAAAAAATAAAAAATTTAGAATTTAAAATTCTAATGCAAGAAGTTTCAAGAGTTAAACTACTCAATCATTATAAAGAATTTTGTGAAGAAATATTTTACAATATAGAGCTTGAAAAAATCATATAAAATTAATCCTATATTAACATTGTTATAGTTTAATAATAAAAATTTTTAATAAGGAAAAATTATGATTGTAACGCCTGAGAAACTTTATAAACAAAGAAGAGATTTTTTTAAACTTGGAGCAGGAGCTTTAATCGGCTCTTCTTTAATTGTTTCCAAACTTTCTGCTTTAAATTTTATAAATGATACAAATGCAAATAAACTTGAAATTAGCAATGAAGAACTTGCAACAAACTATATCAATTTTTATGAATTTTCAACGGATAAAAGAAAGGCAGTATCTTTAGCGCAAAATTTTAATACTCAAAATTGGAAAATCGATATAAGCGGGGAAATAGAAAAGCCTTTCACTCTTAGCATGGAGGATATTTTAAAATTTCCTTTAGAAGAAAGAATTTATCGTTTTCGCTGTGTTGAAACTTGGTCTATGGTAGTGCCTTGGGTAGGTTTTGAACTACGCCGTTTAATCGATATGGCAAAACCAACTAGCGAGGCAAAATTCATTAAATTTACCACTCTTTTGGATAAAAACCAATTCCCCGATCAAGATGCTTTGTTTCCAACTGTTGAGTATCCTTATGTGGAAGGCTTACGTATGGATGAGGCTATGCATCCACTCACTCTACTTGCAGTGGGTATGTATAAAAAGGCTTTAAAACCACAAAATGGAGCACCAATCCGCCTTGTTGTACCTTGGAAATATGGATTTAAAAGTATTAAATCCATAGTTAAAATCGAATTTGTAAAAGAGCAGCCTATTGGCACTTGGGAAAAATATGCTCCAAATGAATATGGCTTTTATGCCAATGTCAACCCTAATGTATCCCATCCTAGATGGTCGCAAGCTAACGAAAGGGCTTTAGGAGACTTTTTTACCAAACCTACTTTAATGTTTAATGGCTATGAAAAAGAAGTAGCAAGTCTTTATGCGGGCATGGATTTAAAGGCAAATTATTAATGCGCACTAAATACTTTAAATTTCTTGCCTATTTTGCTTTTTTAGCAAGCTTGATTTATGGCTTTTATCATATATTAAAAGCCTTTGATTTTGTCAAAGAGGCTTATATTTATACAGGAGTTTTTGCTTTATTTTTTTTAAATTTAAGCCTTTTGTTTTCTTTATGCAAATTTAAAAAAACCAAAAGCTATCCTAAGCTACTAGGAATATTTGCTGCATTTTGGGCATTTTTACATTTTTTAAATTATTTTATCTTTGATAGAAATGCAAATTTTTTAAGACTTTTTGATGATATCTCTCATCGTTTATTGGAAGCGAGTGGTTTTTTTGCTTTTATCATCATCTTTTTTATGTTTTTAAGCTCTTTTAGATTTTTTAAAAGAATTGAAAAGATAAGAAAGTTAGGTTATGTATGCTTGGTTTTAGCAAGTTATCATTATTTTTTAAGCCCTAAAGTTCCTATGTTTTGGGAATGGAGTGCTTTGATGCTTAGCCTTGTTTATTTTATGATACGCTATTTAAAATTTTTCAAATTTAAAAAAGCTTAAAAACCGACAATTTTGCTTTTATCAAAACTAGAATTTAATTCTTTTTGTATACTCTCTATAAAATCTTGCATTTTAAATACTCCATCTTCAGTCACAGCTACCTTCAAAGCAGTATTTTTAACAACCATTAAAATTTGCGCTCCACTTAATTCGTAATTTGCTAAAAGATTAACATCAAATGCTTTTTCAAAGGATGCTTTTCTAGGTAAAAATTTCTCCCACATTTTAAGCCTATCTTTAAAATCAGGCTTTTTAAATTCAATCTTATAATCAAATCTTCTCGAAAAAGCACTGTCTAAACTTTCTAAAAAGTTAGTTGTAGCAATGATAACACCATTAAAACGCTCAATTTGCTCTAAAAAAATATTTTGCATTTGATTATGCATCTTATCACTTCCGCTACTGCTTTCAACCCTTGTGCTTAAAAACTGATCAGCTTCATTTAAAAGCAATATAGGACTTTGTTTGCAAGTTTGAACTATGTTTTTGTAAGTATCAAAAATTTTCCTTACATTTTGTTCGCTCTCACCCACCCATTTACTTAAAATTTTAGAACAATCAAAGCTAAGCACTGTTTTTTTCATCGATTTTGCCATAGCTAGGGCTGACATCGTTTTCCCCGTTCCAGCAGGTCCATAAAAAATAATCTTTGCTTCTATATTTTTATTGCTCTTTATCCCCCAAGAATTTAGCCTTTCAAGTACTTTTTTATCTTGTTGTTTTAAGATATTTTCCAAAAGCTCTTTAGTATTTTGAGGCATGATAATATCATTTATATCTATACTTGGCTCTATAAGCTCAAAAATATCTTGCTCTTTTAAAACATTTTCGATTTTAATTTTTTTATTTTGTTTTGGCTCGAAATTTATAATTCTTTGTAAAATTTCATCTGTAATAAAAAAACTCTTAGAAATATCACCAAAGGCATTTAAGTATTCATCATATTCTATTAAATTAAGAAGAGGAGCATTTTCTTGCAATAAACTTTTATTTTTATGCTTTTCTAAATCATTTTCACTGACTAAAGAAAGTAAAGAATTCATCTCTCTAGATACTGAGTTTTCATTGCTTAGTGTATATTCTTCTTTAAGAAGAGCTAGAAAAATAATCTGCTCTTTATACTCAAGACTATACTCTTTAAAAATATCTGCTAAAATATTATAAAATTTACTTTTCTTAAGTCTTTCTTTAATATGTTTTTCATAAAGCTTGATTTGTGCTTTAAGTTCGTCACTATATGTGCTTGAACGTATAAAACTCAATCTCTCATACAGTTCAACTCGCATAAATTCATCTTTTAAATATTCTAAATACTCTCCATAAGCTTCTTTTTTATCCAAATTTAAACGAGGCTTGGCTTCTAAAAATTCTAAAAAATACTCACTTAAACTCAACTCGCTTTGCAATAAACTAAGAATTAAATTTTGGCTTTTATTGCTTTCTATATTTTTAAAAAAGCCAGAATTTTGATTTACAAAACCTCTTTCAATAAGCCTTTTTAAATCCTCTAAAGTATCTAAATACGAATATTTTTCACTACCAAAAATTCCTGTCAATAAAGTAAAAGCATTGATAGAAGATATGGAAATGACATAATTTTTACAAAGTTCTCTCAAAATCAAAGCTTCATTCTTTGAACACTTTAATTCTTTATAAATTTGACTTTCTTCTATATTTTTAAGACTTAAAAATTCCTTTAGCCTGACCATTTTATTTTCTAAATTCCTTTATCTCATTCTCGTTAAAATCAACACAAATATTTTCATTCAAATAATGATTTTCATAAGGAAGATAGCACAATCTTAAACCCAAATTTGTAATTAAAAAGTTATTATTAAAAAAAACTTGCTCCATATCATCAAAACATTCATCGCAAACAAGATTCAGTTTTTGATGCAAGAGTTCTTTAAATTTCAAATTATCCACATCATAAAGCTCATTTAAACTTAAAAAAACTTTTTTATCCATATCGAAAACAAAATTATTAAGCTCTAAAATTGCGCGATTATCCTCTTCATAAAAATAATACCATTCTTCAAAACTAAGCTTTCCATCTTTTAGTACGATAGGCTTTTGGCGAATTTGTTCAAAACTAACAATGTCGTTATACATAGGACGAAATTGTCTGATCTCATCTTGATGGGCTAAAAAATCAAGACTGCGTTTGATTCTTATATTGTTTTGCTCTTTGATAAGTTCAAGAGTTGTTGTTCCTAGTTTATTTCCTTGAATTTTTTTATTATCAAATACCAGTTCTTTAGAAGAAGAAATTTTATATTTTTTTTCTCCATCCTCCCATGAATTTGCTGTTTGAAACAAAGCTATCTCGATATTTGTATCAAGATCGCTCAGTATTAAAAAACTAGAACTAGTTTGATTAACATCCCTATCAAAAATGGGTACAAAAGGAGCATTATCATAAACTATAGCAAAAACCTGCTTATCTTTTAAGTCATAAAAATAAATTTCACCCTTATAAATTTGCGCACAAACCAAACTCACAAAAAAGCATAACAACAGCCCTATTTTCAAATTTTATCCTTAAAATTCATTAAAACAATTTTTATACGCGAAATTCTATCAACAAAACTGATTTTATTATCACAAATTTCATAGAAAATTTCATAATTTGCGCTGTTTAAATTCTGATTGAATCCGCATTGAGTTTTTTGCATATTCTTACCATTCCACAAAGGCTTTGCTTCCAAAATATCTTTTAATATATCTTCATAATAGGCATTTTTAAAAAATTTTTGATTAAATACCATTTTGCTATAGCACACCGAATTTAAACAAATATCCTCTCTGATTTTAAGTTTAAAAAAAGCTTGTCCAAGTTTATAAACTTCTAAATTTAAAGCCTTATTTTCTTTTTTTAAAAAGCCAAAATCGTTGATTTTAATAGTTGGTGTGCTAAATACAACCTTCATTTTTTGGCTAGAATAATCTTGATTTTTTAAAGCACAAGCACTAAAAAACAAAATTAAAAAAAAGATAAAAATTTTTCTCAACACTCTTAACCTATTTTAAATTTTTAAAACTAAGATTTAATTCTAAATTAAGCTCTTTAACCATTTTCATCACAGCTTGCAAATCATCAATTTGCTTTGCAACTACACGAATTTCATCTCCTCGTATAGAAGAGCTTACTTTTAGCTTACTATCTTTAATAGCCTTATTGATTTTCTTAGCATTTTCACTATCAATGCTATCATTGGCTTTTAAATTTAAACGAAACATCGCTCCACTTTCGCGCGAAAGCTCTTTAATAGCACTTGAATTAATACCTCTTTTGATAAGTTTTGAAATCACAATATCTTTTAGAACATCAAGCTTTGCCTCACTTGAAGAATGAAGTTTAAAAACACCATCTTTCTCGCTAAATTCAATTTCACACTTAATACCTTTTAAATCATAGCGAGAATCAAGCTCTTTTTTTGCTTGCTCAAAAGCATTTTTAAGCTCTTGTTTATCCAAAGCCGCTGAAATATCAAAACTATGTTCACTTGCCATTTTCTATCCATTCTTTTAAATTATCATAAACCATAGACATCAATTTTTCCACCGCTTCTTTGCTTGCCCAAGCCACATGTGGAGTAATGATGAGATTTTCTTTATTTTTGATATTTAAGAGAGGATGATTTTTTATCATAGGTTCACTCTCTAAAACATCAAGTCCTACGCGTATATTTTTTTCATCCATTATTTTTGCCAAATCATTCTCATTAATGATTCCGCCCCTGCCTACATTGACCAAAATCGCATTATCTTTTAAAAGTTTTAACTTCTCATAAGTAAGCAAATTTTTCGTTTTTTCATTTAAAGGAGCGTGAATGCTAACAATATCGCAAGTTCTTAAAAGCTCTTCCAAATTTAAGCATTCAAATTCGGCATTTTGATTGAGTCCGCTTGTTGAATAATAACAAATTTTAGCCCCAAAAGCACTAGAAATTTTAGCCACTTCTTTACCTATACTGCCCAGTCCTATAATACCGTGCTTTTTTCCTTCCATTGAATTTAAAATTCTACCAAAATCTGTAAAGATAGGGCTATCGCACCATTTGCCCTCTTTGCTCCATTTATCATAGTAAGGAATATGATTTAAAAAAGCAAAAATAAATGCAAAAGTATGCTGAACTACGCTCATAGTAGAATATCCAGCAGCATTTTTAACGATAATGCCCTTTTCTTTAGCATATTCAACATC
This sequence comes from Campylobacter sp. JH32, assembly GCF_017846535.1. NCBI lineage: Bacteria > Pseudomonadati > Campylobacterota > Epsilonproteobacteria > Campylobacterales > Campylobacteraceae > Campylobacter > Campylobacter sp. JH32. The sequence goes on from NZ_JAEQBS010000004.1 coordinate 51,059, forward strand.
GATATTATTTACACCCGTAGCTGTTTCTAAAATAAGCTTTAAATTAAGGCAAGCATCCATAACTTCTTTATCAATAACAACTTTATTTGTCATAACCACATCCGTATCTTTTAAACGCTCTATGGTTTCTTTTCTATCTGTTAAAGCATAACTTTGAAATTCTCCAAAATTCTTAAAAATACTTAAATCATAATCCCCTAAAGTTGCCGCATCTAAACAAACAATTTTCATTTCTAATCCTTTATAATATGTCCTACAAATTTAGAATAATTATCAAGCACAAGTCCTCCTTTTCTAAATCCTAAGCCACACCCTTCATAAGCAAAGAAAACACCTGCTTGATAGTATTCGTTTTCACATGAATTAAACTCTACATATTCTTGATAAATAGCCTTATTATTCCCATAAGGACCTACATTCTCATGTAAAATTTTACCTTCTTTGATTATACTAATATTTGCCCCTTCTCTACCAAAAACAGGTTTTTTCACATAATCTTTTCCCTCTAAAGGAACATCTCGTGTTTCTAAAAGTAATGGATGATTTGGGAAAAGTTCCCATAAAATTTTTAAAATTCCCTTAGATTGAAATAAAAGCGTATAAGCAGGATTTAAAATAATAGCTTTTTGATTTCTCATGATTTGCGTTAAAAGCATGGCTAGTTCGCCCTCTTCTATGGCTATATCTTCCCAAGGAACGAGCTTAAACCAATATTCATAATTTACACCCTCTTTAAAAATTCCCTCTTCGCTAAATTCTACCTCATCTACAAAAGAAAAATCTGTTTCAAATCCTGCTTCATTTGCAATATGAGCAAGTAATTTTGTAGTGATTTCTTCCTCTTTACTTCCTGCCACACTTGAAAAAAGAATTTTCCATCCTTGATAATATTCTTCAAAGCCTTGAGTATCCTCTTCAAGGGTAATCAATCTTTTAAAATTATCCATCAAGCTTTCATAAATGCTATTAAATTGCTTACTTTCATCCATGCCATTTTGCTTTAAAATCGCCCATTGTAAAATCGCACTTTCAAAAAGAGCAGTGGGGGTATCTGCATTAAATTCTATAAGCTTTATAGGCTTGCCATCAAGTCCACCCGCTAAATCAAAACGGCCATATAAATGCCAATGAACCTCATTTTCCCAACTCATTTTAATAGCATCAACAAGATTAAAAGGGATTCCAAGCTCATCAAAACGATTATTATCTATAACATTTTGTGCTGCAGCTACAAACATATCATAAAGCTCATTGACTGCCTCATAATAAGCATTGGCTTCATTTTCACTTACACATACTAATTTATCACTTATATAATCACTTCCATCTTCATCTGTATGCCAAGAAAAACCTATATTTTCTAAATAATCTTTTTGAAGTTTGTCTACTTGTAGTAATTGCATTATTTATCCTTAAGAGCCAAAAGAAGAACTAGAACTTGTGGCTTTAGAGCCTCCACCAAAAAAACCTGATTTTGAAGCACTTGAGGCAGAGCCTGCTGTGCCTGCCTTGTTAAAACTATTAACACTTCTTTGATAAGCACTTTGATTTGAAAAAGCGCCTCGTTGTTGATTGGCAAAATTTTGATTATTAAAGAGCTTAGAGCCTATCCAGCTACCCAAAATTGCACCCGCAGCACTTGCAAGTAAGGTCTCTCCTAAGCTTAATCCTCCACTGCTGATTTGACCGCCCTCTTTAGTCAAATTTGAAGTTCCATTATCAATCTTAGCTGCTTCTTCTTTGATGAGCGCATCCATTTCCTCTTTGCTTAGCACTCTTTCTGTGCCATTGATATCTTTTAAAACAACTCTAGTTTCATCACTTGGAAATTGATCTTTGATTTTATATTGACCTGGGGCGATTTCTTCAATGATAACAAAGGCTCCTTGAGTGTTTGCTGCTTGATTTAAAGTATCACTATTATCATTGCTACTTCCACATCCTACCAAAGCTCCACCTGCAACAGCTGCAAGGCCGCTTATCATACCGATTTGAATAATTTTTTTAATTTTTTTCATAGTCTTGATCCTCAAATGAGATTTAGAATTTATTTTTTGATAAAATTCTAACAAAAAATAATCAATTAAATCTTACAAAAATGAAAATATTTTAAAGAAATAAAATGCAATCTTAATATATATAAAATAAAACTAGGATTTTAAAAAAGGTAATTTTGCAAAGAAATCTTAAATTAAGAAAAAAGCCCTTTCGGGCTTTGGGTTAAAGTCTTGACTCGTAGCGTCTAAGCATATAAAGTCTTTTAAGCATTTTTTTGCGAGCTGAAATTTTTTGTTTTTTACGAATTTCAGTCATAGGCTCAAAAAATCTTCTCGCTCTTACTTCAGTAACAACTAGATTTCTATCTACTTGTTTTTTGAACTTACGATACGCTTCGTCAAAAGACTCGTTAGGATGTACCTTAATTCCTGGCACTATCCTCACCACCTTTCTGTGTAAATTTTTGTTGTGAATTATGATTATAGAATATTTCTTATTAATCCAAACTTAGAAAGCATTTAAAAATTGTTTTAGTTTTTTGGGCTATAATCGTAATTACTAATTTTTTACGAGGTTTTTCATGGAAAATCACATCACCAACTATACTAAAAAGCGTTATTTTGTATATCTAATTGCAACAATTGTAATATTTTGTTTACCTTTTATTACAATTAATGGCAACCATTTCTTTTTATTGAGCTTTGTTCATTCTAAGTTGAATCTATTTTTTATTTCATTTTCAACTCAAGAATTATATCTTATGCCTTTTTTGCTTATTTTTCTTTTTTTATTTATATTTTTTATAACCACTTTAGGAGGAAGAGTTTGGTGTGCTTGGAGCTGTCCTCAAACTATTTTTAGAGTGATTTATAGAGATATTATCCAGACTAAACTTTTAAAAATTCGTAAAAATATTAACAATAAACAAAAAGAATATGAAGGATATTATTTTAAAAAAATCATAGGGGTGATTTTATTTTATTTCATATCTTTAGTAGCTGTAAGTAATTTGCTTTGGTATTTTGTTCCGCCTGAAGATTTTTTTGCTTATATACAAAATCCAGGAGAACACTTACTTTTATTGGGTGTTTTATTTTGCGCAAGTTTGTTTTTAACTTTAGATATTACCTATTTAGCAGAAAAATTTTGTATTTATGTATGTCCTTACGCAAGAGTTCAATCTGTAATGTTTGACCGCGATACCATGCAAGTTATTTATGATGAAAAACGCGGGGGAGTGATTTATGATGGACATACCAAACTTTACAAAAAACCGCCTGAGGGTGAATGTATAGGTTGTGAAGCCTGTGTAAGCATTTGTCCTACTCATATAGATATACGCAAAGGTATGCAACTTGAATGTATCAATTGTTTAGAATGTGCTGATGCCTGTTCTAAAGTGCAAAGCAAATTTAATAGACCAAGTTTGATTAATTGGACCAGTGTAAAGGCCATAGAAACACGCAAAAAAGTAAATTATCTCCGCTTTAGAACCATTGCTTATTTTATTGTTCTTGTGATTGCTTTAATTGCTTTAATGATTATGGGTAGTAAAAAAGAAAATATGCTTTTAAATATCAATCGTAGCAGTGAACTTTATCAAATTTCGCATACTAATAATGGTTTAGAAATTTCAAATGCTTATACTTTTTTGTTTCAAAATACTGATTCTAAAGCTCATGAATATTATTTTGAAGCTAGCCTAGAAGGCATTGATAATGGCATAGAAATCATTCGTCCAAGTAAAGCTTTTACATTAAAAGCAGGAGAGCAAGCTAAGAAAATTGTTGTAATAAAAGCTACTAAAAAGCTAGCAGATAATGATCAAAAAGATGTGATTTTTCCACTTCACATCAAGGCCTATGCCAAAGATAATGATGAGATTGTCATTTTTAGAGAAAGTATTTTTGTTTATCCTAAAAGCACAATTTTAAAGGGGTATAATGAATCCAAATAAAACACCTTCTAAAAAAGTTTTAGCAAGAAGAGAAAAGATTAAAAATGTTGCTTTTGATCTATTTTTAACCAAGGGCTTTCAAGAAACCAGTTTAAGCGATATTATCAAACTATCGGGCGGTTCGTATTCTAATATTTATGATAGTTTTAATAGTAAAGAAGGTTTATTTTTTGAAATTTTAGATGATGTTTGCAAAAAACATTTTGACCTAATAGCCTCTCAAACTCAAACTATTAAAGATAAAAATTTAAAAGAATTTTTAACCTCTTTTGGACTTACTTTTGTTGATATTTTCAATCAAGTCCAAACCGTCGCCTTTGGCAAAATTATTTTCTCTCAAGTTTATGATAAACATAAGCATGTTGAAAATTGGATTGAAAACAATCAGAAAATTTTCTCCTATAACATACTTATAGAACTTTTTAAAAAGCAAGATAGCAGCTATATTTCAAATAATGCCCAAAAACTTGCCATGCTTTTTTGCGCCATGTTAAGAGAACCTTATCATAGTTTAAATGTTTTAGCCGATACTCCTTTAATGAACAAACAAGAACAAAAAGAACATGTGGAATTTATTGTCAATATATTTTTAAAAGGAATTGAAAATAAAACCTCAATTTAATTAAGTAAATATAAAAATTATTAACCAAATTTGAACTATAATATGTCTTAAAAATTGTGCAATAAATATTACAATATATTTAAATTAAAAATTTTAAGGCAAAAATCATGAATTTGTTTCAAAAAAATACCCTTTTACTCTTAAGTGCTTTATTTTTATTTTCTGCTTGTAGCAAAGAAGAAGCACCTCAAAAACAAACACCCCCTCAATCCGTTAGTACAATGAGCGCTAAAGCCGAAAATTTACCGCTTAACTTTACTTATCCTGCAAAACTTGTTAGTGATTATGATGTTATCATCAAACCTCAAGTAAGCGGTGTTATCGTGGAGAAACTTTTCAAAGCGGGTGATTTAATTAAAAAAGGACAAATACTTTTCATTATCGAACAAGATAAATTTAAAGCAAGTGTAAATTCAGCTTATGGAAAAGCTTTAATGGCTAGAGCAAATTTTGACAATGCCAGCAAAGATTATAACCGTTCAAAAACTCTTTATAATAAAGGAGCAATCTCTCAAAAAGAATATGATAGCGCCTTAGCAAATTTTAACAACACAAAAGCAAATCTCACCAGTGCTAGAGCAGACTTAGAAAATGCACGCATTGATTTAGCTTATACTGAAATTAAAGCTCCTTTTGATGGTATTGTAGGAGATGCTTTGATTAATATAGGAGATTATGTTAGCTCCTCTTCAACTGAACTCGTAAGAATTACAAACCTCAATCCAATCTATGCTGATTTTTACATTTCAGATACGGATAAACTCAATATCGTTCGCAATACTCAAGATGGAAAATGGGATTTAAGCAATATCTATGCAAATTTAAATCTTAATGGAGAAACCGTTCAAGGCAAACTTTATTTTATTGATTCTGTTATAGATGCTAATAGTGGAACAGTAAAAGCCAAAGCTATATTTGACAACAACAACTCAACACTTTTACCAGGTGCTTTTGCAACAATTACTTCAGAAGGTTTTATACAAAAAAATGGCTTTAAAGTGCCTCAAATAGCTGTTAAACAAAATCAAAATGATGTTTATGTTCTTCTTGTTAAAAATGGAAAAGTAGAAAAATCTTCTGTACATATAAGCTACCAAAACAATGAATATGCCATTATTGACAAAGGATTACAAAATGGCGATAAAATCATTTTAGATAACTTTAAAAAAATTCAAGTTGGTAGCGAAGTTAAAGAAATTGGAGCACAATAATGTTTTCTAAATTTTTTATCGAAAGACCTGTTTTTGCTTCCGTTGTAGCCATTATCATCTCTTTGGCTGGAGCTATAGGTCTTACAAATTTACCTATAGAACAATATCCTTCTTTAACCCCTCCTACAGTTAAAGTAAGTGCAACTTACACAGGAGCTGATGCACAAACCATTGCTTCAACAGTTGCAAGTCCTATCGAAGATGCAATCAATGGCGCAGATAATATGATTTACATGGATTCAACTTCAAGTTCTTCAGGAACTATGAGTTTGACTGTTTATTTTGATATCGGTACAGATCCTGATCAAGCCACCATAGATGTTAATAATAGAATTTCAGCCGCAACTGCAAAAATGCCAGATGCAGTTAAAAAACTTGGAGTAACAGTTAGAAAAACTTCCTCAGCAACACTTGCTGCAATTTCTATGTATTCAAGTGATGGCTCAATGAGTGCAGTAGATGTATATAACTATATCACTTTAAATGTTTTAGATGAGTTAAAAAGGGTTCCAGGAGTTGGAGATGCAAACGCTATAGGAAATCGTAATTATTCTTTAAGAATTTGGCTCAAGCCTGATTTATTAAATAAATTTGGAATCACAGCTACTGATGTAATTTCTGCGGTTAATGACCAAAATGCCCAATACGCAACTGGTAAAATTGGCGAAGAACCTGTAACCCAAAAATCCCCTTATGTTTATTCAATCACTATGCAAGGAAGACTACAAAATCCTAGTGAATTTGAAAACATTATTTTAAGAACAAATAATGATGGATCATTTTTAAGACTTAAAGATGTAGCTGATGTGGAAATAGGATCACAACAATACAGCTCACAAGGACGATTAAATGGCAATGATGCAGTTCCAATTATGATCAATCTTCAATCAGGAGCAAATGCACTCAATACAGCAAAACTTGTTCAAGCTAAAATGCAAGAACTTTCAAAAAATTTCCCAAAAGGTTTAACATATAATATTCCTTACGATATAACAAAATTTGTAATAGAATCAATCAAAGAAGTTATAAAAACCTTTGTTGAAGCGTTGATTTTGGTTATTATTGTTATGTATATGTTCTTAAAGAATTTCCGTGCAACGCTTATTCCTATGATAGCTGTACCTGTTTCATTGTTAGGAACTTTTGCTGGACTTTATGTTTTAGGCTTTAGTATTAACCTGCTTACACTTTTTGCCTTGATTTTAGCTATAGGGATCGTTGTAGATGATGCGATTATAGTTGTAGAAAATATTGATAGGATTTTACATGAAAATGAGCAAATAAGCGTAAAAGATGCTGCTATCCAAGCGATGCAAGAAGTTAGCTCTCCGGTTATTTCAATTGTTCTTGTGCTTTGTGCTGTTTTTGTACCAGTTTCTTTTATATCAGGTTTTGTTGGAGAGATTCAAAGACAATTTGCTCTTACCTTAGCTATATCTGTAACCATATCAGGTTTTGTAGCTCTTACTTTAACACCTTCTTTATGTGCACTCTTTTTAAGACGCAATGAAAGCAAGCCTTTTTATATCGTTCAAAAATTTAATGATTTCTTTGACTGGAGCACTTCTATATTTAGTGCAGGCGTTGCTTATATGCTTAAAAGAACCATTCGTTTTGTTTTAATTTTTTGTATTATGCTTGGAGCAATTTTTTATCTTAATAAAGCAGTACCAAATTCTTTAGTTCCTGAAGAAGATCAAGGTTTAATGATAGGTATTATCAACCTTCCTTCAGCTTCAGCACTCCATAGAACAATCTCAGAAGTTGATCACATAAATCAAGAAGTTTTAAAAACTAATGGAGTTAAAGATGCAATGGCTATGATAGGATTTGATCTTTTTACAAGTTCACTCAAAGAAAATGCCGCTGCAATGTTTATAGGCTTGAAAGATTGGAAAGATAGAAATGTGAGTGCTGATGAAATCGCCATGGAGCTTAATAAAAAATTTGCTTTTGATCGCAATGCTTCAAGTATATTTATAGGCTTACCTCCTATACCTGGATTAAGTATCACAGGCGGTTTTGAAATGTATGTTCAAAACAAAAGCGGAAAAAGCTACGATCAAATTCAAGAAGATGTAAATAAACTTGTAGCAGCAGCCAATCAAAGAGAGGAATTATATGGGGTTCGAACTACTCTTGATACGAGCTTTCCTCAATATAAACTCATCATTGATAGAGATAAACTAAAGCATTTTAATTTAAATATGCAAGATGTTTTCAGTACAATGAATGCAACCATTGGAACATATTATGTTAATGATTTTTCTATGCTAGGTAAAAATTTCCAAGTAAATATCCGCGCAAAAGGTGATTTTAGAAATACACAAGATACATTAAAAAATATTTTTGTAAGATCAAATGATGGAAAAATGATACCACTTGATTCTTTCTTAACTTTACAAAGAAGTTCAGGGCCTGATGATGTAAAACGATTCAACCTTTTCCCAGCAGCACAAGTTCAAGGTCAACCCGCACCAGGTTATACTTCAGGTCAAGCTATAGAAGCGATTGCTCAAGTAGCAAAAGAAACTTTAGGGGATGATTATTCGATAGCTTGGAGTGGATCAGCTTATCAAGAAGTTTCTAGTAAAGGAACAGCAAGTTATGCTTTTGCTTTAGGTATGATATTTGTCTTTTTAATTCTAGCTGCTCAATATGAAAGATGGCTTATACCTTTAGCTGTTGTTACAGCTGTACCTTTTGCCGTTTTTGGTTCGTTTTTACTTGTATACTTAAGAGGATTTACTAATGATATATATTTTCAAACAGGACTTTTGCTCTTGATTGGACTTTCAGCTAAAAATGCTATCTTAATCGTAGAATTTGCAATGGAAGAGCGCTTTAAAAAAGGTAAAGGAGTTTTTGAAGCAGCTGTTGCAGCAGCAAAACTTCGTTTTCGTCCTATCATAATGACTTCTTTAGCTTTTACTTTTGGGGTCTTGCCAATGATTTTCGCAACAGGAGCAGGAAGTGCTTCAAGACACTCTTTAGGAACAGGGCTTATTGGTGGAATGATCGCAGCATCAACTTTAGCGATATTCTTTGTGCCTTTATTTTTCTATCTTTTAGAAAATTTTAATGAATGGCTAGATAAGAAAAGGGGTAAAGTTCATGAATAAAATAATTTCAATAAGTGTTATAGCAAGCTTAAGCCTTTTTATTTCAGCTTGTTCTTTAAGTCCAAATTTAAATATCCCAGAAGCAAATTATAGTCTTGATAATAAACTGGGCGCCCTATCTTGGGAAAAAGAAAACAATCATACTCTTTCTAAAGAATGGTGGAAAGAATTTGATGATGAGAAATTAAATCACGTAGTTGATTTAGCTCTTCAGAACAATAATGATTTAAAACTTGCTTTTATTCATATGGAACAAGCTGCTGCCCAATTAGGCATAGATTTTAGTGATTTATTACCAAAATTAGATGGTAGCGCTAGTGCAAATCGTGCAAAAACACCTACAAATGCTCCAAACAACCGCACTGGGGGAGTAAGCTATGGCAATGATTTTAAAATGGGACTGGATTTAAGCTATGAAATTGATCTTTGGGGAAGATACCGCGATACTTATCGCGCTTCAAGATCAGGCTTTAAAGCCAGTCAGTATGATTATGAAGCTGCGAGACTTTCTATAGTTTCAAGCGTGGTTCAGACTTATTTTAATTTTGTAAATGCAAATGAAAATGAAAAAGCTTTAAAAGATGCTTATGAATCTGCACAAGAAATTTATCAAATTAATTATGAAAAATTTCAAGTAGGAGCAGTAGGAGAATACGAAATCGCGCAATCAAGAGCAAATTTAGAAAGTACTGCTTTACAATACAATGAAGCAAAATTAAATAAAGAAAACTATCTTAAAGCTTTAAAAATTCTAACTTCAAATGATTTAAACGATATTCTTTATCAAGATCAAGCTTATCAGGTTTTTAAACTCAAAGATTTTGATATACCGAGCGGAATTTCAAGCACTATACTCTTGCAGCGTCCTGATATTGGATCTTCTTTAGAAAAACTTACTCAACAAAATTATCTAGTAGGAGTAGCTCGCACAGCTTTCTTGCCTAATCTTTCTTTAACAGGCTTATTAGGATTTGAAAGCGGGGATTTAAATACACTTGTGGAAGCGGGCTCTAGGACTTGGAGTATAGGTGGGAATTTCGTAATGCCAATTTTCCACTGGGGAGAAATTTATCAAAATGTGAATTTAGCAAAACTCAACAAAGATGAAGCTTTTGTAAATTATCAAAATACCTTAGTTGCAGCTTTTGGAGAAATTCGCTATGCTTTAATTGCAAGAAAGACTATTCGCTTGCAATACAATAACGCACAAGCAAGCGAATTATCCTACAAAAGAATTTATGAAATAAGTAAAGAGCGTTATGATGTGGGCGAAATGTCTTTGCAAGACTATCTACAAGCGCGTCAAGACTGGTTAAATGCTACAGTTGCTTTTAATAATACCAAATATTCTTATGCTAATTCTATAGTCAATGTTATCAAAGCTTTTGGTGGCGGATTTGAACAAGGTGAAAATATCAGCAAAAATATAGAAGAAGAATCAAAAACTTTAGATATGTCCTTTAGAGAGTAAAACTTACTCTCTAAATTAGAGCTTATTTTTAAAAATCTCTATTTAAATCAGAATCACTAACCTCATATGCTTTATAAATAGCTGGTAATAATTTTCTCATCGCATAATCTAAATGATAAAATTGCTTATAAACTTCCTCTGCATTTAAGTCCTTAGCATTACTAAAGTCAAATACTTCAGTATTGCCAACTTTTGAAATATTCTTATCAAAATAAGAATAAAATTCCGCCCTTTGTTTAAACAATGCGTTTAAATTTTCTACTACTTTTGTTTTATCCATAAGCCATCCTTTCTAATTATTTTGAAAGTTATAGCATTTTTTTGCTAAAAATAAAAAAAATTTACACTTGATTTAATAAAAAATTGATAAAGTTATATTATATTTTCTACTTTAAGGTGGGTTAATGAATTTATTTCAAAATTTGGCTTTAAAATATTCTCATGCTATGATGGAAAAATCTCTACATAAAAGTTTCAATGTCGAACTTTTGAAAAATCCTCAAGAAAAACAAGCCAAAAAAGATAAAACTTATATGCTTTATGCTCACATACCCTTTTGTCATACCTTTTGTCCTTATTGTAGTTTTCATAAATACTATTATGATGAGGAATTGGCTAAAATTTATTTTGAAAATTTAAGAAAAGAGCTTATGCTTATAAAAGATAAAGGTTTTGATTTTAGCTCAATGTATGTAGGGGGCGGAACAACATTGATTAATGAAAATGAATTACTAAAAACTCTAGAACTTTGTAAAAAACTTTTCAATATCAAAGAAATTTCTTGCGAAAGCGATCCTAATCATATAATTCCTGAAAAACTCTCTATGTTTAAAGGTATAATCGATCGTTTAAGCTGTGGAATTCAAAGTTTTGATGATGAAATTTTAAAAAAAATAGCAAGATATAATAAATTTGGTTCTTCTAAACAATTACAAGAAAAAATTTCAAAAGCTTTGGGAATTTTGCCAATTTTTAGCCTTGATTTAATTTTTAATTTCCCCTCACAAACAGAAGAACAGCTTTTAAATGATTTAAAAATCGCTAAAAATTTAGCTCCTCAACAAATCACAACCTATCCTTTAATGAAATCCAATCTAACCAAAGACAATATAGCCAAAAGTCTTGGTGTTGAAACTAAAGATAATGAATTTAAATACTATCAAATGATACGAAATTTTTTCAAGGATTATCAGCAAAATAATGGCTGGAGTTTTTCTTTAGAAAAAAATCAACTCAATGATGAATATGTAAGCTCTCACCATGAATATTTAGGCGTTGGAAGTGGAGCTTTTAGCTTTTTAGATGGGGAGTTGCTTATCAATGCTTTTGATTTAAATGATTATGCAAAGATGATACAAGAAAAACAAAATGCCAATATAGCAAAAGCGAGTTTTACACGAAAAGAGATTATCAAATACATATTTTTAACTGAAATGTTTGCAGGGAAAATACAAATTGATAAATTCAATCAAACCCTTAATTGTGATCTTGAAAAAGAACTCTTCAAAGAACTTTTAGGACTTAAAATAAGCAATGCTATCAAAAAAGAAAATGGCGCCTTAATCACAAGTGAATTTGGACAGTATCTCTTTGTGGTCTTAATGAAGGATTTTTACACAGGAATGGATCTTGTGCGCGCGGTATTTAGAGATAGTAAGCGCTTAAAAAATAAAGATTTTATCAATATAATGAAAGAAAATATAAGTTCTATTTAATTTCTTTTTTTTGAAATTAAATAGAAATGAAAATTAAAACGGACGAATCACCATCATTAAAGCAATGATAATAAACATTAAAGTAGGAAATTCATTATAAATTCTAAAATATCTTCCGCTTTTTGTAGAAGTATCATTCGCCAAAGCTTTTAAGCAAAAATAATTATGTATATGAAAAATGATTAAAAGCGTAGCACAGGTAAGTTTTGCATGCATAAAGCCAGAACCCACCATCAAAACTTCTTTATGAGCATGTAACATTAAACTCCCACTAATAACCGTTGCTATCATCGCTGGATTTTGTATACCAAAATAAAGTCTTCTTTCTTGTATCTTTACAACATCAACAAAACCTTTATTGTTTTTATTTTCTGCATGATATACAAACAAACGAGGCAAATAAAAAAGTCCTGCCATCCAAGAAACAAATGCTAAATAATGCACCCATTTAATCCAAGAATAATACTCATTAATCCATTCTGTCATTTTTTTCCTTTTTTATAAAAATTTCTTTTATTAAGATTAAGGCAACGCTTATGTTTATCATCACATCTGCTACATTAAAAATAGCAAAATGAAACCATTTATGCCAAAAAAACATATCCACTACTCCCCCGTGTATAAAACGGTCAAGCAAATTCGAACACCCCGCCCCTAGCATCATACCAAAAGCCACTAAATGTTCTCTTAAGAATTGTTTTTGCCACAAAAGGTATATAACAAGCGCCAATATCAAGGCTAAATGTAAATATTTTAAATAATGCTCTAAAAAACTAAACATAGAAAAAGCAACTCCTGTGTTTAGAGCATAAGTTAAATCCAAATACTCACTTTGCCAACGCAAACCCGATAAAGTTAAAGATTTTACCCACTGATCAAAAGCAAAAACTGCAATAAAAACTAAAATGAAGATCAAGATAGTTTTATATCTTTTAACCATTTAATGCTTTCTTGAAAAATTCAACTACATTTTTCATTTCTTTTTCTAAAATTTTAGCATCTTTAGCTTCTAGTAAAAGTCTGATCAAATTTTCTGTTCCAGAATAGCGAAATAACACATTAATATTTTTATTTTCCAAATCTTGTTTTAATTCCTTCAAACCTTTAATTTTATCCAAATCTTTTTTTTCTGAAATTTTAAGATTGGTTAAAAGTTGAGGATAAGGTTTGATTTGTCCTAAAATAGTACTTGCGGACTTTTTCTTGCAAAGCATCAAAGCACTAAATTGCAAAGCTGCTATAAGACCATCGCCTGTTTTTGCATAATCGCTAAAAATAATATGCCCACTTTGCTCTCCGCCAAAGTTTCCACCCCTAACTTTTAATTTCTCAAGTACATATTTATCGCCTACATTACAAGTATCGAGCTCTATACCATGTCCATTTAAAAATTCTTTCAAAGCCCCATTGCTCATGATAGTAGCTACCACACTGGATTTTAATTTGCCCTGTTCTTTTAAGAAAAGAGCTAAAACTCCAAGCAGGCTATCTCCATTTGCTACTTCACCCTTTTCATCTACCACTACCAAACGATCCGCATCTCCATCAAAAGCAAAACCAACATCTGCACGCAAACGCTTTACTTCAGCGGCTAAATTTGAAGGATACAAGGCTCCACAATTTTCATTGATATTAAGCCCATTAGGTTTATCACTCATCACTATAACTTCAGCTCCCAGTTCTTTAAAAACAGTCGGAGCTACCTTATAAGCCGCTCCATGAGCTACATCTAAAACTACACGCAATGATTTTAGAGTTAAATCCTTAGGGAAGGAATTCTTAATAGAAACAATATATCTTCCTATAACATCATCAATTCTTTTAGCCTGGCCAATTTTCTCCATATCAACTTTAGAGCTTTGGATAAGCTTATCATCATAATAAATTTCTTCAATCTTTTTTTCTATATCTTCGCTAAGCTTATTCCCATGTGCATCAAAAAATTTAATCCCGTTATCATAATAAGGATTGTGTGAAGCTGAAATCATAATACCCGCATCACAACGCATATCTTCAGTTAAAAATGCAATTGCAGGTGTTGGCATAGGGCCTATTTGTATCACATTATATCCTATAGAAGTAAGACCTGAAACAATAGCATTTTCTATCATATAACCACTTCTTCTTGTATCTTTACCTACTAAAATATTATTTGTAACACTCTTATCTTTAAAATAAATTCCAGCGGCCATAGCAAGACGCATAGCTAAAAAACTATCTAAAAATTCGCCCGCTTTTCCACGAACGCCATCTGTCCCAAAAAGTTTCATCATTAAACCTTTCTCAATGAAATTCTAGAAATTATAGCAAAGCTAGGATAAAGAAATTTAAACAAACCCTAAAAAGATTTAGGGTTTGATAAGCCTTATAGTTCAGGCTTTGGAGTTTTTTCTGTAGAAACAGGGAGTTGAGGATAAACCACTGCTGGTTTAGTTCCAGTTAAAGATTTTAAGAAAGTTTCTATACTTTTTGCCTCTTTATCAGAAATTTGAATGCCAAGTTGCACACTACCCATTTCTTTAATTGCATCGGTTAATTTCCATATCGCACCATTGTGGAAATATGGAGCTGTCTCAACTACATTTCTTAAAGTTGGAGTTTTAACCATGCCATTTTCATCTCCTTTAAAATCACCCAAATTTGCAAATTTATACTTACCTGCAACCTCAAATGCTTGCATATTTCCACCTAAATTCACACCATTATGACAAGCTACACAACCTTTGTCAATGAAAAGTTTTAAACCTTTTTGCTCCTCTTTAGTTAAAGCTTTTTCATCTCCATTTAAGAAATTATCAAAGCGAGATGGAGTGATTAAAGTTCTTTCAAAATTTGCTATCGCATCAGCAATATTGTCAAAATTCACACCGCTTTTGCCATAAATTTTCTTAAATTCTTTAACATATTCAGGTAAAGAAGCGATTTTTTCTACAGCTAATTTTGCTGGAGTTGCCATTTCAGCTTCAGATTCAATAGGTCCTTTGGCCTGATCCGCTAAAGTTCCTGCACGCCCATCCCAAAATTGAGTCGTGTTTAAAACAGCATTATATACAGTTGGGGAATTTAAATGATGAGGGTTTGCAGTCCATTTATGTCCCACTGCCGCACTAATACCATCAGCTCCACCAAGTCCTAGATTGTGACAGGTATTACATGAAATAATTCCACTTTTTGAAAGGCGAGGCTCAAAATAAAGTTTTTTACCAAGCTCAACTTTATCAAGAGTAAATTCAGTAGCCTTTACTCCATTTGCTTTCAAAATCTCATCCACGCCTTTTTGATCTTTTGGTAAGGCAACTAAACCTGAATTTTTAGCCTCTTCTATAAGACTTTGAGCATTTAAACTTGAAAAAGCAACTAATGATGCAATCAATAACGATTTGACTTTCATTTACAAACTCCTTTACTTTTAGATATAAACTTAAACTAAAATAATATAGCTTTATTACTTAAATATTTATAAAAATTATTAAATAATATTAATAATTAATTAATACAAAATATATCCTATTTTTTTGATTTATTTATTTTTTTTGCATATAATGCTTCAATTATTTCTTAAGGTTAATAATGGAAAATTTAATCATTTATGCAATTGCTTATCTTTTAGGCTCTATTCCTTTTGGTTTAATTTTAGCCAAGCAATTTGCTCAAATCAATATACAAAATCAAGGCTCAAAAAGTATAGGCGCAACCAATGTATTAAGGGTTGTTAAAGAAAAAGATCCAGCTTTAGCTAAAAAACTTGCAATCGCTACTATTGTTTTAGACTTTGCAAAAGCAACTATACCCTTACTCGTACTTAAATTTTTAAATTATGATTTAAATTTACTTTGGACTGTCGCAGTTTTAACGGTATTTGGACATTGCTTTTCCATCTATCTTTTATTTGAAGGCGGCAAAGGGGTTGCAACTGGAGCGGGTGCTATGATAGTACTTTTACCTTTGGAACTCATAACAGCATTTATAGTTTGGTTTATCGTGGGTAAAATTTTTAAAATTTCATCCTTAGCGTCTTTATTGGCTTTATTAGTTTTTATAGGAAGTTCTTTTATCTTTAATTATGATATGCAAACTATAAAAACGCATGCACCTGTATTTATTATAGCTTTTATAATCATTTATAAACACTTACCCAATATCAAAAGATTGGTTTTTAAAGAAGAATGCAAAGTCATATAAATATCAAAATGCAGTTTAAATGCATTATAGGAATATTAAAATTTGAACGCAAGAAAAAACAAAAGGTTTGTATTTATCTTACAGCTAAAGCAAATGATTTTTTAGATTATGCCAAGGTATCAAAAAAAATCAAAAAATACTATAAAAAAGAACAATTTCTTACCCTAGAAGAATCTTTAGAATTTGTTTGTGCGAAATTACATAGAAAATTTCCGCAAATTTACTATATTAAAATCAAAACTTATAAACCTGAAATAATCAAAAATGCAAGAGTTGGTGTAAAATTAAAAAAATTTTATTAAATTTTGTTTAAAGATATCTAAACATTTACTTAAACTATGTTATACTTTTTTAAAAATTTCTTAATGAAGGATATAATGATGAGGATTTTAGTTATAGAGGATGAGATTAGCCTTAATAAAACTATTATAGATAATCTTAATGAATTTGGTTATCAAACTGACTCTTCAGAAAATTTCAAAGACGGTGAATATTTTATCGGTATAAGACACTACGACTTAGTACTTGCAAGCTGGAATTTGCCTGATGGCGATGGTGCAGAACTTGTCAATACAATTAAGCATAAGTCTCCAAGAACTTCTGTGATGATCATGTCTGCAAAAGCAGATAAAGATACAGAAATTAAAGCACTCAAAGCTGGAGCAGATGATTTTGTAAAAAAACCTTTAGATTTTGATATTTTATTGGCCAGAATAGAAGCAAGACTTAGACTTGGTGGTACAAATGTAATCAAAATAG
This sequence comes from Campylobacter sp. JH32, assembly GCF_017846535.1. Classification (NCBI taxonomy): domain Bacteria; kingdom Pseudomonadati; phylum Campylobacterota; class Epsilonproteobacteria; order Campylobacterales; family Campylobacteraceae; genus Campylobacter; species Campylobacter sp. JH32. The sequence goes on from NZ_JAEQBS010000004.1 coordinate 68,096, forward strand.
AAGATTTAGTTATTGACCCTGATGAAGAGAAAATAACCTATAAAGGCCAAGATATAGAACTTAAAGGAAAGCCTTTTGAAGTTTTAACTCATTTAGCAAGACATTCAGATCAAATTGTATCTAAAGAACAACTTTTAGATGCTATTTGGGAAGAACCTGAACTTGTTACGCCTAATGTAATTGAAGTAGCGATCAATCAAATACGCCAAAAAATGGACAAACCTTTAAATATCTCTACTATAGAAACTGTTAGACGCAGAGGATATCGCTTCTGTTTTCCTAAAAAATCCTAAGCATTTTGCACCCTTTGGTGCAAAATTTTTATCTTTATATTTATTTTTTATATTTTATTTAAGTTTTGTTATTGTATAAACTAAAAATTATTTTTAAAATTTTGAAAGGTGATAATGGCTCTTTTGATTACTAAAGATTGCGTATGTTGTGATGCTTGTAGAGAAGAGTGTCCGGATGAGGCTATTTATGAACATAGTCCTATCTATGTGATTGATGCTGATCTTTGTTCAGAGTGTGTTAATGATTTTTCAGAACCTGCTTGTATAGTGGCATGTCCTTATGAATGTATCATACCTGATCCTGATAATGTTGAAAGCATAGAAGAGTTAAAATTAAAAAATCGTAATAGAGAATTTTAATGGCAAAAAAAACCGCTGTTGTAGACTTAGGATCAAATTCCATTAGAATGGTGGTTTTTGAAAAAACTTCGAGATATAGTTTTTATACTACTTGTGAATACAAACGCAAAGTTAGACTTGGAGAAAATGCTTATAACAATGGCAAAATTCTTCAAGAAGACTCTATGCAAAGGGCTGAAAATGCTCTAGCTTTTTTTAAACAATGTGCGCTCAAACACAAATGTAAAAAAATATTCATTATAGGTACTTCAGCTTTAAGAGATGCTCCAAATTCTAAAGATTTTATTAAAAGAATTAAAGATAAGCTAAACTTAAATATTCGATGTATTGATGGAAAAAACGAAAGTTATCTTGGCGGTCTTGCAACCTTAAATTTATTAAGTCCTTTTAAAGATGGCACCACACTTGACATAGGTGGAGGTTCAAGCGAACTTTGTCTTATAAAAAACAATAAAATCATCTCTTGTATTTCATTAGACTTAGGAACGGTTAGATTAAAAGAATTGTTCTATGATAAAGGTAAAGCAGATGCTTTAGATGATTTTATCAAACCCATTTTAGAACAAATCCCTTCTGAATTTTGCAATCAAAATCTCATTGCAATAGGTGGAAGTTTAAGAGCCATTTCAAATTCCATTATGCAAAAAAACTCTTATCCCTTAAAAAATATACATGATTTTAGATATATGCTCGAAGATGAAAAAGAGCATATCTTGAAGATTTTTAACTCTAAAGCAGATGCATTGATTAATTTTGGTATCAAAAAAGATCGTTTTGATACTATTAAAGAGGGTATTTTTATCTTTCTAAAAATAGCAGAAAAACTCAAAGCCAAACAAATCATTACTAGCGGGGTAGGCATTCGCGAGGGTGTGTACTTGCAAGATTTGCTACGCCCTAAACACACTTTTCCTGTAAATTTTAACCCTAGTTTAAAATCTCTACAAGATAGATTTCTTCAAGGAAATATAAACAACAAAACACCTTATTTTTCTATACAAATTTTTAAAGTCTTACAGGGTCTTCATAAAATCCATGAAAAATATCAACAAAGCCTATTAAATGCCGCAAAACTTTGTCATTTGGGTGAATATTTGAATTTTTACTTTGCTAATGAACACTCTGCATATTTTATTTTAAATGGATTAAATTATGGCTTTTCACACCAAGAAAAAGTGTTGATTGCAACTCTTATTAAATTAAATGGCAAGAAGGTAAATCCTTATAATCTTGAGCCCTATAGACAGCTTTTGCCAAACACGCATATCATTTCTTGGTTGAATTTTATTCTTAGCTTAGCTAAAATACTAAGCACAAATGAAAATAAAATCGAAATTGCTTTTGTCAACAATACACTTTATATTTATAGTGAGTCAAAAATTCTTGATCTACCTAAAGATGAACTGAAAAAAATCACCAAACCAGCCACGATAGCCTTAGCTATCAATCAAAAGCCTTAAGATTTTTTATTCTTTTGGCGTTGCTCTATAAGACTTTGGATACGCTTTTTATTCTCTTCAAAGAAAGAATCAAAATTTTTTTCAGATTTTTCTGTAACCTTTGGCTCATAATCTGGAATTTCAATCTCTTCTAATACAATATTAGAATTGCCCACTATCATAGTATAACGCTTGCTTGCGTATTCAAAAACTATCAATTGATTATTTTTATCTAAAAATCTTTGAAATACCATACGAAAATCTCTAGTAACACCCGTATTTTTAAAAGCTAAAGTTCTCTTAAGCCACCAAAGCACTATAAGCAAGACAAATAAAACCAGCATTACTAAAATGTAATTTGTATAATCATAGCCTTCTAAGCTTGTCTTTTTAGAATTTAAAATCGGCTCTTCATTTGTACTTAAATTGCTTTGTTCAGGATTTATGCTTTCTTTACCTTGCTGAACCGCTCTTATCCTAACTCCAAATTTATCATTAATAGAGCTTAATTCTAAGGAGATTGGCTCTTTGTTCTGTAGCATGATATATGTATTATTATCTTTAGAACTGATACTGATCTTATCCACAAGTCCTGAATTTAAACTTTTGAGTTCTTCTTTGCTGTATTTTAAATCACTCAAGGTTAAAAGAGTAAGATTTTTTTCTTTTTTCTGAGAAATTTTACCCCCATAAGCACTATCAAAAGATAGCATTAAATCTACTCTATCATTTCTATCGTAAATATTATAACTGATTAATTCTACAGCAAAAAGGGGCAGTGCGAGTATGCTTAATAATAAAACTTTCATTAAATTTCTTTTTTGAAATATTGAAGTACGGTTTTAGAATCTAGAATTTCATTAATTCTAATTGCTAAATTTTTCTCATAAACCATAACTTCGCCCTTACCAAAGATGCGCTTATTGATATACAATTCAACACTTTCCCCAGCAGGTTTTTCAAGATCGATAACCGAACCTACTTCAAGTTTTAAAAGTTCGGCTACACTCATATTGGTAGTGCCAAGCTCACTAACAAAATCTACTGTGATATCTAAGATATCTTCATAAGACTGCAAAAGTCCGTGACGATCTCCAAAATCAATGTCACTGCCCATTATTTACAATATCCTATTCTAAAATAATGATTTTCAAAGCTATAAGTTAAAGATTCATCTAATATAATAGATGAAAAATCAACCCTACCTAAATACTCTGGTATGCCAAGTTTATACTCATCATCTCCCTTAGCATCATTGAGTAAATTTTTTGCATAACCTATGATTTGATTGGCGCATTCTTTACTTAAATCACACCAATCATCTTCTTTAAATTTTTCATCACGAACTAAAACATTAGCAATTGTTTGTAGAAATTCTTTTGGAAAAAATAAATAAAAATGATATTCTCTACCACTTTTTTCCATTACAGGAATACTGGCTCCATAAAGTTCACCTACTATATCTTCAGCCTTTTCGATATGAAGTCTTAGGATATGTTCAAAAAAATGTGTTATTGAATATTCAAGAACTTTCAACATAATATCACCTTTATAAAAAACTTAATTAAAAATTATAGTAAATATAAAATAAAAATATGTTTTAAAAAATTATTTTTCAAAAATTTCTTCTACACCTTTTAAAATTTGATTTACATCATTGCTTGCAAAAAGCTTTACTATATTCGTTCCTACTATCACTCCATCGGCTAGTTTACGCATATTTCTTACATCTGTGTTATTTTTTACCCCAAAACCAACATAAATAGGCAGTTGTGTGAAAGATCGGATTTCTTGTATTTTTTCTTGCAAAAGTTTATTATCCGCACTTTGTCCTCCTGTTATGCCTACACTAGCAAGTAAATAAATAAAACCCTTAGCATTTTTTACAAGTTCTTTAACACGCTCTTTAGGAGTTGTAATGCTTACAAGAGTAATCAAAGCTATGTCATACTTTTGACATTCTTTATACAAAGGCTTACTTTCTTCATAACTTAGCTCAGGAACTATCAAAGCAGAAATTCCCAAAGCCTTGGCTTTTTTAACAAAATTTTCTAAGCCGTAGGAAAAAATTAAATTATAATACACCATAAAAACAAGGGCTTTTTTTGTTTTTATTTTGGCTAAAAGCTCAAATATTTTATGAATGTCTGCGCCTTGTTCTAAGGCAATTTTTGCAGCATTGGCGATGATCTCACCATCAGCAATAGGATCACTATATGCGATTCCTAATTCCAAAACATCGATCGAACTTTCATCCAAACGCTTTAAAAACTCTTCACTAATTTTTAAATTTGGATAGCCTAAAACCATATAAGCTACATTTGCCTTATCCTTGTAAAATTTTGTAAAATCAACCATAAATTGTTCCTTTTTTATATTCTCTAATCGTTTGCATATCTTTATCGCCTCTACCTGATAAATTAACCACTATCACGCTCTTTTTGTTTAACTTAGGACAAAGTTTTTCCAAAAATGCCAAAGCATGAGAACTCTCAATAGCAGGGATAATCCCCTCTTCCTTACAAAGCATTTTTAAAGCCATCATGCATTCTTCATCGGTAATGGCATAATATTTTGCCCTACCGCTTTGAGATAAAAAAGCATGCAAAGGACCAATTCCTGGATAATCAAGTCCTGCAGAAACACTATGCACAGGTAAGATGTTTCCTAATTCATCTTGCAAAACCTTCGTTTTCATACCATGGATAATACCTGTTTTTCCCTTGGTTAAAGTTGCTGCATGATAAAGGGTGTCAACACCCAATCCCCCTGCTTCAATTCCAATAAGATTTACACTCTCATCTTTGATAAATTCGTAAAAAATTCCACCCGCATTACTTCCACCTCCTACTGCAGCGATGATATAATCTACTTTTTTACCTAATTTTTTAAGTTGACTTTTGCATTCTTTTCCTATAACACTTTGAAAATGTGTAACCATTTTAGGATAAGGATAAGGCCCTACAGCACTTCCAACTACATAAAAAAGATTTTTAATATCCCCCACCCAAGCTTGGATAGCAGCAGTTGTAGCTTCTTTTAAGGTTTTAAGTCCACTTTGTATAGCATTAACCTTAGCTCCTAAAAGCTCCATTTTATAAACATTTAAAGCTTGTCGTTGCACATCAGTCGCTCCCATGTAAATTTCACACTCAAGTCCTAAAAGTGCTGCAGCAGTAGCAGTTGCTAATCCATGCTGCCCTGCCCCTGTTTCGGCAATGATTTTTTTCTTACCCATTTTTTTTGCTAAAAGTGCTTGAGCTATAGCATTGTTGATTTTATGTGCTCCTGTATGGTTTAAATCTTCACGCTTAAGATAAATTTCATGTCCGTATTTTTTACTTAAATTTCGAGCAAAATAAAGCGGAGTGGGGCGTCCTACATAAGTAGCTAAAAGGCCTTGAAGCTCTTTTTTAAAGGCTTTATCTTGTGCAAATTTTAAAAAAGCATCTTCAAGCTCATTTAAAGCAAACATCGCACTCTCAGGCAAAAACTGCCCACCAAATTCACCATAATACGCCTTTTTCATTTTCTCATCTCCTTTAAAATATACTTGATTTTTTCCACATCTTTTAAATGATTTTCCTTTTCTATCTTTGAATTTAAGTCTATGATTTTTGGTTTTAAACTTAAAGCTTCATTGATATTATGAGTTCCTATGCCTCCTGCTAAGGCAAAATCTTTTTTAAAGTCTTTCAAAAGATCCCAGTTAAAACTTTCCCCATTGCCTCCATGAAATTTTCCCTTAGTATCAAATAAAATTAAATCCGCATAAATATTTTCTTCCAATTCCAAACGATCCCCTACACTTAAAACCTGCCAAACAAAAACTCCACTTTCTTTTAAGGTTTTAAACTCAAATTCACTGATTTTTCTATGAATTTGCACTCCATCAAGCTTTGCTTGTTTGATTGCTTTTAAAATAAATTCCAAATTTTCATCGACAAAAACTCCTACACTCTTTTTAAATCCCGCATGGATGATATCGCTTAAATTCATTGCTTGTTCTAAACTAAGCTGTCTAGGGCTTTTTGCAAAAATAAGCCCCATGAAATCGACATTTAATTCAGCGATTTCCTTGGCATTATTTTCATCCTTAATGCCACAAATTTTAAGCTTTGTCATTTAGACTCCTAAAATACTCCATCACCTTGCCAGAATATATAGCCTCTAAAATAATATCTTTTGCTTTTAAAGGTGTTGAAACTTTGTTGGCTGTATAAAGTGCGAACATAGAATTTAAAACCACGATATCAAATTTAGCCCCTTGTATTTTTCCACTTAAGATATCTTTTAAATCCTTAGCATTTTCATAAGCATTGCCACCCATAATCTCACTATGAAAAGCTCGCTTAAAACCAAATTGTTCGGGTGTAACGCCGTATTCATAAATTTCACCCTCTCTTACTTCAAAAATCTTTGTTTCATCGCAAATACTGATCTCATCCATGCCATCATTGCCACGCACCACCAAAGCTCTTTTTCGTCCTAGTGATCTTAAAACTTCAGCCAAAAGCTTATGCACAGGTGCATGATAATTTCCCATCATTTGATATTTAAGCTTTAAATTAGGATGAAGTAAAGGTCCTAAAACATTAAATACAGTTCTTATGCCAAGCTTTGCCCTAAGCTCTCTTAGCTCACCTACTAAAGGATGAAAATACGGGGCATGAAAAAAGGCTAAATTTTTATTTTGCAAATCATTTAAAGCACATTCTAAATTATCAGGAATTTTTACATCTAAAGCATCTAAAACATCGGTGCTTCCACTTGAACTAGAAATCGCTCTGTTTCCATGTTTTGCTACTTTTACCCCCAAAGCTGCTAAAATAAAAGCACTTGCTGTTGAAACATTGATACTTTTAAAATTATCTCCTCCAGTACCACATATATCTATCATATCGCTTTCATCACTAAAGGTTTTAGAATAACGCAAAATTTCACGCACAAGACTGCTTAATGATTTTTGATTGAGGGATTTTTCACTGATTAAAACAAGTAAAGCAGCCGCTTGTAAAGGCTCATAATCCCTGCTCATAATAATCTTGCAAATTTCTGAAAAATCTTCACTTTCTAAATAATGATTTTCACTCATTTTTTGCAAATAAAATCCAAGAGTATGTTTTTTATCCTGAACTGCTTTTTCTTGATTTAAAAAATTAGCAAAAATTTTGATTCCGTATTCGCTAAAATAACTTTCAGGATGAAACTGCACGCCAAAATAAGGTAAAGTTTTATGTTTTATAGCCATGATAACATTATCATCACTCAAAGCCAAAATTTCAAAATCATCGGGCAAATTTTTAACTTCTAAAGAGTGATAACGCATCACACTTACCTCATCTTCAAAATCTTTAAAAATTGTATCTTTATTATAAATTTTAATTAAGGAATTTTTTGCATGCATAGGGTTTTGCAATTTAGCAATTTCGGCCTTAAAACTAAAACCCAAAGCTTGATGTCCTAAGCAAATTCCAAGCGTAGGGATGTTGAGTCGTGATTTAAAAATTTCAAGACACACTCCACTATCTTTTGGGTGTTTTGGACCAGGACTTAAAATGATATAGTTTGGATTTAAAGCTTTGATTTCATCAAGAGTGATTTTATCGTTTCGAACAACTAAAATTTCACCCTTGTATACATTTTCGAGCATGGATTTGATATTGAAAACAAAAGAATCATAATTATCAATTAAAAGTATCATCTTAACTCCTTTTAGCCATTTTTTCAAAACTTACTAATAAAGCTTTACGCTTAGCGCAAATTTCTTCATATTCTTTTTGTGGATCACTTTGTAAAACTATACCCGCTCCACTTGCTATAAAAGCTTTATTTTCTTTAAAAAAAGCCGATCTTATGATAATAGCTAAAACCACATCTTCATTAAAATTTAAAAACCCAACAGCGCCTCCATAAACTCCTCTGTCTAAATTTTCAAGCTCATTGATAATTTCTAAAGCTCTAATCTTTGGGGCACCACTTAAAGTTCCTGCTGGAAAAACCGCTCCTATAATATCAAAAATATTGGCTTGCTTATCCATCGTCGCATAAACTTCACTGACTATATGCATGACAAATTTATTTCTTGTTATACTAAAAAGATTTTCAACTCGCGTATTTGTACCGAATTTAGATGCATCATTTCTAGCTAAATCAACAAGCATTTTATGCTCACTCAATTCTTTTTCATCGCTTAAAAGATCTTTTTCTAATTTTAAAATATCTGAATTTTCATCCAAATTTCGAGTACCTGCTATAGGAGCTAAAAAAATTTCTTTGTTTTTTATTTTCAGTAAAAACTCTGGAGAAGAACCTAACACAACCCCATATTGAGTCGGAAAATAAAACATATAAGCACTAGGATTTAACTCACTTAAAGTTTCATAAAATTCAAAACTATCAAAATTATGCTCTATGCAAAGCTGCTTGCTTAAAACCACTTGAAAAATATCTCCGCTTAAAAGATATTCCTTGGCTTTTTCCACACTTTGGATAAAATCTCTTTTTTCTTCTTGAAAATCCTGCAAGATTTTATATTCGCAAACTTTTTTATCGAAAACAAAATCTTCTTTTAAAAAATCAAAATACTTATTTTCTCCGTATTTAAAAAACATTTTGCTAGTTTTTTCATAAACCAAATAAGCTTTAGCATTGGCAAATAAAAAATTTGGAAAATCATAATTTTTATTTTCATTTGAGGGTAAATTCTCAAACAAAGAAATAAAATTTGCACTAAAAACACCAAAAAATCCAGAATATTTGCAAATTTGCTCCCTTGAAGCATTTTCATAAAATTTCGCCTTTAATTCGCTAAGAGTGATATCCTTAGCATCATAAAAATCGCAATCAATACCTATAATAACCCTAGTAGAATCTTCAGCAAAGTAAGAAGAAGGAAATTCTTTTAAAATTTGCCTATAATATAAATTTGCTTTCATTTCAAGCATAATACAACCTTTATAAAAAATAAAATAAAAAAATATTGAGAAGTTAAAAAAGAAGCTTAGAAGCGCCAAAAACGAAGAGTGTGTGTTGATACTAAAATTAAAGAATTATTTAAAAAATCGTTTTTATTCATCTTCTACCTTTCAAAAAATTAAGCCTCATTTTAAACTATGATGACTTTTATTAATTTTAGAGAAAAAAACATAAAATTATCCTTTAATATTTATTTCATTTTCAAAAAAATAAATCCATGTAACTCTGTGGAAAATATTTTGTCAAAATAAGCCTTGTAAAACATTATAAAAAATTTTAAAACTAAGATAAGCTTGATAAGATAAAATTACTCCTTATTTAATCAACAAACGATATAAATTTAGGAAAAAGTATGAATTTTACAGATTTGCCTTATATCTTTATAGGTATATTTTCAGGTATTACTTCAGGACTTTTTGGCATAGGTGGGGGAATGATTATCGTGCCCTCAATGTTTGCTTTAGGAGCAAGTGCTCATCATGCTATTGGAATTTCTGTATTACAGATGATCTTTGCGGCCATTTTTGGTTCTTATATTAATTATAAAAAAAAGAATTTAAATCTCAAAGATGGTATTGTTATAGGACTGGGCGGTCTTTTGGGGGCAAGTTTTAGTGGAATTTTATTACAAGCCTTAAGCGATGTAGCTCTTACTGCTATATTTTTAGGAGTAAGTTGTGTATTTTTTATCAAATATGCCTTTGGCATCAAAGAAAGTGTTGTAAAAAGCCATAAAAGCGTATGGGTTAAAAATGGAATTTTATTTATAGCGGGAGCTTTTACGGGAATTTTTGCTATTTCTTTAGGTATAGGCGGAGGGCTTTTAATCGCTCCAATTTTAGCTTATTTCTTAGGCTATGATAGCAAAAAAGTGGTTTCGCTTTCTTTATTTTTTGTTATTTTTGCTTCAATCTCTGGTATCATCTCTTTTGCAAATTCAGGTGTAATTGACGCTGAAGTTATCCACAAAGGTGTTTTAGTAGGTTTTGCTTCTATGATAGGTGTTTTTATAGGTATAAAAATCATAGAAAAAATGCATATTTCAGCTCATAGAAAAATTTTACTTTGCGTATATGCTTTATCCATACTTGCAACCACTCTTTCTCTGCTTAGAAAACTTGGAATTTTAGCATTTTAATCCATTAAAATGCTAAAAAATTTAAAAACATAATTTTTATATTTTTATGTTAAAATGTTAAATTTATTTAATGCTTAGGAAAAACTTATGAATGATACGATAAAAATCATTGGCGCAAAGGAAAATAATCTTAAAAATATTCATCTTGAAATTCCAAAAAATAAACTCATTGTTTTTACAGGATTAAGCGGTAGTGGAAAATCAACCCTTGCTTTTGGCACACTCTATGCCGAAGGTCAACGCCGTTATATAGAAAGTTTGAGTGCTTATGCAAGACAATTTTTAGACAAGGTAGGCAAACCCGATGTGGATAAAATCGAAGGTTTAACCCCTGCTATTGCGATTGATCAAAAAACCACTTCTAAAAATCCGCGTTCTACAGTCGGAACCATCACTGAAATTTATGATTATTTAAGACTTTTATATGCAAGAGTGGGCATTCAGCATTGCCATCAATGCGGACAAAAAATCTCATCTATGAGTGCAAGTGATATAGTAGGAGAAATTTTAAAATTTCCAAAAGGAGCTAAAATCATCATCTACGCTCCTTTGGTGCGTGAAAAAAAAGGAACTTATGCGGATTTACTTGAAAATTTGCGCAATAAAGGCTATGTAAGAGCGCAAATTGATGGGGTTTTAGTAAGACTTGATGAAGATATAGAACTTTCAAAAACTAAAAAACATACGATAAAACTCGTCATTGATAGACTCGAAATACAAGAAGATCTACTTTCTCGCCTTGCAAGCGATATAGAAAAAGGTTTGGAAGAAAGCTTTGGAGAAATCGAGATAGAAGTCTTAAATCCCGATGAAGTAGGACTTAATAAGCACTATCACTTTAGCGAACACTCCGCTTGCTTTGCTTGTAAAATTTCCTTTGTTCCTCTTGAGCCTTTAAGTTTTTCTTTTAACTCTCCAAAAGGGGCTTGTGAAGCCTGTGATGGACTTGGAATTCGCTATACCCTAGATATGAAAAAAATCATCGATGAAAGCCTAAGTCTTGAAAATGGCGCGGTAAAAATAATGTATGGATTTAACAAAAGCTATTATTATAAATTTTTAATTGCTTTTTGCGAGCAAAATGAAATTCCTATTAAACTCCCTTTTGCTGAACTTAGCGAAGAACAAAAACGCCTTGTGCTATACGGAAATGCAAAAACCATTGACTTTTTTTGGAAAAGAAATCGCCTCAAACGCACCTTTGAAGGTGTGGTAAAAATGGCTTATGAAATGCTAAAAGATGAAAAAGACTTAGCAGAATACATGAGTGAAAAAATTTGCAAAGATTGTGCAGGTCATCGTTTAAAACCTGAAAGTTTAGCCGTAAAAATAGCCTCTAAAGGACTAGGCGAAATTTTAGATATGAGTATAGAAGATAGCACTAGCTTTTTTGCAAATAAGAAAAATTTCTCTTATTTAAGCGAGCAAGAAAGACTTATCTCTGAACCCATATTAAAAGAAATCAACGAAAGACTTTTCTTTTTATATGATGTAGGACTAGGCTATTTATCTTTAGGACGCGATGCAAGGACGATTAGCGGAGGTGAGGCACAAAGAATTCGCATCGCTTCACAAATTGGCAGTGGTTTAAGTGGGGTGATGTATGTTTTAGATGAACCTAGTATCGGACTTCATGAAAGAGATACAGCAAAACTCATTAAAACCTTAAGAAATTTACAACAAAAAGGCAATACTCTAATTGTCGTAGAGCACGATAAAATGACTATAGAAGAAGCTGATTTTATCGTAGATATTGGCCCAAAAGCAGGAAAATTTGGAGGCGAAGTGGTATTTGCTGGAACTTATAAAGAACTTTTAAAAAGCAAAAGTGAAACCGCACTTTATATGAACGGCAAGAAGCAAATTTCACAGCTTCAAAACAGAGAACAAAAAGAATGGCTAGAACTTAAAAATGTAAATATCAATAATATCAAAGATCTAAGCGTTTCTTTTCCTTTGCAAAATTTAGTCGCGATCACAGGTGTTTCAGGATCTGGAAAAAGCTCTCTCATACTTCAAACCTTACTGCCTTTTGCACAAGAAGAATTAAACCGCGCCAAAAAAGTAAAGAAATTAGGTGGGGTGCAGATTGAAGGGCTTGAAAAACTAGATAAGGTTATTTATCTTGATCAAAGTCCTATAGGACGAACCCCGCGATCAAATCCTGCTACTTATACAGGTGCCATGGATGAAATTCGCAATCTTTTTGCTGCTACCAAAGAAGCTAAAATGCGAGGCTATAAAGCGGGGCGTTTTTCTTTTAATGTTAAGGGTGGAAGATGTGAGAAATGCAGTGGCGATGGAGAGATTAAAATAGAAATGCACTTCTTGCCCGATGTAATGGTGGTTTGCGATACTTGCCATGGCAAACGCTATAATGATGCCACACTAGAGATTAAATACAAAGGTAAAAATATCAGTGAAATTTTAAATATGAGCGTTTTAGAAGCAAGTGAATTTTTTGCAGCTGTGCCAAAAATCAAACAAAAACTTGATACCTTAGTAAAAGTCGGACTTGATTATCTTACCCTAGGACAAAATGCAACGACTTTAAGTGGGGGTGAAGCGCAAAGGATAAAACTTGCAAAAGAATTAAGCCGCAGTGACACAGGAAAAACGCTTTACATACTTGATGAGCCGACCACAGGGCTACATTTTGAAGATGTCAATAAACTCATTTTAGTTTTACAACACTTAGTCGATCTTAAAAATTCTGTTTTTGTGATAGAGCATAATTTAGATGTGATTAAAAATGCTGATTATATTATCGATATGGGTCCAGAAGGCGGAGTAAAGGGTGGAAAAATCATTAGTACAGGAAGCGTGGAAAAAGTTGCAAAAGATCATAAGAAAACAAAATCTTATACAGGATATTATTTGGATTTAGAGCTTAAAAACGCAAAGAGTTAAAATGACACAGGAACAAAAAATATCATTTTTTAAGATTAAAAGATTAAGTATTTATATATTTTTTTGTGCTTTATATAATTTTTTTTACTTTTTTTCTTATGAAAATGTGGGAAGTTTACATTGTGAATTTCTTTGTATCAGCGGTAGATTTTTATGCTTTTTTTCTTGGATTTATATAGTTCTTGCTTTTATTTTTATGGTGGCAAGAATTTATTTTTTATTTTCTTCTAAGAAAATTTTAATTTATTTTTTGCTTGCCATTATAAGCCTTGGCTCATCTTTTTTTCTTTTGGAAAATAAAATTTTATTTTTAGGGCTTTTAGCTTTATTTTTCGTTTTTTATTTTTTATTTTCACTCACTCTTGCTTCGCTTTTTAAAGAAGTGAAAATGTCCTTTTATTTTGTGTTTTTATGTATGCTTTTAGCATTTTTATTTTTTGAGAAATTAAGCTTTTTATTTGTCTTTCTTGCTTTACATTTTTTAACTTTTGCTTATGCTTTTGATAGGTATGAAACTTTAAAAAAGCTGTATTGAGTTCAATTTTAAAGGAAAAAAATGTCAAATTTAAACTTTCATCAAATGTTTGAAATTCAAAGACAAAATGATTTTAAAAGTATCAAAAAGCTTGCGTGGGTAGTTTTTATAAGTTTTTTACTTTGTGTTTGTTTTCAGTTTTTACCCATTATTCTTGATTTTGCCTATGATTTAAAATTGTTGAAATTTAATTCTAACACTAATATTTTAGCTATGGTTTTTAATGCAATTTTTTTAATTTCTTATTTGATTATGATTTTAAAACTTTATTTTGTAAGTCAAAGTAAGGTTTTATTGATCAGTTTTTTTATAGCTGCATTTACTCAATTTATCGCTTTATTAAGCTTGAATTATCTTATTGCTAGTCCTGTTGTTGATAAGATATTACGTATTTTTCTATATGGCTTTTCTTTTTTATGTCTTGCAATAGCCATTTTTTGTACTTTTATATTTTTTAAGACTTTAAAAACTTTATGTGAAAATAAGATTTATTTTAAACTTTGTTTTATTTTCAAAAGTGCGATTTTGATAATTATCTATATACTTATGTTTGTTCTAATTTATAGCGAGCATTCTCTTGCTTTAATTATCGCTTATTTTATGATTTTTTTCTTTGCAGGCTTATTATTTACCATTTATTACGCACTATTTGCTTTCGCGCTTAGTAAAAACCAAAATATCAAATTATCCCAAACTTAAAGCTTATATCCAATGAAAAAGAAAATATTTAAATTTAGTATTTTATTTACCATTTTTATAAGTCTAAGCCAGAGTACTTTGGTTTTTATTTTTAATCATTATTTAATTATTGATTATAGTGCTTATGAAACACTGCCACAAAGCTTTGCAATGCTAAATTTAGCCGATCAAAAACTTTATCATTTAACGCAAAATTTACGCTTTTTACATTCTATTTTAGCTTTTTTATTAATAATATCATTTTTCTTTGTGCATTTATTTTTCTTTTATATTTCCAGAAAAGAAAAATTTATACCTTATTCCTTTTTTTGTTTTGTGCTTATGGTAATAAGTGCTATTGCTAATTTACTTGAAGGTATAGAGCAAAAAGAAAGTATTTTTTGGTATTACAAGGCATTTCTTGATGTTGGTGTTTGTTTAATTTATCTTTTGTTTTTAGATAAATTTTTTCAAAGTCACCTTTTTAAAATCTTTTTTGTATGTGCTTGCTTGTGTACAATTTTAACAAAATTTAAATTTATGGATTTTACCACGCCTTTTGTTTTGCCTATTTATCTTTTTATTTTATTGATTTTAATGCGTAAAAAGAGCTTTAATGTTTGATTTTTTATATAATGATATTAGCTACTTAGGGCTTTTTATCGTATGTTTTCTTTCAAGCACGCTTTTGCCTCTTGCAAGTGAAGCCTTTGTTGTAGCTTTTATAAAACTTGATTTTAATGCTCATTTGGTTTTATTTATAGCTACTTTAGGCAATACCCTAGGAAGCTTAAGCACCTATGCTCTAGCCTATCTTGGCAAAGAAAAAATTTTAGAAAAATATTTTTCCAAATCTTTAAAAAAGCTTGATAAATTCAATGCAAATTTTACTAAATTTGGAAGTCTTTATGCTTTTTTAACCTTTTTACCCTTAATAGGAGATATCTTTGCTTTAGGCCTTGGTTTTGCAAAATACCCTTTCATCAAAGCTTGTTTTTTCATAAGTCTTGGCAAATTAAGCCGCTATATTTTTATAATTTTTATCGCTAATTCTTTATAAAAATCATCAATCTTTAAAGTGAATTTTGGGATAATAATTTAAAACCCACTAAGAAAGACAACCATGAAAACTTTAACTATTATCGATACTTTTGGCTTCTTTTTTCGTCTTTATTATGCACTCAAAGGATTTAAAAATTCTCAAGGACAAGCTAGTGGAATGATTAGCGGTTTTGCTAATTTTATCTATAGTCTTAAAAACGAATATAAAAGCGATTATATTATTTTTGCACTAGATTCTAAGGGCAAGACATTTCGTAGCGATATTGATCCAAATTATAAAAAAAATCGCACCCCGCCCCCACCCGAACTTTTGGAACAAATTCCAATTTGTATAGAAATGATAGAAAAAATGGGCTTTATGAGTGCCTCTTACGAGGGTTATGAGGCAGATGATATCATCGCTTCAGTGGTTAAAACTTGTAAAGATAAAGATATTTTTGTACGCATTATAACACAGGATAAAGATCTTTATCAGCTTATAAAAGATGGTAAAACAAGTATTTATAGCCCTATTTCAAAAAATGACTATGATGAAGAAGCTTGCTTTGAGAAATACGGTGTCAAACCTTATCAAATTAAAGATTTTTTAGCCTTATGTGGAGATAGCTCGGATAATATCCCAGGAGTTAAAGGCATAGGAGCAAAAGGTGCTAAAACATTGCTTGATGAGTTTGGAAGTATCGAAGGCATTTATGAAAATTTGACTCTAGTACGCAATGAAAGAAGTCGTAAATTGCTTCTAGAAGGTAAAGAAAATGCTTTTCTTAGTAAAAAACTTGCTTCTTTGTATGAGGATTTAGAAGTAAGCAACTTGTTAGAAAAAGCTGATTTTCCTCAAGATGAGCCTCTTTTAAAAATTCTTGAAATTTTAGAGCATTATGAACTCAATGTCTTACTTAAAAAACTTCGCCAAAACCCCGATAATAAAGATAAAAATTTAGGCTTTAAAGCCACTCTTATCCAAGATGAAGACAAACTCTTTGAAATTTTAAATTCTCTTGAACAAGAAAGTATCATAGCTTTTGATACTGAAACCACAAGCATTGATACCAAAGAAGCAAAAATTGTAGGATTTAGTTTTTGTATGAGTGAAAATGAAGCCTTTTATGTACCTCTTACTCATAATTATTTAGGTGTGGGTAAGCAAGTATCATTACAAAGCGCTAAAAAAGCTATAGAGCTTATTTTTAAACATTTTATCATAGGGCATAATCTTAAATATGATTTTAAAATCATAGAAAATAATTTTAAACTCTCTTTGCCGCAAAAATATGCTGATACTATGATTTTAGCATGGCTTAAAAACCCTTCCTTAAGAGTCAATATGGATGATTTGGCTCTAAGACTTTTTAATTATGAAACCTTACATTTTGAAAGTCTTGTAAAAAAAGGAGAAAATTTTGCAAGCGTAGAGCTTGAAAAAGCTTGCAAGTATGCAGCTGAAGATGCTTATATCACTTTAAGATTTTATCTTTATTTTTTAAAAAATCTTGAACCTCATTTGCTTGATCTTGCTAAAAATTATGAATTTGATTTTATTAAAATTATTATGATGATGGAAGAAAATGGCATAAAACTCGATACGCATGCTCTTGAAATTCTCATGAAAAAATTTGAATCTGAAATTAAAATTTTAAGCGAAGAAATCTATGCTTTATGTGAAGATAGATTCAATCTTAATTCCCCAAAACAAGTAGGCGATATACTTTTTGAAAAACTCAAGCTTCCAAGTGGAAAAAAAGGTAAGACAGGGTATTCTACCGATGAAAAAGTCTTAAATGAACTTCTCGATAAACATCCTGTTATTTCTAAAATTTTAGATTATAGAGAACTGGCCAAGCTTTATTCGACTTATTGCGAGCCCTTGTTAAAACTTGCTTTAAAAGATGAAAATTCAAGAATTTATTCGAGCTTTTTACAAACAGGTACTGCTACAGGCCGTCTTTCATCTAAAGATCCCAATTTACAAAATATCCCCGCGCATGGACAATATGCAAAAGATTATAAATCCTGCTTTATAGCCAAAGAGGGATTTAGTTTTATCAGCCTTGATTATTCTCAAATCGAACTTAGAATGCTAGCGCACTTTAGCGAAGATGAAAAACTTTTAAATGCTTTTAAAAACGATGAGGATATACATGCAAGAACCGCTATAATGATATTTGGCGAGAGTAATTATGAAACAAGAAGTATAGCAAAAAGTATTAATTTTGGCTTGATTTATGGTATGGGTTATAAAACCTTAAGCAAAAATCTAAAAATTGAAGCCAACTTAGCTAAAACCTATATAGAAAAATATTTTGAAAATTTTACTAGCATTAAAAGTTATTTCGAAAAAGTAAAAAATGAAGCCAAGGCTAATGGTTTTATTAGCACCTTAAGCGGACGTAAACGCTATTTTGACTTTGAAAATGCTAAACCCATGCAAGTGGCTATGTATGAAAGAGAGAGTATAAATTCGATTTTACAAGGATCAGCTGCAGATATTATAAAATTTGCCATGCTAGAAATTGCTAAAATTTTAAATCAAGATAAAAGGCTTATCTTGCAAATTCACGATGAACTTATCTTTGAAGTTAAAGATGAATTATGTGAAAATTTTGTGAAAAAAACTAGTGATATTATGGAAAATATAGTAAAATTAAAGGTAAAATTAAAAACAAGCTCAAGTATCGCCAAAAAATGGGGCGATTTAAAATAATCAAGGAGTGATTTAATGGATCTTTCAACCATATTAGGAATGGTTCTTGCAGTAACTAGTATCTCAGTAGGAGATATACTCGAGGGAGGAAATCCTCTGCATGTTATCCACCTTTCTTCTTTTCTAATCGTTATGCCAACGGCAGCTTTTTGTGCCATGACTTCAACTCATAAAAAAATTGTAAAAGCAGCCTATAAAGAACTTAAAATCGTTTTTAAAGGTTCAGGTGTAAATCTACCTGAAAGAATAGCTCAGCTTATCGAATTCGCAATTATTGCACGCCGAGATGGTCTTTTGGCTTTAGAATCAAGAACAAATGAAATTGAAAATGAATTTTTAAGAAATGCTATGATGATGCTAGTAGATGGAAAAAGTTTTGAAGAAATTCATGAAAGTATGGAAATTCAAACCGAACAACTTGAAGAACACTATAAAGAATGTGCAGAATACTGGATAATCTTTGGTGAAACTTGTCCTACTATGGGACTTGTTGGAGCGGTTTTTGGGTTGATTTTAGCACTGAAACTTCTAGATAATCCTCAAGCAATGGCAGCAGGTATTTCAGGTGCTTTTACGGCTACGGTTACAGGTATTTTCGGTGCATATGCACTTTTTGCTCCTTGGGGAAGAAAGATGAAAGCTAATGGTATGGATCTTGTAAAAGAGCAAATTGTCATTACTGAAGCTATAAAAGGAATTGCAGAAGGTGCTAATCCTAGAGATTTAGAAGCTAAACTTTTTAACTTCTTAAGTCACGATGATCCAAGAATTTCACAATTTGACAAAGGTTAAAAATGGCTAAAAAACATAAATGCCCAGAATGTCCAGCAGGTGAAAAATGGGCTGTGCCTTATGCAGACTTTCTAAGTTTGCTTTTGGCGCTTTTTATTGCTCTTTGGGCAATTTCTAAAACAAATCCAGCTAAAGTAGAAGCACTGAAAACCGAATTTGTAAAAATCTTTGATTATACTGCAACCCAAACCGTGCAACAAGAAACACAAGATACTTATAAATATAAGGGTTCTCAAGAAGAAAAAGAAGATGAATTGAGCAAACTTAAACAAATGGCCGTAAATCAACAAGAAGTTATTAAAAAACTTCAAGCCGCTCTTGATCAATCCGAAAATCAAGAAATACTTAACCTACCTTCCAAGGTTGAATTTGAAAGAGGAAGTGCACAAATAGTATCTGCAGATATTCAAGATTATCTTAAACGCATTGCTCAGCTTATTTCATACTTACCTCCTCAAATAGAAATTGAAATCAGAGGTTATACTGACAATAGTGACTCAGCCTTAAGAAGCTATGATCTAGGCTATACAAGAGCAGAAAATGTTTTAAAATATCTTATAGAAGGCGGAGTTAGCACCAAAAATATAAACCTTAAAAGCTATGGATTAAATAGTCCCATCAATGGAAATCCACAAGCTTTAGAAAACAATAGAGTGCAAATTTATTTTAAAGTAGATATTAAGGATAATGACGCAAAACAATCAGTGCTTGATCTTATAGAAAAAAGCAAATAATAAAATTTATTTGCTTAATTATTTTTCTTGACCTGTCCTGCTAAACGACTTTTATTGTTAGTATTGTAAACAAATCCAAGTACCTCTGCTACAGCTTTAAACATTTCTCTAGGAATAAGATCATTAATATCACAAGCCTTATAAAGCTCTCTCGCTAAAGGCGGATTTTCATAAACAACTACATTATTATCATAAGCAACCTGTTTTATACGAAGTGCCAAAAAATCTACTCCTTTAGCCACAACTCTAGGAGCTTGTTCTTTTGTTGTATCATAACGAATCGCTACAGCATAATGCGTCGGGTTTGTAATAACCACATCCGCCCCTGCAACATCTTGAACCATACGGCGGCGTGCTGCTTCCATTTGTAAGCGACGAATCCTCCCTTTTACCTGAGGATCTCCCTCCATTTGCTTGTATTCATCTTTAATTTCTTGCTTGCTCATTCGCAAGCCTTTAAAATACTGAAAACGCACCAAAAAAATATCCAAAACAGCAATCACTAAAAATGCTATGATTACAATAGCTGCCAAAATAATAGCCCTATCCCTAAGCCAAATGAGTTGTCCAATGATATTATAACGCTCAACCAAAGGTAATTCTTGCATAAATTTTAAAAGCACTATAAAAGCTACAGTAAATACTACGCCTACCTTAAGCACGATCTTAACACTCTCGACAAGCTTTTTTAAAGAAAATAAATTTTTTAAGCCTTTTAATGGATTGATTTTTCCTAAATTAGGCATTATAGGTTTGGTCGTAAAAATAAAACCAAACTGCATAACATTACCTAAAATACCTGCGATCATAATACTCAAAACTATAGGTGCTAGCAAAATCAAAACTTCAAAAATGCTTTTAATCATAATGGCTTGGATAATACGCAAATCAAATTCAACACCTATAAAACTTTGATAATATCTATATAGATTAGTAATTCTTTCACCGATAAAACCCATCATAAAAAGTGTAATCACAAAACCAACTATTAAAGTAACAATAGCTGCTGCGTCTTGGGATTTGGGGACATTGCCTTCTTTTCTTGCGTCTTCTATTTTCTTGGACGTGGGTTCTTCAGTTTTTTCTTGATCTTCGCCTGCCATAATTAGCCTAAATTTAAGTTTATAAAATTAGATAAAATTATATAAAAAAATGATGAATTTTAATTAAAGTTAAGAGAAGAAATTTTATCAAGAAGAAAAGCCCTTTTTTAAGGGCTTGTTATTATAGTTTATCTTCGTTTTTATCAAGATACTCAGCAACACCTTTAGGGTTAGCTTTCATACCAGCATCACCTTTGTTCCAGCCTGCAGGGCAAACTTCACCGTGTTCATTAGTGAAAAGCATAGTATCTACCATTCTGATCATTTCATCAATATTTCTTCCAAGTGGTAAGTCATTAACTACAGCGTGGCGAACTGTTCCATCTGCATCAAGCAAGAAAGAACCACGAAGAGCAACTGCTTCTGCATAAAGTACATCAAAATTTCTAGCAATTTGTTTAGTTAAATCTGCAACAAGTGGGAATTTAACTTGACCAATACCCCCTTGATTTACTGGAGTGTTTTTCCATGCAAAATGTGAAAATTCATTGTCGCCTGAAATTCCAATTACTTCAATACCACGATTTTTAAATTCTTGATATCTTTTATCAAAAGCAATTATTTCTGAAGGACAAACAAAAGTAAAATCTTTTGGATAGAAAAATACTACCGCACCTTTTGGGCCTATATTTTTATAAAGATTAAAATCTTCAACGATTTCGTTATTTCCTAATACTGCTGGAGCAGTAAAGTCTAAAGCTTTTTTTGTAACTATCATGTTTTTCTCCTAATTAATAAATTTTATTGATAGCGAAATTATATCGTTTAAATCCTTTAAAGATTTTTAAATGATAATAAATTTTTGAAAATATTTTTTATAGTATTTTATATTATATTATAAATGATAATCAAAATCTAAAAATTATCAAATATATATATTTTTTGATTATCAAAATTATAGTTTTTTAAGAATACTTTGATAAAATGCTTAGTTGAAAAAAGTAAATTTCATATTAATCAAAAAGGAGACAAAATGGCTGTAAAAATTACAGATAGTTGTATTGCTTGTGGTTCTTGTATTGATGAGTGTCCAGTTAGCGCAATCGTTGACGATGCAAACAATCCAGAGGGCGAAGATAGATATTATGTCTATGCGGATAAATGTGTTGAATGTGTAGGACACAATGATCAACCAGCTTGTGCAAGCGCATGCCCAACTGATGGCTGTATAGTATGGAGTGAAATTGCTTCAGGGCAACCAAGTCGTGATAATATCGGTAGCGATATGAGAGATGGAACTACCCCAGTTTTTGCATAATTCTACAAAGGCTAGTTAAAAAGCTAGCCTCTTTTTAACTTTTTTTAAACAAATTCAAGTATAATTTTAAGCTTTATAAAAACCAAGGAGTATAATCAAAATGGAAAAAACCCTATCGATTATCAAACCTGATGCCGTAAAAAAAGGTGTTATAGGTAAAATTTTAGATCGTTTCGAAAGTAATGGATTAAGAATTGCTGCTATGAAAAAAGTTCAACTTAGCAAAGAACAAGCTGAAGCTTTTTATGCTGTTCACAAAGAAAGACCTTTTTTTAAAGATTTGGTTAAATTTATGATCAGCGGCCCTGTTGTGGTTTCTGTTTTAGAAGGCGAAGGTGCTGTTCTTAAAAATAGAGATTTAATGGGAGCAACAAACCCAAAAGAAGCACAACCTGGCACCATTAGAGCAGATTTTGCTGAAAGCATTGACGCAAACGCTGTTCATGGAAGCGATAGCTTAGAAAATGCAAAAATTGAAATTGAATTTTTCTTTAAATCTAACGAAATTTGCTAATGAAAATAGCCTTTTCTAGGATTAACAATACTAACTATCCTTTTAAACTCAATCTTGAAAATGTTGTTTTTGAAGGAAATTTAGTAAAAGTAAATCCTAAACTTGTTAAAATAAATGCCACAATGCAAGGTTTTGTTTATAGACCTTGTGATAGCTGTGGTGAAGAACTTGAGCTTGAAATAAAAGAAAATTTGGATCTTTTTGCAAGTGATGGTATTTTTAAAGATAATACGAATGAATTAAGCAATACCATTGAATTTTTTGATGGTCATATTGATTTAATAGAAGTTGCAGTTAGTGAGCTTGAAGCTTATTTGAGTGATTATTTTTATTGTAATAATTGCAAAAATAAAAGCTAACAAATTTTAAAAAAGGAGATAAAATGGCAGTACCTAAGAGAAGAGTGAGTAAAACTCGTGCAGCAAAACGCAGAACTCACTATAAAGTAAGTCTTCCTATGCCTATAAAAGACAAAGATGGAAGCTACAAAATGCCTCATCGTGCAAATCCAAATACTAAGGAATACTAAAATCAATGATTGACATTGCTATAGATGCAATGGGCGGAGATTTTGGAGAAAAGCCCATTATAGAAGGCGTTATCGAGGCTTTAAAAGAAAGGCCTTTTAATGCTATCTTAGTGGGAAATCCCAATATTTTAAGACCTCTAATACCTAAAAATTTAGAACAATACATTCAATATGAGAATGCCAATGAAGTTTTCTCTATGAATGAAAATGCAACAGATGCCCTAAAAAGAAAAGAAACTACGATTTATAAAACCATCGAACTTGTCAAAAATGGAAAAGCAAAAGCCGCTGTTTCAGCAGGACATAGTGGTGCAAGTATGTCTTTAGCAACTTTAAGATTGGGCAGACTCAAAGGAGTATTACGGCCCGCAATTGCAACCTTAATGCCAAATACTACAAGTAAAACTTTGTTTTTAGATGTGGGTGCAAATACCGACTGTAAAGCCGAAAATTTATTTCAATTTGCTATAATGGGCGATGCTTATGCAAAAGAAATTATGAAAATTTCAAAACCTCGCCTGGCTTTATTGTCTAATGGCGAAGAAGAGTGTAAAGGCAATGAACTTACTAAAGAGGCTCATCAGCTTATGAAACAAATTCCTAGTTTTGTTGGAAATGCTGAAGGTAGAGATATTTTTAATGGTGAAGTTGATGTCTTAGTTTGTGATGGATTTGATGGCAACGTAATCCTAAAAGCCTGTGAAGGCGTAGCTACAGCAATTATCCACATTTTAAAAAATGAAATCAAGCAATCTTTGATATCAAAAATAGGCGCATTGCTAATGAAACCTTCATTTAAAAGACTTAAAAAACATATTGATTGGCAAGAATATGGCGGCGCCCCACTGCTTGGTGTCAACGGCTGCGTTATTATAAGTCATGGAAAAAGCGATGCTAGAGCAATCAAAAATGCTATTTTTCAGGCTATTAACTTTAGTGAATCAAATATCAATCAAATAATAGAAAAGGAGCTTGAGAAATACAATGCCTAAAGCGAGTTTAAAAAGTATAGCTTCTTATATACCTGAACAAATTTTAAGTAATCACGATCTTGAAAAGATTATTGATACAACAGATGAGTGGATCACAAGACGCACAGGTATAAAAGAAAGACGCATTGCAAGCAAAGATGAAAGCACAAGTGATTTAGGCACCAAAGCAGCTATAAAAGCTATAGAAAGAGCGAATTTAAAACCACAAGATATTGATGCGATACTAGTAGCTACCTTAAGCCCTGATTATTTTACCATGCCTTCAACTGCTTGTAAAATCGCAGCAAATTTAGGACTTAATGGAATCAGTGCTTTTGATATTTCAGCAGCCTGCTCAGGTTTTATCTATCTTTTAGAGCAAGCTAAGGCTCTTGTAGAAAGTGGTTTGAAAAAAAATGTTTTAATCATAGGAGCCGAAAAGGCAAGCTCTATCATGGATTATACCGATAGGAGTATTTGTATACTTTTTGGCGATGGTGCAGGTGCTGGAGTAGTAAGTCTTGATGAGAACAATCCTATAATCGATGTACATACAGCAAGCAATGGAAATTATGGTGATTTACTAATGACAGAACGCTCTCAAGAATCAAAAGAAGCTTCAAGCCTAGCAATGAAAATGAAAGGTAATGAAGTCTTTAAAATAGCGGTGCAAACTTTAAGCAATGATGTCGTTGAAATTTTATCTAAAAATCAAATTTTGCCTGAACAAATTGATCTTTTTATCCCACACCAAGCAAATTTACGCATCATTAAAGCTGTGCAAGAAAGACTGAATTTAAGCGATGAAAAATGCGTTGTAACTGTGCACAAATATGGCAATACCTCAGCTGCTTCTATCCCTATGGCGATGAATGATGCCTATGAAGAGGGTCGTCTTAAAAAAGGGAATTTGATCCTGCTTGATGCTTTTGGCGGTGGTTTTACTTGGGGTTCTGCCTTACTTAAATTTGGTGGTGAGAATTTCTCCTAAAACCTTAAATTTACATTTTAACACTGTGTAAAATTTACCTTAAAAAAGATTTGAACCAAATCTAATTAAACTTTCTATATCTTAATACTAGATATTTTATTGGATTAAATTTATTTTGAAAATTTACATATTTCTATTTTTACTTTTTTGGGATTTTTTATTTAAAACTTGAGTAAATTTTCTACCACCTTTGAGTGAATTTTATGCAAAGTGGCAGAAGGATTAGTTTAGTTATATTTTTTAGCAAATTCTTTCATAAATTCACACAGGGTTTTAACCTGATCTAAAGTAACAGCATTATAAATACTTGCGCGAATTCCTCCTAAAATTCTATGACCTTTAAGTCCTAGCATACCCACTTCTTCAGCTTCTTTTACAAATATTGGTTCAAGTTCTGAATTTTTAGCGATATTAAAGCTTACATTCATCAAGGATCTATCTTTTTTATCAGCATGTCCCTTGTAAAATCCTTCACTTGAATCAATACACTCATAAAGCATCGCAGCTTTTTGAGAATTTTTAGCATCGATAGCATCTAGTCCACCTTGATCTAAAAGCCATTTCATTTCAAGATTAAACATATAAATTGCAAAAGTCGGAGGAGTATTAAACAAAGATTGATTTTGTGCATGTATGGAGTATTTTAACATACTTGGCAAGTTTTTATTTTGAGATCTTTCTAGCATATCTTTGCGTATAAAAAGACAGCTGATGCCCGAAATTCCTGCATTTTTTTGTACTCCGCCATAAAAAAGCGCAATATTTGAAAAATCAACTTTTCTTGAGAAAAAATCACTCGAAGCATCGACGATTAAAGGGGCTTTGGTTTTAGGATAGTTTTTAAATTGTGTGCCATAAATAGTATTATTTGAGCAAATATAGGCATAATCGGCATTATCACTAAACTCAACTTGAGGTATGTGATCAAACTTACTTTCTTCACTACTAGCAACAACCTTGACATTTACCCCTAAAATTTGAGCTTCTTTTATAGCTTTTTGAGTCCAAACTCCTGTATTTGCATACTCACAAACCCCGCCTAAAGATAAATTCATAGGTATCATAGCAAATTGCAAACTCGCACCACCTTGCAAAAATAAAACCTCATAGTCATCATTTAAACCATAAAGTTCTTTTGCTTTTTGCATTGCTCCAAAATGCACTTCTTCAAATACTTTTGAACGGTGAGAAATTTCCATGATAGAATAGCCCTTGCCCTGATAATCACAAAGCTCATTTTTGGCATATTCTAAAAGCTCCAAAGGTAAAGTAGATGGACCTGCGCTAAAATTAATTTTTCTCATTATTTTTCCTTATAGAATTTTTGCTTCTTTTTGTAAAGTTTGAGAACTCAAAGTGATGATATCTTCACTTTTTAGCTCTTCTAAATTTGCTATTTTACCATTTTTTTTAATGGAAATTAGGTTTTTGCTTTTTTTAAAAAAATTTTCATGCTGAAAAAAAGCATTTTGGAGTTTTTGCAGTTCTAATTCAGCTTTTTGAATTTTGCTTTCTATTATGATTTTTGCTTGCTTAAGCAAAAATGCAAGCTGTTTTTCTTTTGCCTCTATCATAGTTTCTAAAGATTTTGCTTTAAAAAATTTGTGTAGATTGCTGAGTAAATTTTCACAATATTCTAATTTACTTTCCCAAAGCTTTGTCAATTTTTCTTCCAAAAGGTCAAGTCCTTGTTCTAAATCAAGTCTAGAATAAAGCAAAGTATCGATAGCAGCTGATGGAGTGGGTGCTCTAAAATCAGCTACAAAATCACTGATCACATAATCAATCTCATGACCAATTGCCGAAATAATAGGTGTTTTAGCTTTAAAAATTTCCCTTGCTAAGCCCTCATCATTAAAACAAAAAAGATCCTCTCTGCTACCACCCCCTCTAGCGATAATGATAACATCTAATCCTATCTCATCAGCTTTTTTTAAAGCTTGAATCAAAGAATAAGCTGCGCCACTTCCTTGCGTAAGTGCGTTAAAAACATAAATTTTAGCTAGAAAATATTCTTTTTGATTGATAAGTTTTAACATATCTTGCAAGGCCGCTGAAGTCTTTGAAGTGATGATTCCGATTTTTTTAGGGAATTGAGGCAAGGTTTTTTTATACTCACTATTAAACAATCCTTCTTTTTGCAAGCGCTCTTTTAATGCTAGAAATTGAGCCTCTAAATCTCCCATTCCCGCTTTTTTCATACTACTTGCAATAAATTGATAACGCCCACTTTCAGCATACAAACTCACACTTCCAACAAGCTCTAAAAAATCACCCACCTTAGGCTGAAAATCAACTTTTAAATTTGCACCCTTAAACATAGCACAAGCTATACTTGATTTTTCATCTTTTAGATCAAAATACCAATGTCCTGATCCGTGCATGGTGATTTTTGAAAGCTCTCCGCTTAAAACAATATCATTAAGATGTGTTTCCAATAAAGCCTTGGCTTTTAAATTTAATTCGCTTACTTTCATGATTTTCCATATATAAAGTATTACAAAAAGTATCAATTTAACTATATTTTGTATAATAAAGTTACATTTTTTTAAGAATTTTAATCTTTATCTTATAAAAATAGTAAATTTTATAAAAAAGATTATATATAATACTTATATATTTCAAACTTAAAAATTAAAGGATTTTATCATGAAATTAAAAATTTTTTGTTCTGTTTTGATTTTTGGTTTTTCGTTAACTTTTGCTAAAGAACCTAACCGTCCCGAGTGTATTGCCCCAGCTCAACCTGGAGGCGGTTTTGATCTAACATGTAAGCTAATTCAAGTAGGTATGCTTAAAGCTAACATTATTTCAACTCCTATGAGAGTTACCTATATGCCCGGAGGAGTAGGTGTTGTAGCTTATAACACTATGGTTAATAATAGATCTAAAGATGGTAATGTTGTTGTAGCTTTTTCAAGTGGGACATTACTGAATATAGCCACAGGAAAACATGGAAAATATAATGAAAATAATGTCAAATGGCTTGCTTCAGCGGGTGTAGATTACGGAATGATAGCCGTCAAATCAGACTCTCCTTATAAAAATTTAGAAGATCTAATAAATGCCTTGCATAAAGACCCAAATTCTATTAGTATAGGTGCGGGAGGTTCAATAGGAGGACAAGACTGGATGCAAACAGCATTACTTGCAAAAACTATTAATATCGATGTAAAAAAGATACGCTATGTGGCTTTTGAAGGAGGAGGAGATGCTTTAACTTCTCTTTTAGGAAATCATATTGATGTGATTAGCGCAGGCATAGCTGAACTTGTACCTCAAATCGAAACAGGAACTATTAGAGTATTGGCTATCTTTTCCCCAAAGAGACTTCCGGGCACTTTAGCAAATATTCCAACCGCTAAAGAATTGGGCTATGAGGTAGAATGGCCAGTAATTAGAGCTTACTATATGGGGGCAAAAGTTTCAGACGAAGCTTATAATTGGTGGCTTGATGCATTTGATAAATTTCAACAAACCCAAGAATATAAAGATCAATTAAAACAAAGATCTCTATTTGAATTCGATAAAAAAGGTAAAGAGTTAGAAGATTTTGTCAAAAAACAAACTGATCAATACAGAATTTTAGCCAAAGAATTCGATCTTATAAAGTAAAATCATGTCAAGTATAAGAATTGTCGCTGGAATTTTATTGGTTATAAGTTTAATTGGAATTTACATAGGGTGGAATATACATTCAGATTTTAATTATGAGCCCTTAGGACCGCGTCCTTTTCCAGTAGGTACTTTAATTTTAATCGCCCTTTGTTCTATATTTCTTGTTTTTTTCTCTGAAGATACTAAGGTTAAATGGGGTGATTTTATTCTTTGGAAAAAGCTCATCGTTTTAACTTTAGCTTTTTTAATTTATGCGCTTTTTTTTAAGTTTTTAGGCTTTATAATTTGCACAATCTTTTTAATTTTTACAATAACTTTACTTTTTGGGGCAACTTTAATTAAAGCTATTGTTTTTTCTATCTCAAGTAGTATTATTTTATACTATCTCTTTAATACTTTATTGCAAATTACTTTGCCGTTTGGTTTTATATTTGATAATTTTTAATTAAAGGAAATTTATGGATACTTGGATGTATTTAATGCAAGGATTTAGCATAGCCTTAGATCCTTATAATATTCTTATAGCCTTAATCGGTTGTTTTATAGGTACTATTGTAGGTATGCTTCCAGGACTTGGACCCATTAATGGAGTAGCCATTTTACTTCCTCTAGCTTTTGCAATGAATTTACCTGCAGAATCCGCAATTATTTTACTTGCAACGGTTTATATGGGTTGTGAATATGGAGGTAGAATTTCTTCCATACTACTTGGAATACCCGGAGATGCAGCAGCTATTATGACAACCTTAGATGGACATCCTTTGGCTAAAAAAGGTCAAGCAGGAAAAGCTCTTAGCATCTCAGCTCTTAGTTCTTTTATTGGTTCATTTATAGCAATTTGCGGTATTATACTTTTTGCTCCACTTATTGCACAATGGTCGTTAAAATTTGGTCCTGCTGAATATTTTGCTCTTATTGTCTTTGGTTTAGCAACTTTAGGAAGTATGTTAGCCCAAAAACCTATAAGATCTTTTCTATCAGCTTTGATAGGACTTTTTTTAACCACTATAGGTATAGATGGAAATACAGGTGTTTATCGCTTTACTTTTGATAGTCCACATTTATATGATGGAATTTCTTTTGTTGTTTTAGTAATGGGACTTTTTTCTGTTAGTGAAATTTTTCTAATGTTAGAGCATACTCAAACAAGTCAAAACATCATCAATAAAACAGGTAAGATTTTGGTAAATATCAAAGAATTCTTCTTTTGCTTTTGGACCATTATAAGATCCTCTATTATAGGATTTTTTGTAGGAGTTTTACCGGGTGCTGGAGCAACTATAGCTAGCGCCATTACTTATATGAGTGAGAAAAAAATAGCCGGTGAAAAGGGTAAATTCGGCCAAGGAGATTTAAAAGGTGTGGCAGCCCCTGAAGCAGCTAATAATGCTTCAGCCTGTGGTTCTTTTATCCCAATGTTAACACTTGGTCTTCCAGGTTCAGGAACAACTGCGGTTATGATGGGCGCATTAACACTTTATAATATTACTCCAGGTCCTACAATGTTTACTGATCAAGTAAATATAGTGTGGGGACTTATAGCTTCCTTGTTATTTGCAAATGTAATTTTACTTTTAATGAATTTGCCCTTGGTAGGAATTTTCGTAAAAATTTTAAGCATACCTATGTGGAGCTTGGCTCCAATTATAGCAATTGTTTCAATTATAGGTGTTTATTCTATCAATAGTACTGATTTTGATATCATTTTAATCTTAATTATTGGTATTTTAGGCTATTTTTTAAGAAAACTTGAATTTCCAATGGCTCCACTTATACTCGGTTTTGTATTAGGAGAACAATTAGAAACCAATCTAAGAAGAGCTTTATCTATCAGCAATGGAGATTTTTCAATACTTTGGAGTGGGATCATAGCTCAAAGTTTACTGATAGGAGCTGTGCTAATTATACTAATACCCCTTTTAATAAAAAAGCTAAGAAAGTCTAAATTTTAGACTTTCTTAGCTATAAACATAGAACTTACGCCGAAACTAAAACTTTTAAATTCAAGCATTTCAAAACCTACCTGTTTAAGTTCGGCGATAAATTCCTCTTTACTTAAAAAACCTTCTATAGAATTAGGCAAGTATTCGTATGCACTTTTATTTTTGCTTATCATTCCTCCCAAGCTTGGTAAAATATTTTTAAGATAAAAATCCCTACAAGAGGCTACAAAACCTCCTTTTTCTCTTTTAGTAAATTCTAAAACTACAAAAATTCCATCTTGTTTAAGCACTCTTGAAAATTCTCTCAAGGCTTTTTTTCTCTCCACTACATTGCGTATCCCATAGCTTATACTTACGATATCAACACTTTCACTTTGCAAAGGCAATTCTTGCGCTCCAGCTTCTATAAATTCGATATTTGGGAATTTTTGTTTTGCTATATTTAACATACCCTCACTTGGATCAATACCTTTGATGTGGGCTATATTTTTATTTAATTTTTTCGCACTTTCTTGCCAAATTTCTATCATATCTCCTGTGCCACAAGCCACGTCAACTATGTTTAAATTATCCTTTTGGTAAAGCTTTAAAACTCTTTTACAAGCAAATTTACGCCAACTTACATCAACACCAAAACTCAAAATTCTATTAGCCTTATCATAGGTCGGAGCTATTTCATTAAACATTTTTATGATTTTATCTTGCTTTTGCATTAATATCCTTTATAAATTTTCAATTTCTTACTTGCTTTATGGATTAATTTTCCAAGTTTTTCTTTTTTCTTGGTTAATTTTAAAAGCGTCTTTTTTTCAAGATCGCAAATAAAATATTTATTATATAGTTTGCTCAAAATTTTCAAATTATATAAATTATGAAAATATTCTAAAAAAACTGAGAGTCCTAAAAAATTTTCTTCAAAAGTTTCGATTTCAAAATTTTTCAATAAATTTTTCTTAAACAATACAAGTCTTTTTCTTAACTGCATGGCAATCATTTGCTTAAAAAAATATTTTTCTTGCTCGCTCTTATAGAATGAATCTTCTTTGATAAAAAAATCAAAATCACTCAATAAATTTTGTAAATCTTCACTACCTAAAAATAAAAGTAAATTTTCATCTAGCTCATTATTTGCCAAAATACAATAAGATTGCTTTACCAAATCTTCAAATCTAAGAGCTAAATTTTTATTTAACTCCTCATCAAAAATTTCTTCTGTACTCATTAAGATAATGTAAATCTTTCTCGCATAAGAAAAAAACTCACAAAAAACCTCTCTTTGCCGGTTTTCTAAAGCTAAATTCCAATACAATTTTAATTTTCTAAATAGATAAAATAAAAAAATTCTATATCCATCAAAAGCTAAAATAGAACTTGGAAAATCTAGAGTAAAATTTTGATTTTTTTCTATAATTTTAAAACATTTTTCTATATCTATTTCTAAATTATTAAAACCATAAAGTATTATATTTTTAGAATCCAAAACCCCGCAAAGCTCTCTTTGAATTCTAAATTCTTTAGGTGGTGTGAAAAGATTTGCCATCTCTAAAGTCGGAAAAAAAACCTTTAAAACATACAAATTAAAATCCTCATATACATCAATAAGGCTTTTAAAAGAACAAAGTTTAAATTCATAGCGTTTTTTCTTGATGCTTTTTTCTATGAGTTTTTTACGAGCTTTTTCATAATCCTTTTTAGAAATCTTTTCTTCTTGATTTTGCTCTAAAATCGGGTTATTTAATCGGGTTATTTTATAAAAATTTCCATTTAAATTTTGAAATTTTACATCATAAAAATATGTTATCTTAGTATAGAATGTTTCAATTTCATAAATTTCAAAAACAATTCCATCTTTTTGTAATTTTTCTAAAAGAGTAGCATCAGGAAGTAAAAAAGTCTTCTGAATTTCATGAACCATTAAAATAACCCTTAAATTCTTTGGGTTATTTTAACTTTATTTTGCTTAATGGCACTTTTTACAAGTGCTAACATGAGCACAAACTGCTAAATGATCGATGATATTTCCCATTTTTTTCTCTAATTTTTCTTGATATTCATCAAGTTCAGCATCTTGAAAACTCATATCTTCGATATTGCCACATTTGTTGCAAATTATATGTATATGTCTTTCTTCATAGATATCATAACAAGTTTTTTGATTTGCTACATTGATTTCTACAACTAAGCCTTGTTCTTGTAAAGTGTTAAGATTTTTATAAACTGTAGCAAGAGAAATGGAAGGGTATTCTTTTTTGATTTCCTCATAAAGCTCTTCGATATTTGGATGTTCATGTCTTTTTAAAATTTTTAAAACACACAATCTTTGTGGGGTTGCCTTCAATTCATGTTTTTTAAGTATTTGTAACAATTCCATTCTTTTATCCTAGTTCTTTTTAACTAGGAATAATAATAAATTTTTTATTAAAAAAAGTTTATATCAAATGATATTTTTTATTAGATAATAAGAAGCTATGAAATTTTAAACATTTTTTTGTTGTTTTGGTTCAAATTTAAAGGATGTTATCGACCCAATTTATTTTTACCCTTTGCACCAAACCATCAATGTCAAGTTTTAAAGCTTTTTCCACTTCATTGGTTTTGCCGTGCTCAATAAAACTATCTTCATATTCAAAAGAAACAATTTTAATTTTTAAATCATTCTCCTGTACAAAGCTCTCTAATAAACTCGCTACGCCACCTATTCTTGCATTTTCGCTAAAAACAAACCAAATTTGACTCTGTTTTGCTAACTCTTTTAAAAGTAGTTTATCTAAGGGTTTAGCAAAAATCAAATCAATCAAATTAGCATTTTGCCCCTCATCTTGCAATTTTCTTAAAACCTTCCAAGCCTTACCCACCCCTTGTCCATAACCTAAAAAAGCGATATTGCTTTGATTTTTTACAAGCCATTGCGCCTTTCCAAGTTCTATCTTGGTAGGGTTAAATTCCTCATCTAAAATAAAAGATCCTCTAGGATAACGAAAAGCCAAACATCCCTCATGGGTATAAGCATACTCCATAATATTTTTCATCATAAGCTCATCTCTTGGAGCTATAAGGGTTAAATTAGGCAAGGGAGCTAAAAAACTTACATCAAAAGCTCCTTGGTGGGTTTCTCCATCTTCTCCTACTATACCTGCCCTATCCATAGCAAAAACCACATTTAAATTCATAATCGCACAATCATGGATAACTTGATCGTAAGCGCGTTGTAAAAAAGTGCTGTATATAGCAATAAAAGGTTTAAATCCTTCTTTAGCCATAGCCGCCATAGAAGTAACAGCGTGCTGCTCAGCAATACCCACATCCCAAAAACGATTTGGATATTTTTCTATAAGCTTATCAAGACCTGTTCCACTTGGCATAGCCGCCGTAACTCCAACAATATTTTCATATTTTGAGACTAAATCAAGCAAATTCTTAGAAAAAATTTCAGTAGCAGATTTTTTAGTATCACTTTTTTTAACACTCTCTCCACTATCTACATCAAAAGCACTGACCCCATGCCATTTAGCATTTTTTCCTTCGGCTAAACTATAACCTTTTCCTTTTAAAGTTTGCGCATGAACAATACAAGGTTTTTGCATAGCCTTTGCTTGTTTTAATGCAGAAATAACCTCACTTAAATTATGTCCATCAATAGGTCCTATATATTCAAGACCCAATTCTTCAAATAAGAGTCCTGGGGTTATTAATTTAAAGCTTTCTTCAAAACGCTTAGCCATATAAGTAGCAGAATCAGGTAATGCATCTAACATTTTAGCCACGCGTTTTTTGAAATTTTGATAAAACTGCGTTGCCATGGCTTGAGAGAGGTATTTTGAAATTGCACCTATGGGTTTTGAAATACTCATTTCATTATCATTTAAGATAACTACACAAGGAAATTTAGAATCTCCTAATTCATTCAAGGCCTCATAAGCCATACCTGCACTTAGAGCTCCATCGCCTATCAAAGCTACAGGAGTGCGTTTTTCGCCTTTTAGTGCTATGGCCTTACAGGCTCCTACAGCTAAAGAAATAGAAGTACTTGAGTGTCCTGCTACAAAATAATCCCCATCATTAGGCTTGGTATACCCACTAAGCCCACCAAATTGACGCAAAGACTCAAAAACATTTTCTTTTCCACTTAAAAGCTTATGTGTGTAAGATTGATGGGATACATCAAATATAAGAGGATCTATCCCATTATCAAATACCGTGTGCATAGCTATAGTAAGCTCAACTGCTCCCAAATTGGAGCTTAAATGCCCTCCATTTTTACTTACTACATCAATAATTTTTTTTCTAATGCGAGCCGCTAAATCTTCAAGCTGGGTTAAATTTAGCTTTTCTAACTCTTCTTTAGTATAAGCAAATTGATAATCTTTTTTAATTATTTCATTCATTATTAACCATTTTTTTGATTTTAATAAGACGCGCATTCAAATTGGATTCTATATTGCCACTATCGCTTAAAATGATAACACTACCCTTGCTAATAGCATCATCAAGAGTGATTTTAATATGAGAATTCTCACTAAAATGCTCTTTTAGATAATTATAATCTATAGAATTTACTTTTATTTCAATAGAACCTGCTCCTTTAAGCTCATTGATGAGATCTTTAGCTAAAGCATAAGCAATTTTGCTTGAGTTATTTTCAAGCTCTTTTAAAATAACCTCTTTGGCAATATCTATAGCTGTATCAGCAAGTTCTTTTTCATTTTTTTCAATAAAAGCATTAAGATTTACACAAGCTTCTTCTAACTTTGAAACACTTTTTAAATACTTATCGCGCAAGTCATTTAATTCTTTTTCAAATTCAGCTCTAGCCTGTTCATAACCCTCTTTAGAAAATTTTTCCTTAGCGCTTTCAAGCTCTGAATTTAAGCGGTTATTAAACTCATTTTCTTGACTTTCAATTTGCATTTGAAGCTTAATGATATTGCTTGACATTTCATCTGTTTTTTTAAGCAAATCCTCAACAAAACTAGGTTGAAATGCAGGAGTTTGCACCTCTTGTACTACTTGAGAGGGTGCGGGGGTTTGACTTTCTTCGACAGGACTTTCATCTTTTGAAGATGTAGTTATATTTTCTTCATTTGAAATCTGTGAATGCTGCTTCTCTTCTGCATGGTTATCAAATTCTGAAATTACCTTAAAACGATATCCTTCAACAACATGTTGATCAGAAGTTCCTCCTGAAATAACATTACTACGATTAACCATCACTCACCTACTCTATCATTTCATCAGCATCGCCTGTTTGTACAAGTCCTTGCTCTGCAAGTTTTTGCACCACTTCAACCACTTTTCTTTGGGCATCTTCAACATCTTTAACACGCACCGCACCTAAAAAGCCCATTTCTTCAAGGAAGGCTTCACTTGCACGCGTAGACATATTGGCTAAGAATTTTTGCTTTAATTCTTCGCTTGCACCCTTTAAACCTATCATTAAATCGCGCTTATCTGCAACTTTTAAAATTTCTCTTATAGCTTGAGTGCTAAGTTTTTGTATATCATCAAAAGTAAACATCAATTCTTTAATCGTTTCAGCCAAACGTTCATCGCTTTGTTCGATGTAAGTAATGGTAGATTTGCTTGCTTTTTGTCCTAAGCGATTAAGTACTTCTGCAACTGCTCTTGGGCCTCCCACTTCAACCTTATAAGAAGTAAGACTTTCGAGTTTGCTTTCAAGTACTGCAGACACTCTTTTAATGATACTTGGAGAAATATCACCTAGATTTGCCATTCTTATAACAACCTCAGCTCTTAACTCATCACTAAAATACTCTAAGGTTTCAGCTGCATGAATTGAATCCATATGAGCTAAAATAAGTGCAATGGTTTGCGGGTGTTCCTTAGTGATGAAGTCAGCAAGTTGTTGAGGTTTAATCTGAGCCAAATAAGCAAAGTTTTGGTTATTCTCCATACTTTTGGTAAGTTTTTCAAGAATTTTATTGGCAATTTCTGGACCAAAAGTACGGAAAAGTATTTCTTTAGCGTATTCCAAACCACCGCTTTTAATGTATTGATTAGATTGAAGCAGGGTATAAAATTCTTCCAAAACCGCAGTAGCTACAGCGCGGTCAACATTTTTTGCCGTAGCAATATAGCGTGAAATTTCGGTAATAACATCAATTTCCATATGTGAAAAAACTGAAGTCGTTGCATCCTCGCCAAGTTGTATGAGAAATATCGCTACCTTTTCAGGCATCGATAAATCATCATAAAGCATTTTTTGTTCTTCGCTAAGTTTTATCATCACATATCCTTTTCGCCGAATTCGGTATCATTTTGGATTAAGTTTTGCAAAAGTGCTGCAATTTCTTCGCTTTTATCACTTACTAAGCCTCTTAATTTTTCAAGTAAAACTTCATATTGGATAGAATCCTCATTGAAATTCTCCCCAAAACCAAGCTGCTCTTCAACCTTTTTCCTAGCTGCATTAAATTTCTCTAACGCATCCTCAGCATCATCTAAAACAGCATTTGGACCTTGCTGCACTTCCTCTTGTGCTGCAACATCTTCAAGCATTTTTTGCGTAAATGGAGCAATAACTTTTTTGTAAAAAATAAAAAGCAAAATAGCCGCAATAATATATTTAACCGGTGGGATAAATGGCTCGATAAAACGGCCATAGAAAGTTTTAACCTTGCTTTCTACTCTAATAGACTCACGATGGAAAGGTAAATTCTGCACGACTACACTATCCCCTCTATTAGCACTATAATTAATAGTATTTTTAACTATGCTTTCTACACTTGCAAGCTCTTCTTTACTTAAAGGAACATATTCACTTTTTACATCTCCATTTTCATCCACAACATCTTGATATTTTCCATCTATTGTTACTGCTGCTGAAGTACGCACAACGGTTGCAAATTGTTTTTTGGTATTTGTGATAGTTTTTGAAAGCTCATTGTTTGTAGTAACTTGATTTTTCTTATAGGTATCAATTTGTCCTTTATTATCAAGTCCTTCTACTGGACCTATATTTGAAACCGCACCTGGCACACCTTGAATTTCAGGCTCTTTTCTGCCTGTTCTTTCTTCATTAAGAGTTTGCTCACTTCGAACTATAGGGTTTGGATCATAAATTTCACTTTGGGATTCTTGCTTAGAAAAGTCAAAATCTATATTGACACTTACCCTTACTTTATCTGTGCCTCCTGCATAAGGAGCTAGGGTTTCTATGATTTTATCTTCTAAAGCTCTTTCTTGATCGCTTTTATATTTAATTTGAGCACGAACCAAATCATCTTCATAAGCTTCTTGCTCATCTAAAGGCACACCACTTTGATCACTAATTCTTACATTTTCTTTGGTTAATTTCGGAATAGCAGCTGAAACTATATTTTTAATCCCATCGATTTGTTTTCTAGTAAGTTTTAATCCCTCGCGCACATTTACAACGACTGAAGCTGTAGGAGGAATTTGTCTTTCGGTAAAAACACTGTCTTTTGGAAAGGCTATATGCACTACCGCACTGCGTATAGGCTCTAGGGTTTCAATCGTTCTTGCAAGCTCTCCTTCTATAGCTCTTTGATACTTTACTCTTTGTTCTTCATTTGTAGCTCCAAAACTTTGCGTATCAAAAGCTTCAAAACCCACGCGACTATCTTTTATCAATCCTTCGCTAGCGATAAACATTCTTTGACGATATACCTGATCTTGTGGAACTAAAATTTTACTTTCGCTTTCTAGTATATAAGGTACATTATTTTGTTCAAGTTTAGCTACAATAGCTGCAGAAGAACTTGGATCAACATTATCAACTAAAACAGCATAGCCATTATTAGCACCACTGCCACTTCCACGAAATAGTGCCAAAAATACCAAAAATCCAACAACCACAACGATAGAAGCTGCGATAACTATACGTTGCTTTCGAGTCAAATTTTGATAAAGCTGTCCAATTTGGTGAAGCATATTTTTAAAATCCATTAATTCTCATCCCTTAGTTTGGTGAATCTTACCCATTTTATTCTAAATACCATAAAAATTATCCTTGATTTGAAAAATCAAGACTATTTTAAAATTCCTTCAAATTCTGTAAAAAATCTTTCATTTTCATAAGGCGTTCCTATGGTAATTCTCATAGCATTTAAACCATAACTTTTTAAATTTCTTACTATTATACCCTTTTTAAGCAATTTTTCAGACAAATCTGTGCTATTTTTTTCCTCAAAAAAATAAGTGATAAAATTTGTATAGCTTTCGATAAATTTAATATGATGCTT
Source organism: Campylobacter sp. JH32 (assembly GCF_017846535.1). NCBI lineage: Bacteria > Pseudomonadati > Campylobacterota > Epsilonproteobacteria > Campylobacterales > Campylobacteraceae > Campylobacter > Campylobacter sp. JH32. The sequence continues at coordinate 106,865 of NZ_JAEQBS010000004.1, forward strand.
TTTGGCAAATTCCTTATAAAGCTCCATTTGAGAAAAATTATTTTCCAAAGTTTTTTTAGCAAATTCTTCATCATGTAAAGCCGCAACCGCTGCTTTTAATGCTAAATTGCTTACATTAAAAGGGGCACGAAGTTTATAAAATGCACTAATAATTTCTGCATTTGCTATACCATAACCTATACGCAACCCACCCAATCCATAAAGTTTAGAAAAAGTTCCTAAATAAAGCACATTTTTAAATTCTTGCACAAGATCACAAGGCTTTAGATACTTATTTTGATCCTTAAAACTTGCAAATTCATTATAAGCTGCATCAATTATTACTAAACAATTCTCATCAATACCGCGTATAAACTCAAACACCTCGTTTGTATCTAAGCACTCGCCCAAAGGATTGTTAGGCAAACATAAGAATATGATCTCAATCTCATCCTTATGTGCTTCATAAAGTGTTTTAAATTCAGATAAATCATGAGTGATACTTTGAGTTTTATAGCATTTTGCACCGCATTGCTTAGCATAAATTTCATACATAGCAAAGCTTACCCCTGCTTGCAAAAAAGCATTTTGAGGGTTAAGTTTAGAATGTATAGCAAATTCAATAACCTGATCGCTGCCCGCACCAATGATGATATTTTCATTTTTTACACTGTATTTTTGTGCTAACTCACCTTTTAGCTCTACCATACTATCATCTGGATAAAGATTTGCTTTAAAAGCATTTTCTTGCAAAACTTTAACCGCTTTAGGTGGAGCACCAAAAGGGTTTTCATTGCTTGCTAATTTTATCACTTCTTTTACGCCATATTCTCTAGCGATAACTTCAATATCCTTGCCCGGCTCATAATTGCTTAAATGATTTAAAAAGTCATTGAATTTCATTCTTTTCTCCTGATAAATAAGATCCAAGCCAAACTACCTCATCTGCGTTTTTCAAAGCGCGTTGAACATTTTCATCATCAATATGCCCTTCAAAATCTATATAAAAACTATGTAAAAATTCTTTTGATTTTACGGGACGAGATTCGAGTTTGGTAAGATTGATATTTTCTTTTTTAAATTGCTCCAGTAAAGAACTAAGACCGCCAGGCTTATGTGCAGTGTGAGCTAAAATAGAAGTTTTGCAATTTGGCATTTTTGGATTTTTAATATCACTTAAAATCAAAAATCTTGTACGATTTGCCGCATTATCTTCTATCTTATCAAAAAGTACAGGCACATTGTAAAGCTTTGCAGCTATTTTAGAACAAATTGCAGCCGAGTACTTATCTTGAGAGGCTAAATAAGCAGCATTTGCTGTGGATTTTGAAGGCACAAATTCTATATTGCTTAATTCGTGGCTTTCTAAAAATTTGCGACATTGATTATAACCTTGTGGGTGGGAATAAATGCGTTTTATCTCTTTTAAATTTTCATTAATTCCTACAAAAGAATGATGAATATCCATATAAATTTCACCAAAAATTTTAAGCTCATTATACTTACCTAAGCAATCTAAAGTTACACCTACAGCGCCTTCTGTATTATTTTCTATAGGAACAACGCCGTATTTTGCTTCTTTATTGCTAAGCTCTTTAAAAACATCTTCGATATTAGCCAAGGCTATATAACGACTCATCGCACCAAAACGACTTCTTGCTGCTTGATGTGTATAAGTTCCTTCAGGCCCTAAATAAGCAACAATTTGAGGCATTTCTAAATTCCTTGAAACAGCAAAAATTTCTTGATAAATTGCCTCTATGGCATTTTGATCCAAAAGTCCTAAATTTGCATTTTTTAAGCGATTGATAATCGCTCTTTCACGTTCAGGACGATAAATCGCTCCACCACTTGTTTGCTTGATCTCTCCTATACTTTTAACATAAGTCATTCTTTCATTTAAAAGTTCTAAAATTTTATCATCAACCGCATCGATTTTATTTCTAAATTCTTCTAAATTTGGCATTTTAGCTCCTTTAAAAACTCAAAAACACTAGGATAAACTCCATCAAGCAAATCCGTATCAAGCTCTTTTGTGTCGCTTATCTTTCCGCTTAAAACCAGCAAGGTTTTCATGCCAAGTTCTTTTGCCTTAAGCAAGTCTCCTCTAAAATCATCACTAATGATTTTAATATCTTCAAAATCGATTTTTGAATTTTGTTTTCTTATCAAATTTAAAGCTTCTTTATAAAAAGCAATGCTAGGCTTACCCACAACCTCGTATTCAAAATCAATAGCATTTTTAAGCATAGCCATAATGCTACCTACACCAGGATAAGGCCTACCATCTTTTTTATAAATGCTAGTTTCGTGCATAGCTATAAACCTAACTTCTCTTCTAGCAAATTCTATCATACTAGCAAAATCTTTAAATTTAAAATCATCATAACTAGCTACAAGCACAGCACTAGGATTTACAAAATCGAGTTCAAAACCAAGATTTTCAAGACTTTTTACAAACTCATCTGCACCAAAAGCCGCAACTTTACAAGGTTTTAAAAGGTGTTTTAAAACGCTAAAAGGATCAATATAAGCATTTTCTTTTATAGCCAATCCTTTTTGCTGTAATTTTTCTAAAAAATCAAGTTTTTTTGTATTGTTAGTAATGATAAGATAAGGAAGATTTTTTGCATTTAAAAAATCGATCAATTCTTTAGCGCCATGGATTAAAGATTTATCATGATCAGAAATTAAAGTCCCTTGAACATCTAAAAAAAACATTTTAAGCCTTTAAAAATTTCTCTTCTAAAGCGATTTGATTTTCAAAATTTTCTCTTTGACGGATCAATCTTACCTGTCCTTCTTCAAGGGCTAATTCGCAAACTTTATTACGAGTATTGTAGTTACTACTCATACTAAAACCATAAGCTCCAGTATTTTTAATAACCATTATATCACCACTTTGAGTGCTAGGCAAAGACCTTGCCTTGGCAAAAAAATCTCCACTTTCACAAATTCCACCCACAACATCGCAAGGACTTTCTTCTCCTTGATTATAAGGCAGTAAAATTTCATGATAAGCTTCATACAAACTTGGGCGAATTAAATCATTCATAGCCCCATCTACTATAACAAAACGCTTTGTTTTATTGTGTTTTTCATAAAGCACAGAGCATACAAATTCTCCACTATTGGCAACCAAAAATCTTCCTGGCTCCATTCCTATAGTTACATCCAGTCCGTGTAGTTGAGCAAGTATTCCTTGTGCATAATCATAAAGATCAGGCTCTACATCTTCTTTTTCATACCTTACTCCAAGTCCACCGCCTATATCAAAAAATTTAAGATCGATTTGCAAGGCTTTTAACTCTCTTACAAGTTTTGCGACAATGGCTGCTGCTTCATGAATAGGAGAAATATCTAAAAGTTGCGAACCTATATGAAAATGCACTCCAATAGGCTCTAAATGGGGTGAATTTTTAGCATAAAGATACATTTTTCTTGCAAGGTCAATTTCTACGCCGAATTTATTTTCATTTAAACCTGTAGAAATATAAGGATGAGTTTTAGCATTTACATTTGGATTGACACGGATACTTATCCTTGCCTTTAAATTTAACTCTTTAGCTACACTTTCTAAAAGCATCATTTCAGCTTCGCTTTCAAGATTGATATATAAAATATCGTATTCTAAAGCAAGTCTTAATTCTTCTTGAGTTTTTCCTACGCCACTAAAAATTATCTTATAAGATTTTGCACCTGCTTTTAAAGCGCGTTTAACCTCTCCTATGCTTACACAATCAAACCCGCTGTCAAGCTTTACAAGCATTTGTAAAAGACTTAAATTTGAGTTTGCTTTTACCGCATAAAAAATTTGAGATTTTCTAGCTTTAAAAGCATTTTTAAGCTTTAAAAAACGCTCTTTAATAAAATCAAAATCATAAATATAAAAAGGGGTTTGAAATTCATCTTTGAGTTTTTTATAATCCATTTTTCACCTTTATTTTTAATTTTACTATATTAAAGCTTAATTTATCGGTGCTTGTAAAACATAAAACCACCTAAAAAAATTAACAAAACAATAGGCATAACAATGCCTAATTCACTTAAAATCACACCATTTTCGCTCAATCTTGATAGCAAAAATAACATACCCCAAGTAAGCAAAGTGACTACAAAAGCTACAAAAGCTACAAAAGCTAAATTAAAAAATCTTGCAATAACTGGGAAAAAATAATACATAATAAGCATTAAAAAGGGTGCAAAAAACGGCATAAATACAAGCTTATAAAGACTAATTTTAAGCGATTCTATGCTGATATTTTGTGTTTTAAAAAGCTCCAAACTTTCAAGTATATCTAAGATAGAATAATCACTATCACTAGCTACCCCTTCGATGATCTTAGGCTTAAAACCTTCAAGAGTATTAAGCTCTTTAAATTCGCTGATATTTAACCCCTTATTGCCAAGCTCATATTCTTTAGGAAGTAAGGTTAAATTTCCTTCTTTTAAAATCCAATTTTTCTTTTCAAAAATACCGCTCTTAGCTTCGATAAAAGAACTTAAATTTAAATCCTTAATATTAAAAATTTTAATATTTTGTGCGGTACTTTGTCCATTATTAACCTTAGAAATATAAATAAATTCGTTATTAAATTTTAAAAAAACTTCACCGCTTTGTTTTAGCATAGTGCCATTTTTTAGAATATTTCTTTTATAATCATTTGCATAAGCAAAAGGAGTAAAATTTAACCCCACATACACAAAACAAAAAAATAAAGCCCACAAAAAAGGAAATATTATGACCAAATTTTTACTAAGCCCTAAAGCATAAAGGCTTACAAATTCATTAGCCCTTATCATAGAAACCAAAGAAAGCACCAAAGCAAAGATTAAAGAAACAGGCAAGACATAAGTAACAGCAGAAAAAGCCAAAAAAATCACATAAAGCAAGCTAAGATTTGCTGCATCGGGTAAATCATTGAAATTTAAAAGCAAATCAATACCACAATAAAAACCCAGTAAAGACAGAAAGATAATAAAAAAATTCTTAAGATAAATTCCTGAAATAAAACGAAAAAATATCCACATCTTAAGCCTTTAAGCTATACTTTGAAGATATGGCTGATAAATCATCATTGCGGATAAGCTCAAGTAAAGCTTTTTTAGAATGCTCTAAAACCTTACTTAAAATTAACTCTTCTTCGGCTCTAAATTTACCTAAAACATGAGAAATAACATTCTCACCCTTGCCCACTCCTATACGCACTCTTTCATAATCACTTCCGCATAGATTATCTATGCTTTTAAGTCCATTATGTCCTCCGCTAGAACCGCCTCTTTTAAAACGCAAAGCGCCTAAATTGATATCGATATCATCATGAACGACTATGATTCTTTCACATTTGTAAAAATCATTTACCGCTTTTACGCTTAATCCAGAATTATTCATATAAGTATGAGGTTTAAGAAGTAAAGAAGAGCCCATTTTGAAAAGCTCTCCTTTGAATTTTGAGTTTGTGAGATTTGTGAAATTGCCTTCTTTTAAAAGCAAGTCAATAAGCATAAAGCCGACATTATGGCGAGTATCTTCATACTCTTTGCCTATATTGCCAAGCCCTACGACTAAGATCATCTAGCTTTTTCTACGCCCACTACCGCTACTCTATCAGCATCTATCATAGTTACTCCCGCAGGAACTACAATATCACGAACAAGTAAAGCATCACCCACATCAAGCTTACTTACATCAAGTTCGAAGAAATTTGGTAAATTTTCAGCTGCACATTTTACTTTTAATCTTCTTTTTGATTGGATTAAAACACCTTTATTTTTAAGACCTATAGCTGTTCCTGTGATTTTAACTGGAACCATGTATTTAGAAATCACACCTTTTTGTGCAACTTTTAAATCCACATGTTTAAGTTCTGCAGTCACAGGATCTTTTTGATAATCCACTACAACAACATTTAAAGTTTGCGAACCTACTTTTACATCAAAAGCTAAAGTTGTTTTTTTGCGAACTTCTTTGATAAAATCATTTACTTTGAAAGCAGCATTGATGTTTTCTAATCCTTTTCCATAGATGTTTGCGATTAGATAACCATCTCTTTTTAAAGCTTTAGCCGCTTTTCTACCGATACTCTCTCTAACGATACCTTCTAACATCTTTTTCCTTTCTTAAAAAATAAGCTTATAATTGTATCTAATCTTGGCTTAGGTAAAAGTAAATTTATGGTAGTTTTTTATTTACTTTGTTTTGGTTATAATTGCCGCGCAAAAAATATTAAGGAGCGCATAATGAATACCAATATCGCGTGGTTTATGGTTATTTTTGGTGGGCTTATAGAATGCTTTTGGGTAAGTGGACTTAAATATTCTACAGAAATTTGGCAGTATATTTTAACAGCCATTGGGGTTTGTATTTCTTTTACTTGCTTTTTAAAAGCTTGTGAAAGACTTGAAGTAAGTATTACTTATAGTGTTTTTGTAGGCATTGGCACTATTGGGGTGGTTTTAAACGAAATGTTTATTTTTAACGAAGCTGTTTCTATAATTAAACTTGTGCTTATAGCAATTTTACTTTTAAGTATTATAGCCCTTAAATGGGTAAGCAAGGAAGCTTAGTTATGGAATGGTTTTATTTGTTTTTAGCTACTGCCTGTGAAATTTTTGGCGTGGTGATCATGAAAGAACTTGTAAGCACTAAAAACAAGCTTTACCTTTTAGCTTTGATAGTGTGTTTTGGATTTTCTTTTACTTTTTTAAGCTTAAGTATGCAAAATATCGCTATGAGCGTTGCTTATGCTATATGGACAGGAGCTGGAACCGCTGGTGGGGTAATGATAGGAGTGCTTTTTTATAAAGAAAGTAAAAGTTTTTTAAAACTTTTTTTAATCACTGTGATTATTGCTTGTACAGTAGGTTTAAAATTTCTTTCTTAAGGATTTTTTGTGCAAATTTATGTGAGTGGAATACATACTGATGTAGGAAAAACACATTTTAGTGCAGCTTTTTGTGCGAATTTTAACTATGATTATTTTAAACTCATTCAAGCAGGAACTCCAACAGATAGCGAGTTTATTGCAAAATTTAGCCCAAAAACAAAGATTTTTAAAGAAGGTATTTTTTTGCAAACTCCAGCTTCTCCTCATCTTGGAAAAATCAAAGAAAAGCTTGATTATAAAGCCTTAGATATCATTTTACCAAAAAGCAAAAACCTACTTATTGAGCTTGCGGGTGGGCTTTTTTCTCCTATGGATGAAAATTACACTATGATTGATTTTGTGAATATTTTCAAACACCCTACGATTTTGGTAGCAAAACACTATCTTGGAAGCATTAATCATATCTTGCTTAGCATTGAAGCTTTAAAGCAAAGAAATATCAATCTTTTAGCCCTTGTAATGATGGGTAAAAAAGATATCTTACAAGATGATTTTATAAAAAATTATGCAAAAATTCCTATAATCAATCTTGATTTTTTTGATGAAAATAGCATTTTAAATAAAGATTTTAAAGAGCAAATGCAAGAAATTTTACAACTTAAAATTCCTTAAAAATCTGCTCTAAACTCTCTAGTATATAAACGATTTGTTCTTTTGTGATGATGTAAGGAGGCATAAAATAAATCGTATTTGCTAAAGGTCTTAAAAGCAAACCTTTTTCTAAGGCTTTTTGAAATACAAAAAGTCCTACGCGTTTATACTTGGTGCTTAAAATATCAAAAGCACTGATCATCCCGCAAGTTCTAAAATTACCCAAAAAGTCAAATTTTTCAAGTCTTGAAAATTCTTTTTTGATAAACTCGCTTAAAATTTGATTTTTTACTAAAATATTTTCATCCTCAAAGATATCTAAAACCGCATTTGCTGCCGCGCAAGCTAAGGTATTTCCCGTATAGCTATGAGAATGTAAAAAAGCCTTTTGGCTTTCATAAGTATCATAAAAAGCATTATAAATTTCATCTCTTGTAAGCACTACAGAAAGTGGCATAAATCCACCCGTTATCCCTTTTGAAAGACAGATAAAATCGGGGCTTTGTTTGCATTGATGTAAGGCAAACAAAGTTCCTGTGCGTCCAAAGCCCACTGCAATTTCATCAAAAATCACTTGCACTCCAAATTGATGGCAAAGCTTTATGGCCTCATCAATGAACCCTGCTTCATACATATGCATATTTCCCGCACATTGCACCAAAGGTTCAAGTATAAAAGCGCAAATTTCACTTGCATTTTTTTCTAAAATATCTTTTAAAATTTCAAGCTCTTGAGTGTAATCTTTACTTTGTGGCACAGGCGTGCTTAAACACTCTAAAAGTAAAGGCTTATAAGTATCTTTATAAAGTGCTACATCTCCTACACTTAAGGCTCCTAAGGTTTCACCATGATAAGAATTACTTAAAGATAAAAATTTACTTTTTTTCACTCCCTTATTTAAATGATAATGAAAGCTCATCTTAAGTGCGACTTCAATAGCGCTTGAACCATTATCTGCGTAAAAACATTTGTTAAAATTCCTGCCTACTTTTTCGCAAAGTCTTGCAGAAAGCTTGATGATGGGCTCATGTGTAAAACCTGCTAAAATCACATGCTCTAGCTCATCAACTTGTTTTTTAATGGCATTTGCGATTTTTTCATTACAATGCCCAAAAAGATTTACCCACCACGAGCTCACACAGTCCATATAAGCCTTATCATCAAAATCATAAAGCCACACTCCTTTAGCTCTTTTTATAGGAATGAGTGGCAAATTTTCATGATCTTTCATTTGCGTACAAGGGTGCCAAATATGCTCTAAATCGAGATTTTTTAAGATTTGATTTTGCATTATAACTTCTTTTTTAAATATATTTTGGCAAAATAATACTTTAAATTTCTGAATTTTAGGAAAAAAATGAGCCTTGAAAATATCTTAGAAGCCCTTGAAAAAAATCACAATCTTAGAAAACTTACAAGCCTCAAACATGAAGGAAATTTTGTTTTTAAAGAGGGTAAAAAGCTTTTAAATTTAGCGGGGAATGATTATTTAAATTTAAGCTCTTGCAAATCTTTAAAAGATGAATTTTTAGATAATGTCAAAGAACAAGACTTATTTTTTTCAAGCTCAAGTTCAAGGAGCTTGAGTGGAAATTTTACAATTTATGAGGAATTAGAAAGCTTTTTAAAATCCAAATTTAAAGAAAAAGAAATCTTACATTTTAACAGCGGTTATCATCTTAATATCTCTTGTATAGCTGCACTTGTGAGCATTCCAAATACACTTTTTTTAGCAGATAAATTCATCCATGCAAGTATGATTGATGGACTAAAACTTGGCGGAGCAAAATTTTTTCGCTTTCATCATAACGATATGAATCATTTAGAAAATTTAATTCAAAAACATTATGATCATTATGAAAATATCATCATTTTAAGCGAAGCATTATTTAGCATGGATGGTGATTTTTCTGATTTTAATACACTCATCGCCTTTAAAGAAAAATACCCTAAAATCAAACTTTATATCGATGAAGCGCACAGCGTGGGTTGCTTTGATGAGGAGGGCTTGGGACTTGTTAAAGCTTTAAATTTGGAAGAAAAGGTTGATTTTATAGTTTTTACCTTTGGCAAGGCTCTTGCTTCTATGGGTGCTTGCATAATTTGTAATAATCTTTATAAAAGCTTTTTTATCAACAAAGCTAGAGCTTTTATTTATTCTACAGCGCTGCCTCCTATCAATATAGCTTGGACAAAATTTATTTTTGAAAAAATGAGCGAGCTAAAAGAAAAAAGAGAAAAATTACAAATCATAGGCAACTTTTTTAAAAATCAACTCATAGAAAAAAATCATCAAATTTTAGGCGATGCTTACATCATCTCCTTGGTTTTGGGAGAAAATCAAAAGACTATAGAATTAGCAAAAAAACTTGAAACAAATGGCATTTTTGCACCCGCTATAAAAGAACCTACGGTGCCTAAAAATACAGCTAGAATTCGTTTTTCTTTGCATGCAGGACTTAGTAAAGAAGATTTAAAGAAAGTGATAGAACTTTTATGAAAATAAGCAATTTAATTCAAAATGAAAACTCACAAGAACTTATCTTGGTATTTGGCGGTTTTGCTTCACATCCTAGCCATTTTGCACATTTAAAAAGCGATAAAAATGTAGTTTTGGTTTATGATTATGAAAATTTAGACTTTAAATTTGATTTAAACTCTTTTTCTAAAATCACTCTCATAGCTTTTTCTATGGGAGTTTGCGTAGCAAGTAGAGTTTTAAAAGATATAGAGTTTTCGCAAAAAATAGCTATCAATGGCACTCCTTTTGGCATAGATAAATTAAAAGGAATTCATCCTGCAATTTTTGCTAAGCAAATTAAAAAATTTGATCTCACGGCTTTTAAAAAATCTTTATTTAAAGAGCGCAAAAATGAAGCAAAAAACTTTATTTTTAAAGATGAAAAAGATTTAAAAACCGAGCTTGAAAAACTTTTCGAATTTGCCTCAAAAGAGTGTAATGAAAACTTTATTTGGGACAAAATTTACTCAAGCAATAATGATGAAATTTTTCCTCAAAATGCTTTAAAAAACACTTTTTCAAAGCTTATTTTCCTAAATGAGCCACATTTTGCTTTTTTTCATTTTAAAACTTGGGATGAAATTTGAATTTTTTAAAAGCAAAAGATTATCAAAAACACGCAAAAGTGCAAGATTTAATGGGTTTAAAACTTTGTGAAATTTTAAAAAATTTAGAAATTTCGCATTTTAAAAAAGTGTTTGAATTTGGTTGTGGTAGGGGCGAATTTAGCGACAAACTTTCAAAAATTATCACTTTTGATGAATATCTAAAAAATGATATTTTGGATTATCCTGACAATCTTAATGTAGAAATTTTTGATATGAATACCCTAGCTACACAGATTTTAAGCAAGCAAAAATTTGATCTTATCACTTCTAATGCGAGTTTGCAATGGCTTGATTTAAAGCAGGTTTTGCCCACACTAGCAAATATGTTAAATGAAAAAGGAATTTTACTTCTTTCTACTTTTGGAAAAATGAATTTAAAAGAGATCAAACAAAGCACAGGCTTGGGTTTAAAATATTTTAGCACAAAAGAACTTGAACAAATTTTTAAACCCTATTTTTCTGATATTAAAATCACTGAAGAAATTGTAAATTTGGAATTTCAAAACGCTTTAGAGGTTTTTAAGCATTTGAAATTAAGCGGGGTAAATTCTTTGGGATTTTATCGCTTAAACAAGCAATTCTTAAAAGAATTTGAAGAAAAATTCCAAAATAAACTCACTTATCATCCTATTTTTATTTTATGCAAAAAAGATACAAAATAAAATTTCTTATGTTATAATACAAAAAATCAAGATTATCTACAAAGGAAAGTGCAGTGAAAAAGCTTGTGTTAATTTTTATAGTGTTGTTTTTATCTTTAAATTTAAATGCACAAAATTTAAGTGTTTTCGTAGCTTCTTCAGCTTCAAAAGCTATGGAAGAAGTCAAAAATGAATTTTTAAAATCACACCCTAATGACAATATAGATCTTGTTTTTGGTGCTTCGGGAAAGTATTATCAACTTTTGAAACAAGGGAGAGAATTTGATCTATTTTTTTCAGCCGATACAAAATACGCGCAAGCAATTTATGAGGATCAAAACGCTTTAGATAAACCAAAAGTTTATGTTTTAGGTATCTTAGCCTTATATAGCTTAGATGAAAGCTTACTTGAAGGTGGGATAGAAAAGCTAAAAGATAAAGCAAATAAAATTCATCACCTAAGCCTTGCAAATCCAAAAGTTGCTCCTTATGGAGTGGCTGCTAAAGAAGTACTTGAAAATTTAAAATTAGACAAACTCTTTGAAGATAAAATTGTTTTAGGTGAAAATATCTCCGTGCCCGTTTTACATGTCGATAGCAATAATGCGGATTTGGGTATTGTGGCTTATTCTTTAGTATCTTCTATCAATCATCCTAAGGGCAAAGCTATTTTAATCGATCAAAAATACTTCACCCCTTTAAAACAAAGCTATGTCATCACAAGATACGCTAAAGATAAAAAATTAGCCTTTGAATTTAGCGATTTTATCAGCTCACAAAAAGCAAAAGAAATCTTTAAAAAATACGGATTTGACACACCTTGAATATCTTAAATGGCAAGATTATAGAGCTTTTAAATGAGGGTGAGATTGTCATCGTTAAGATCAGTATTAAAGAGCATATTTTTAAAGTTTTAATGCTTGATCTTCATTCTTTGCAAGATCTTAAAATAGGTACAAAAATTCAAGTACTTTTTAAAGAACACGAACTTGGCTTTGCCTTGCCTCATTCTATTTTAAGTGTGGAAAATTCATTTCTAGCAAGGATTAAAAGTATTAAAAAGGGCAAAATTCTATATCATATCTTTTTTGATTTTGAGGGTGATGAAATTTCTAGCATTATCACCAAAGAAAAAGCCTTAGAGCTCAAACTTGAAGAAGGACAAGAATGGCTTTGCTTTGTCAAGGAAAATGATATCATTTTAAAGGCTGTTTATGGATAATGATTTTTTACAAACCCTTTATCTTACCTTTAAACTTGCATTTATCACCACCTTTATGCTCTTTTTCATCGGAGTATTTTTAGCCTATCTTTTAAGCTTTGTGAAATTTCCTTTTAAAAGTTTGGTACAAACCTTTGTAGCCTTGCCTTTGGTTTTACCTCCAAGTGTTTTGGGCTTTTATCTACTCATAAGCTTTTCACAAAACAGCTTTTTAGGACAATTTTTAAAAGAATATTTTAACCTTTCTTTGGTTTTTAGCTTTGAAGGTTTAGTATTTGCTTCTTTGATTTTTTCTCTGCCCTTTATGGTAAATCCTTTACAAAGTGCTTTTTCATCAATCAATCAAAACCTACTTGATGCTTCTTATGCTCTAGGAAAGGGTAAAATTTATACACTTTTTAGAGTGATTTTACCCAATTCTAAAGTAGGGATTTTTAGTGCTTGCGCGATGAGTTTTGCACACACCATTGGTGAATTTGGAGTGGTGATGATGATAGGTGGACACAAAAAAGGTGAAACTTTGGTCGCAAGTATTGCTATTTATGATGAGCTTGAAGTTTTAAACTATACTTTAGCACATCAATACGCTTTTACTTTATTTGCGATTTCTTTTACCATACTCTTAAGTCTTTATTTTGTAAATAAAAAAATCGCTCTATAGGCCACTTTTATGATAAAAATCGATATAAAACTTCCCATTAACACAGCAAAAGGCAAGAAGCAACTAGAATTAAACACTTGCCTAAAAGCAAATGAAATCACTGCTATTTTTGGAGAAAGCGGTGCGGGAAAAACGACTCTACTTAAAATCATTGCAGGACTTATAAAACCTGAATTTGGGCGCATAGAAGTAGGAGATGAGCTTTGGCTTGATACCCAAAAAAATATCAATTTAGCCATACAAAAAAGAAAAATCGGCTTTGTTTTTCAAGATTATGCTCTTTTTCCAAATATGAGCGTAAAAGAAAACATTTCTTACGCTGCGACTTCAAAACAAAAAGTAGAAGAGCTTTTAAGCTTAATGAATTTGGAAAATTTAGCCAAAATTTATCCCAAAAATTTAAGTGGCGGACAAGCACAAAGAGTGGCTTTAGCAAGGGCTTTAGCAAGAGAGCCACAAATTTTACTTTTAGATGAGCCTTTGAGTGCATTGGACTTTAAAATGCGATCTTTTTTACAAGATGAGCTTGTGAAAATTTTACAACATTTTAAAATCACGACTTTATTAGTAAGTCACGATTTGGCTGAAATTTACAAATTGAGCCATAGAATTTTAGAGCTTAGTGATGGAAAAATCATCAAAGATGCAAGAACAAATGAATTTTTTACCTCATCAAATTTAAGTGCGAAATTGCGCTTGAGCGCGACTTTGCTTGAGATGAAAAAAAGTGATATTTTAGTTATTTTTACTTTGCTTTTAAATCAAGATATCGTTAAAATCACACTTAGCGAAGAGGAATTTTTAAAATCTTATAAAGATGTAAAAATCGGCGATACGCTTTTGCTATCCATAAAAGCCTTTAACCCTATCATCGTAGGAAAACTTGATAAATAAGAGCAAAAATTTAATTTTTTAATGAGTACTTTAAGTGTACGCAAATCATACAATTAAGTATTTTTGCATTTTACGAAATACTCACTAGCCATCATTTTTAACTTTTTTTACAAGTTCATCTAAATATTTTTCTAAAATTTTTTCTCTTTTATATAAATCTTCAAATTTATCAATATCTAAATTTAGCGCGAAAGCCTTATATTTATTTTCATCTTTTAAATACACAAAACCTACAATCCAAGCAATTTTTTGCTCATCATTAAAACCTGTTTTTCCAAAAAGCTCTAAATTTTCCATATTTTTTAAATAAATCATTTCCTTAACACTATTCATTGCTTCTTGAGAAAAAGGTAAGCTATTTTGTGAAAGTCTAAAAAGCAAAATTGCTTGTTCTTTAGCGCTTATTTTTAGTGAGTTGTCAAGCCAAAAAGTATCGATCTTGGAAATTTTAGCATTACCATAATGAAGCTTGTTTAAATATTCTTGCATAGTTTTGATACCAATTCTTCTTGCCACTTCTTTAAAAGCAAGAACATTAGAATATTTTATAGCTGAACTTAAATTCATATCTTGCGCCCAAGAAGATAAAAATACTTTTTCACCTCTATAGTGATAAAAAATTTCTTTTTTAGTTTTTATCACACCACTATCAAGTGCAATTAGAGCATTAAAAATTTTAAAAGTGGAAGCGGGAGAGAAAGTCTCCATAGCCCTTGAAAAGTCGTTACTCGCCCAAGTTTTTCCATCATAAAAAACAAAAGTGCCGCTTGTATTATACTCTTTAAACCAATTATTTAATATCTTATCTTGCCCAAACACTAAATTTAAGAAAAGTAAAAATAAAGTTATTTTTTTCATAAAATATCTTTCTATTTAAATAATTTTAAACAAAATACTTTTTAAAGCTTTATTTTATTTAAATATCCTTTAAAATGAACTGAAATTTTCTAAAATTGCAACCATTAAAGCAATCCATCGATTAAATATAACTTACTTTATCATTCATTTACTATTTATGAAAAATTATATGCTAGTTTTTTGCTTATTATTTTATAGCTAAAAATTGAGGTATGCAAAATGAGAAAAAGTATGATTAGTTTTTTGGAAAAAAAGGCCAAAAATGAAAAAATAACCATGGTAAGTGCGTATGATTATCATAGTGCAAGAATTTTAGACAATAGCGATATAGATATTATATTGGTTGGAGATTCATTAGCCATGACGGTACTTGGTATGCAAGATACTTTAAGTGTTACTATGGATGAAATGTTGATCTTTACCAAAGCTGTTTCTCGCGGAGCTAAAAAGTCTTTCGTACTTGCGGATATGCCTTTCATGTCTTATCAAAGCTCGGATCGTGACGCTATCTTAAATGCCTCAAGATTTATCAAAGAAAGCCACGCAAATGGGGTAAAAGTGGAAGGGGGTATAGAAATCGCAAGCAAGATTAAATTGATTTCCCAATCAGGAATACCCGTCGTTGCTCACCTAGGTTTAACCCCACAAGCTGTAAATATGCTAGGTGGCTATAGGGTTCAAGGTAAAGATTTACAATCGGCCCAAAAAATTATAGATGATGCAAAAGCTGTGCAAGATGCGGGTGCTTGTATGTTGGTTTTAGAATGTGTGCCTGTAAAACTAGCACAAAAAATAAGCTCTATTTTAGAAATTCCAACAATCGGCATAGGTTCAGGCAAATACTGCGATGGACAAGTTTTAGTTTATCACGATCTTTTGGGTTTAAATAAAGATTTTAAAGCAAAATTTGTAAAGCATTTTGATAAAATTGATCCTCAAGTAGGAGTTGAAAAATATAGAGATGAAGTTAAAAGCGGTATTTTTCCTTCCCAAGAGCACAGCTTTGATTATTTAGATGATGAATTATTAGATAAATTATACTAAGGATACAAATATGCAAGTCATTACTTCTGTCAAAGAAGCAAAACAAATTGTAAAAGATTGGAAATCACATCAACTTAGTATAGGCTATGTTCCAACCATGGGTTTTTTACACGATGGACATTTAAGTTTAGTCAAACATGCCAAAACACAAGATAAGGTTATAGTAAGTATCTTTGTAAATCCTATGCAATTTGGGCCTAATGAAGATTTTTCTAGTTATCCAAGAGATTTAGAACGCGACATTAAAATGTGTCAAGATAATGGCGTTGATATGGTTTTTATCCCCGATGCAACTCAAATGTATCTTAAGAATTTTAGCACCTATGTAGATATGAATACGATCACTGATAAACTTTGTGGGGCTAAAAGACCGGGGCATTTTAGAGGCGTTTGCACGGTTTTAACTAAATTTTTTAATATCCTAAACCCTGATATAGTCTATATGGGGCAAAAAGACGCGCAGCAATGCGTAGTCGTTAGGCATATGGTTGATGATTTAAATTTTGATTTAAAAATTCAAATTTGTCCTATCATTAGAGAAGAAGATGGCTTAGCTAAAAGCTCTAGAAATGTATATCTTAGCAAAGAAGAAAGAAAAGCGTCACTAGCTATATCTCAAAGCATTTTTTTGGCTGAAAAATTAGTCCGAGAGGGAGAAAAAAATACTTCTAAGATCATCCAAGCTATGAAAGATATTTTAGAAAAAGAAAAACTAATCAAAATCGATTATATAGAATTAGTCGATTTTAACACCATGGAAAATATCGAAAATATCACTGATAATGTTTTAGGAGCGGTGGCTGCTTTTGTTGGAAAAACAAGACTCATTGATAATTTTTTAGTACAAGGATTAAAATGAATATCACTTTACTCAAATCAAAAATACATCGCGCAAGCGTAACAGAAGCTAGGCTTGATTATGTAGGAAGTATAAGTATAGATGAAAAATTATTGCAAGCGAGTGGAATTTTAGAATACGAAAAAGTCCAAGTAGTCAATGTCAATAATGGCGCTAGATTTGAAACCTATACCATAGCCACGCAAGAAGAAGGAGTTGTATGCTTAAATGGTGCTGCGGCTCGTCTTGCAGAAGTGGGAGATAAGGTGATCATCATGTCTTATGCTGATTTTAATGAAGAAGAAGTAAAAACATTTAAACCAAAAGTTGTTTTTGTGGATGAAAATAACACTGCTACAAAAATAACAAATTATGAAAAACACGGAGCTATTTTCTAACATCTAGCTATTTTTGTAATTTTTTCTATCTTAGATAAATTCATTTATCTAAGATAAGTAAAAAATGATTTTTATATCTTTTAATCCATTATTTTTGCTTATCTTAACTTCTAGTTTTTATAAACCACATCTTTTTTCATTAAAAATTTTTTTAAATTTTATCCCTCTTTGATAACCTTGTTTTCCCTTATAAGTTCAAAACCATTTTTTAAGAAAAAATCTTTAGCACTTAAGGATGCGAAAGTGTAAATTTCATTATGCAAATAAGTTTTTAAAATAAAATCAAGTAAATTTTGTGCTAAACCTTGTCTAACAAAATCAGGATGAGTAAAAAGCAAATCAAGCAATTTCTGCTCTTGTTTAACACTTATAAAACTTGCGATTTTTCCTCTTTTTTCATAGACAAAGATCTCATCATATTTAAATTTTTCTTCCCATTGTTGTCTATCAATTTTAATCCAAGCACAAATTTGATCTTTTGTATAATCCTTAGCACAAAGTGTTTTTACGCTTTGCTCAAAAAGCGACAAACAAGCATTTAAATCTTTAATATCAGTTTTTCTTAGCAAGAACTTTTCTTAATGCCAAGCTGGCTAGGGCTAAACCAAAAGATGCAGTCACACCCATAAAAGATCCAAGATCTTTACAATGCGCTTCCTCATCTGAAAATACCACATCAAAATTTCCTTTAAAGCCTGATTTTCTAAGTTCATAACGGAATTTTTTCGCTAAAGCATCTCCGTGGGTTTTAAATATACTTGTAGTTTTTATACGCGTAGGATCAAGCTTTCTAGCCCCACCCGTAGAAGAGATAAAAATTTGACGCTTAAAATCGATCAAATTTGCAAGCGCTACTTTTGCAGGAATATCATCAATTGCATCGATGATTAAATCAAATTCACTTAAATCAAAATTCGCTAAAAATTCATTATCTATTTTACTTACTATACCCTTAGCATTGTAAATTCTAGCAAAAACCTTAGCTTTTTCTTCGCCCAAATTTTCACTATGAATTTGGCGGTTTTGATTGGTGATTTCAAATTTATCCGCATCGATTAAAGTAAGATTTTGAAAACCGCTACGATAAAGTGCGTCTACACACATCCCACCTACTCCACCAAGTCCGCATACGAGCACCTTGGTTTGTGAAATTTTATTGAAGTTTTCCTCGCTTACTAGCCATTTTATACGCGTAAATCTATCATTCATCATTTGCCTTTAACCATTTTTTAACTTTTTTCATTTTGTCATAAGCACTTAAATCAAGCATTATAGGAGTTATAGTCACATAACCCTTTTTCAATAAAGCTATATCGCTATCTTTCTCATCTTCAAAATCCAAATTTGCTGCTGCTAGCCAATAATACTCCACTCCGCGTGGATTGATATTTGAATGCGCTTCAAAATTATACACTCGCTTACCTGCTTTACAAATTTTAATGCCTTTTATATTGGATTTTGCTGGAAAATTAATGTTTAAAAATTCTTTTTTTCCTAAAGGAAAGCCTTTATCAAAAATATTTTGAACGATTTTTTTAGTAATTTTTAAAGCATTTTTAAAATCAAGCTCTTTTTCACTTTTTTTGTAAAATTGCGAAAGAGCTATGGCTGGAATTCCTTGTAAAACTGCTTCCATAGCACCCGCACAAGTACCTGAATATGTGATATCTTCACCCACATTTGCACCTTTATTAATCCCACTTATCACAAGATCAGGCAAACGCGTTTTATAAAGCGCATGAAGAGCAAGATAAACACAATCTGCAGGGGTTCCATCATCAAGCTTGTAAAATCTTTTTCCTACTTTGATAAAACGCAAGGGTTTTGTAAGGGTTATAGAATGTGAACAAGCTGATTTTTCAGTAGCAGGCGCAACTATGGTAATTTTTGCTTTAAATTCTTTTTTTAACATTTTAATGAGTTTTTTAAGTCCCTCACTTTCAAAACCATCATCATTGGTAATAAGAATTTCTTTCATTGCTCTTCCTTGCAAAAGATAAAATTTGGATTGTAGCATATTTTTGTAATATAAATTTTGATTTTAAAATATTAATTTTAATACTATTTTTAATTATATTTTTATTTAATATTTATTAATATATTTACATAATAAATTACAAAAAAGGGAGGCGGAGCATGCATGTTTGATTTTTTTAAACCAAAAGTAAAAGCTATAAAATTTCCTAAAGAAGAAATTTTACCCAGATACTACAAGATGAGAGCTTGGAGTTTAAGTGGAGTTTTTATAGGATATATGGGATATTATCTTGTACGAAACAATATCACTCTTTCAACTCCATTTATACAAAATCAACTCGAACTTAGCAAGTCAGATATCGGGACAATCACAGGTTCCATGCTTATAGCCTATGGAATTAGCAAAGGCGCAATGAGCGTACTTAGTGATAAAGCTGATCCTAAAAATACATGGCTTTAGGTCTTATTTTATGTGCTCTTGTAAATGTTTTACTTGGTTTTTCAAATTCTTTTTACGCTTATGTAGGTTTTGTTATCGCGCTTGGGGTTTTTCAAGGTATGGGGGTAGGTCCTTCTTTTATCACTCTTGCAAACTGGTATCCTAAAAAGAGCGGGGAATTTATACAGCTATTTGGAATATCTCGCACAATTTAGGAGGAGGTATAATCGCTCCTATAGTGTCGCTTTCTGGATTTGCTTTAGCAGCATTTTTAGGCGTAAGCTTGGCAGATTTTAATGAAACACATTAGCATATCAATCATTTTTATGTTCCTGCTTTTTGTGCTGTGCTTATTAGCCTTTATGTGCTTTATGCAGTCAAAGGAAGTCCTAAAAATGAAGGTTTGGTTGATATTACTGAAATCAATGAAATGCGAGGGATTAAAACAGAAGAAATCAAAGCTATAGAAACTCCAAATTTAAGCAGTTTTGAAATTTTTTATCATTATGTACTTAAAAACAAAAATGCTTAGTATGTGGCTTGGATGGATACTTTTGTTTATATGGTGCGTTTTAGGCTTATTTCTTGGCTTCCTATTTACTTGCTAGAAACAAAAGGCTTTAATAAAGAACAAATGGGTATTGCCTTTTGGCTTTTTGAATAGGCTGCTATACCTTCTACTTTACTTGCAGGATATATTTCAGATAAAATTTTTAAAGGCTATAGAATGCCTCCTGCTATAGGTGCTATGGTGATTATTTTCTTTATGATTATTGGATATTTTACTTCAAATAATCTTTATATGGTTATTTTCTTTGCAGCTATGGCGGGTGTTTAGTCTATATACCACAATTTTTAGCAAGTGTGCAAACTATGGAAGTCGTTCCTGCTTTTGCAGTAGGATCTTGTGTAGGATTTCGTGGCTTTATGAGTTATGTAGTCGGCGCTTCACTTGGAACAAAAGCTATAGGCTGGGCTGTGGATTACTATGGTAGTTGGAATGCTGGTCTTATCATGCTCCTTAGTGCTTGTATACTTTGCTCTATCTTGTGTCATTTTGGTGCTAAGAAAAAAGAGGATATATGCAAAAAATAAAATTAAGCCTAATGTTTTTGATTGTAACAATCATTTTTTCAGCTTGTTCTTCAAAAGAACAACAAATCAATCCTTTAGGAAGATCTTATGGTAAATTTAACGATAACGATCCTTTAAAACTTGGTTCAAAACCTACACCCCCTGTCAAACAAAAAACACCAAGCTTGGTAGAAGGTAAAAAATTTCCCGCCATACCACTTGTCCCACCTGTAATCACTCCTAATACCTTTAAAGGAGATAATGCCGTCAAAGGTCCATTGCCAAGGCTAAAATCTCCAAACGAATTTGCTTCAAATGCTTTATACGAAAACACAGGTATGGTAAGTGATTTTGTCACTATTATGAATCCCAATGGAGCATCTTTAACAATCTGGGCTTTAAATCCTGGCAATTGGATATGGGGATATAGTTTATTTGCTAGTAGACCTTTTGGAGATGCAAGAGCTTGGCAGCTTATTGAATTTCCAAACAATACAGTAATGATTAAAAATGCAAAAACATTTACTTGCTTAAACGCCTATAGAAATGGCATCGTTCATTATCCTTGCGATCAAACAAATTTTGCGCAGTTTTGGAGACTTTATCCGATGACTAATGGAGCTTATCAAATTCAAAATTTTGCCACCCAACAATGTATACAAACACCTGTTTCAAATGTAATGGAAGAATTTAATTTGAGCTTTTATAATATTTATTTAACCGATTGTTTGAAAGAAAAAGAAAAGAATTTGGATAGACAGTGGTATATAGGCGCTCCTATTTAATTTTTTCGCTATGAAAGGAAGATAATGAAAAAAATAGTATTTTTGATTTTAAGTTTTAATGTATTATTTGCCGCTTTAGAAAATTACAACACCGGAACTTGGAATTTGCAAGGCTCATCAGCTGCAACTGAAAGCAAATGGAATGTTAGTATAAGACAACTCATAACCGGTGCAAATCCTATGGATGTTTTAGCTGTTCAAGAAGCGGGGGTTTTACCTAGTACAGCTATGATGACTCCTAGACAGGTACAACCCGTGGGCGTGGGTATTCCTATACATGAATACATATGGAATTTAGGCTCTGCATCAAGACCTAGCTCTGTTTATATATATTATTCTAGAGTGGATGTAGGAGCAAATCGTGTGAATTTAGCTATCGTTAGCAGAGTGCAAGCGGATGAAGTTTTTGTTTTACCCCCTCCAACAGTTGCTTCAAGACCTATTATAGGCATACGCATAGGCAATGATGCTTTTTTCAATATACACGCTCTAGCAAGTGGGGGAAATGACGCAGGAGCCATTGTCGCTGCTGTGGATATGTTTTTTAGAAATAGACCTGATATTAATTGGATGATTTTAGGCGATTTTAATAGAGAATCAGGCGCCTTAGTAACCTTGCTAGATCCTGACTTAAGAGCGCGCACTCGCGTAGTTGTTCCGCCTTCTTCTACGCAAACAAGTGGAAGAACGATTGATTATGCTATCACTGGAAATTCCAACACTGCAGCTTTATACAACCCACCACCGATAGTTGCGATTTTAGCTTTAGCAGGATTAAGAACCTTTTTGGCTTCAGATCATTTTCCTGTAAATTTTAGAAGACCTTAGGAGCTTAATATGAAAAAATTTTTTATTTTATTTTTTGCCCTTTTGAGCTTTTTGAAAGCAGAGCCTAGCTTGGATGAATTAGCAGACTTTACTCCTATGTTTGCTATAAGATCTTTAGAAACAGGAATTTCTTTAAGTCCTTTTAGAAAAACTTCAAAAAGGTTAGAAGATCAAAATTGGTTTTTAAAAGAGATTGTAGCAAATGATGAGCTAAAAGCTAGGGATATGCACGCAAAAGATTTGCCTTTTGGCTATGTTCAGTTTATAAGCCCTAGGGGCGATGATATATGCCTAGCTGTTTTAAGTGAAAAAAGTTTTGGCACCAAATCTTGCAAACAAGATTTGCAAGATGGAACAATGCAGACTATTTTTCTATCATACCAATGACAAATGGTTCTATACAAATTAGATCTTTAACCAATGGTGGCAATCAATGCATGAGCACTTTTCCTGACTCTAGTATCGCCATAGAAAATCGCTTTGGTTTAGGAGAATGCCTTTTGGATCGTTCTATCGTAACTGTATTAAGCAAACTTTTCTTTTTCTTCCCCTGCTATAATCGAAGCAAGCGCAATTTACTAACACTTTTCTAACAAAACCAAGCTTTCATGGCTTAGTTTATAACTTGATTTAACTCAAGGATTTAACAAAATCAAACTCACCGCCATTACCGCCATTCCTAAAACAAGTCCATAAAGGCTATCGTGGGCTTTATCATAAGTCTTTGCCGCAGGCAATAACTCATCAAAAGAGATAAACACCATGATCCCAGCCACTACAGCAAAGGTGATGGCTAAAGTAAGCTCATTCATGATAGGCAAGATCAAAAACGCTCCCACAATCGCTCCCATAGGCTCGGCTACACCCGAAAGTGCAGAGTAAATAAAGGCTTTTTTCTTATCCTTTGTAGCATGATAAATCGGTAAAGAAACTGCCATTCCTTCAGGGATATTGTGTATAGCTACAGCCACAGCGATAGCCACACCAAAGCTAAGATTATCAAGGCTTGAGATAAAAGTCGCAAAACCCTCAGGAAAATTATGTATCGCTATGGCAAGTGCAGTAAATATCCCTGTTCTTTTCAATGCCTTTACATTGATCTTTTTTAAAGGTTCACCTGCATGAAAAGCGGGTGCTTTTTCATTTTTTTGAGGCAAGGGGCAAATTTTAAGCTCACTTAGATCTTCTTTAGGATCGTGAGGGTTGACATCTTCTGGGATAAATTTATCGATGATGGCTGATAAAAAAATTCCACCGAAAAAACACAAAAGTGCTAAAAGTTCTCCATAGTTTGAATTATAGTATTTTTTAAAATCTGTAAAAGCAGAGGGTAAAATTTCCATAAAAGAGATATATATCATCACTCCAGCAGAAAAACCAAGGCCAAAAGAAAGAATTCTAAGATTGTCATTTCTGCTAAAAAATGCTATCACAGAACCAATAGCGGTTGAAAGTCCGGCAAGGATGGTCAAAGCCATCGCTACTAAAATTTGTTCTAATGTAAATTCCATAAAAAGCATTATAGCAAAAATCAGTAAATAAATTTTATTTAATAATAATTTTTATTAATTATTATTAAACTTAAAACAATAAAAACTAACAAATGCTAAGAAAAATTTAGATATTATTTTACTTTAAAAATTGTATAGAGAGTGAAAATGAAAAATCTTTTAGTATGCGCCTTAGAACCTTCGGCAAACCTACATTTAAAAGAAGTTTTAAAAGCTTATAAAGAAGAATTTGGCGAATTTAAACTTGATGGAATTTATGATGAAAATTTATGCAAAGAATTTGCCCTAAATTCTACGCCACTTTATAGCTCGCATGAATTTAGTGCCATGGGTTTTGTAGAAATTTTACCTTTGATTTTTAAAGCAAAAAAAGCAATTAAAGAATTGGTAAATTTGACTTTAAATCAAACAATAGACGCGGTTTTATGTATTGACTCTCCCGCTTTTAATATCCCTTTTGCTAAAGCTTTAAAAAAAGCAAATTCAAAAACAAAAAGAATTTATTATATCTTGCCTCAAGTTTGGGCTTGGAAAAAAGGGCGCATTCCTATTATAGAAAGCCATTTTGATGTTTTAGCCTCTATCTTGCCTTTTGATGAGCAATTTTTTAGTAAAAGCATATATGTAGGACATCCTCTTTTGGATGAAATTAAAGATTTTAAAAATGAAAACGATATTAAAATTTTACTTAGCAAAAACGAAAGTGAAAAGACTATAGCGTTTTTACCAGGCTCAAGACGCAGTGAAATCAAGCGTTTAATGCCTGTTTTTAGAGAATTATCACGCAAATTTGAAGGAGAAAAAATCCTTTGTGTGCCACCTTTTAATCTCGAAAGATTAGAAATTTATGGCGAT
The DNA here is from genome assembly GCF_017846535.1 of Campylobacter sp. JH32. Classification (NCBI taxonomy): domain Bacteria; kingdom Pseudomonadati; phylum Campylobacterota; class Epsilonproteobacteria; order Campylobacterales; family Campylobacteraceae; genus Campylobacter; species Campylobacter sp. JH32. Next base: position 131,476 of record NZ_JAEQBS010000004.1, read on the forward strand.
GTAAAGGATTTTAAAATACAAAGCAATACACCCCAAGTGCTTAAAAAAGCTGATTTTGCTTTTATTTGTAGTGGAACTGCTACCCTAGAAGCAGCTTTGGTAGGAACTCCTTTTGTGCTTGCTTATAAAGCAAAGACTATTGATATATTTATCGCAAGACTTTTTGTAAAATTAAAACACATTGGGCTTGCAAATATTTTTTGTGATTTTGCTGGAAAAGAAGCTTTAAATCCTGAATTTTTACAAGATGAAGTCAATGTTTTAAACCTTTATGAAGCTTATAATAAATATGATTATAAGGCATTTTTTGATAAAGTACATTTTCTAAAAGAATATTTAAAATTTGGAAGTGCGAAAAATCTCGCTAAAATATTAAATCAATAATAATTAAGGATATATAAATGCAAAAAGAACCGATGAGCCAATTTGGCTATGATAAATTAAGCGCTGAATTAAAAGATTTAAAAGATAACCAACGCCCTGCTGTTGTGATAGAAATCGACACCGCAAGAAGTCATGGGGATTTAAAAGAAAATGCAGAATACCATGCCGCAAGAGAAAAACAAGCCTTGATAGAAAGTCGTATCGCAGAACTTAGCGATTTAATCGCAAGAGCACAGATCATCGATCCTTCAAGCTATGAACATGATAGCGTTAAATTTGGATCTTCTGTGGTGATTATGGATTTAGATACTGAAAAAGAAAGCAAATATACCCTAGTAGGTATTTGTGAGGGAAATTTGGATAAGGGTTATATTTCTATTGCTTCACCTATTGCAAAGGCTATGCTTGGTAAAAAAGAGGGAGATGAATTTAAAGTGCGTTTACCAAAAGGAGAAAGCGAATTTGAAATTATCTCTATCAACTATGAACCTTTAAAATTTTAAGGATAGAAAATTTTACTACAAAATGGAGCGATTTTAATCGCAGATGCTCATGAAAATGATAAAAGAAGAGGCTTTTGGGAATTTTTACAAGCTTTAAAAAGGAGTGAAATTACCACACCTCAACTCATTTTAATGGGAGATATTTTTGACTTACTTATAGGTGAAATCTCTGCTACGCATGAATTTGCGAAACCCTATATTAAACTTCTTGAAGAACTCGCTTTAAAAATGGAAATTATTTATCTTGAAGGAAATCATGATTTTAATCTCGCTCGTTTTTTTCAAAGGGTTAAAATTTTTAATCTACAAGAACAACCCTTAAAACTTAATTTACATACAAGTAAAGGTAAAAATACCGATTTTAAAAATTCTTTTATCACTCTAGCTCATGGGGATATTTTTTTATCTCCACCTTTACAATTTGCTCTTAAAAGCTTGAGAAATCATTACTTGCTAGTATTTTTAAATTTTTTAAATCAAATAAGTTTCAATTCTATCTCAAATAAAATTCTTAAAAATCAAAATAAAAAAAATCTTTTTTATAAAATTGAAAATTTTAAAAATTTAGCCAAAGAAAGATATAAAAAATATGAAAATTTAGGCTTTTGGGTATGTGAAGGGCATTATCATCAAAATTTAATATTAGATGAAAAAGATGTTAAATATTTCAACTTAGCTAGTTTTGCATATGAGAGAAGTTTTTTTGTAGTAGAATGCTGTCAAGAAATCAAATTTCGAGAACAGAAATTGAGGGGTCAAAATGTTTGATGAAAATATCGTGAAAACGGGTTCAAATGAAATGGAGCTTGTCGATTTCCGTATCTTTAAGCAAGGACACGATAAAGTCTATGAGGGAATTTATGGGGTAAATGTCTCTAAGGTTAGAGAAATTATCAAAATTCCAAGCCTCACAGAACTTCCTGGTGTGCCTGATTATATCGAAGGAATTTTCGATCTTCGAGGCGTAGTTATACCGGTAGTAAATCTTGCTAAATGGATGCAAATCACAGAGCCAGAAAGCACTATGCTAAAACCTAGAGTTATTATCACTGAATTTAGTAATATTCTTATAGGCTTTATAGTACATGAAGCTAAAAGAATTCGCCGTATCAATTGGAAAGATATAGAACCAGCTACTTTCTCTACAGGTTCAGGTGCCTTAGATAAAGGAAAAATTACAGGTGTCACTCGTATAGAAAATGATGAAGTTCTTTTGATACTTGATTTGGAAAGTGTTGTTGAAGATTTAGGAATTTACTCTCCTAAAACCGATATAGATTTTAGTAAAATTGAAAAATTCAGCGGATCAGCACTTATTTTAGATGATAGTATGACAGCTAGAAAACGCGTTAAAGAAATGATGCAACAAATGGGCTTCCAAGTAATTGAAGCTAAAGACGGAGTTGAAGGCTTAAATAAACTTGAAGAACTCAGTCAAGTTTATGGAGAAAACTTAAGCTCTGTATTAAAAATTATCGTAAGTGATGTTGAAATGCCTCAAATGGATGGATTTCATTTTGCTGCACGCATCAAAGAAGATGCAAGATTTAAAGATATTCCTATAGTCTTTAACTCATCTTTATCTAACGAATTTATGAATGAAAAAGGTGTTCATGAAGCCGGTGGCGAAAGCTATTTGGTTAAATTTAATGCAAGTGATTTCTTCAATGAAATTGCTAAAGTCATCAAAAAACACCAATCTCAAGAACAGGGGTAAAATATGGAAGATATGCAAGAAATACTTGAAGACTTTTTGGTTGAAGCTTTTGAGCTAGTTGAGCAAATCGACCATGATTTAGTGGAGCTTGAAACAAATCCAGAAGACTTAGAATTATTAAACAGAATTTTCCGTGTAGCACACACTGTAAAAGGCTCTTCAAGCTTTTTAAATTTTGATGTTTTAACAAAATTAACACATCATATGGAAGATGTTTTAAACAAAGCAAGACATGGAGAATTAAAAATCACTCCAGATATTATGGATGTTGTTTTAGAATCCATCGATAGAATGAAAACCTTACTTAACTCTATACGCGATAACGGCAATGATACAGCTATAGGAATGGATATAGAACCAATTTGTGCAAGATTAACAGCTATATCAGAAGGAGAATCTCCAAATGGCGTTGAAAATGAAACTCCTGTAGAAGCTCCTCAAAAGGAAGAACCAGCTCCTACACCAGAACCTGAAGTAGATGTTAATCAATTAAGCGATTCTGAAGTTGAAGCCGAAATAGAAAGATTACTAAAGGCTAGGAAAGCAGAAGATCAAGCACGTCGTGCTCAGAAAAAGCAAAATACTGCAGCTTCTACAACTTCTAAACCAGCAGCAAGCACACCAAAAGCTGAAAATATGGAGAAAAAAGTTCCTGCTAGTGGAGGCGGTGGAGGCGGTATGGATCAAACCATACGCGTTGAAGTAAAAAGATTAGATCACTTAATGAATCTAATTGGGGAGCTTGTTTTAGGCAAAAACCGTTTGCTTAAAATTTACGATGATGTTGAAGAGCGTTATGAAGGAGAAAAATTCCTTGAAGAACTTAATCAGGTTGTAAGTCAATTAAGTATTATTACAACTGATGTTCAGCTTGCTGTGATGAAAACAAGAATGCAACCTATAGCAAAAGTTTTCAATAAATTCCCAAGAGTTGTTCGTGATTTAAGTCGTGAATTAGGAAAGCAAATAGAACTTGAAATTACAGGTGAAGAAACTGAACTTGATAAATCTATCGTAGAGGAAATTGGCGATCCTATCATGCATATGATTAGAAATTCATGTGATCATGGTGTTGAGGATCCAGCAACTCGTGCAGCGAATGGAAAACCTGAAAAAGGTATAGTCCAACTTAAAGCTTACAATGAAGGAAACCATATAGTTGTAGAAATTACCGATGATGGTAAGGGACTTGATGCAAATAGCCTAAAAGCTAAAGCTATAGAAAAGAATTTGATTACCGAAAGAGAAGCAGATCAAATGACAGACAAAGAAGCTTTTGCTTTGATTTTCAAGCCTGGTTTTTCAACTGCGGCTAAAGTAACAAATGTTTCAGGTCGTGGCGTAGGAATGGATGTTGTTAAAACCAACATCGAAAAACTTAATGGGGTAATTGAAATTGATAGTGAGTTAGGTAAAGGAAGTTCGTTTAAACTTAAAATTCCTCTTACCTTGGCAATCATTCAATCTTTACTTGTAGGAACTCAAGAGGAATTCTATGCAATTCCACTTGCAAGCGTTCTTGAAACAGTTAGAGTGCCAATTGATGATATTTACACTATTGAAGGCAAAAATGTATTGCGCCTTAGAGATGAAGTACTTTCTCTTGTAAGACTTTCTGATGTCTTTGGAGTTAAACAAGTGCTTGAAAGCGGTGATCAAACTTATGTCGTTGTTATAGGGGTAGCAGAAAGCAAGCTTGGTATTATAGTAGATACTCTTGTAGGACAAGAAGAAATAGTTATTAAATCTATGGGCGATTATTTACAAAACATCCAAGGTATAGCAGGTGCTACTATCCGTGGTGACGGTAGAGTAACACTTATCATAGATGTAGGCGCTATGATGGATATGGCAAAAGAAATAAAAGTTGACATCAAAGCTCAGATTGAATCAAGTGCTAAAAAACCAAAAGAAAAACCAAGTGATTACAAGGTCTTAATCGTTGATGATTCTAAAATGGATAGAACTTTAATGCAAAAAGCTTTAGAACCGCTAGGAGTTAGTCTTATTGAAGCTACCAATGGCGTTGAAGCATTAAATATTATAAAATCGGGCGATCATGATATTGATGCGATATTAATTGATATCGAGATGCCAAGAATGGATGGTTATACCTTAGCGGGTGAAATTAGAAAATATTCTAAATATCGCAATTTACCGCTCATTGCAGTTACTTCAAGAACAAGTAAAACTGACCGTTTAAGAGGTGTTGAAGTAGGTATGACGGAATACATTACCAAACCTTATTCTCCAGAATATTTGGAAAATGTGGTTAGAAAAAATTTGAAACTAGGATAAGAATATGAGTAATGAAAAATTAGAGCAAATATTGCAAAAACAGCAAACTCAGATAGCTGGTCCTGTTGGTGATCAAAAAGAAGATGATATCATACAACTTGTAGGTTTTGTCGTAGGAGATGAGGAATATGCTATTCCAATTCTTAACATACAAGAAATCATCAAACCTATAGAATATACAAGGGTTCCAAGCGTTCCTGATTATGTTTTGGGTGTATTTAATATGCGTGGAAATGTTATGCCATTAATTGATTTGGCACAGCGTTTTAATCTAGGAAGTTCTAAAATGACTCCTCAAACTCGTTATATTGTTTTAAGAGGCGAATCCAATGGAAGTGGTGTTGGAGGAAATGCGGGCTTTGTAATAGATAGACTAACCGAGGCTATCAAAATTCATAGAAACCGTATCGATCCGCCACCTGAAACTTTGGTAAAAGATAAGGGTATGATCTATGGTATAGGCAAAAGAGATGAAAATATCCTTACCATACTTAAAGTTGAAGCCTTACTTAAGCGTGAATTTTAATGATAAAACTTTGTGTTTTTGATTTTGATTCCACTTTGATGGATGGAGAAACTATTGATATATTAGCTAAGGCTTACGACAAAGAAAAAGAAGTGGTGGATATCACTCATAGCGCTATGGCGGGTGAACTTGATTTTTTTGAAAGTCTGCAAGAGCGTGTCAGTTTTCTAAAGGGAATGCCTTATGATCTTGTTCTTAAAATAGGACAAGATCTTCCATTGATGAATGGAGCTTATGAGCTTATTGAATTTTTAAATTCTAAAAATATTTTTGTTGTTATTTTTAGTGGGGGTTTTCATGAAGGTATTGATCCTGCTATGAAAAAACTAAAAGTAAATTTAGGCTTTGCAAATTATCTACATCATAAAAATAATACTTTATCAGGACTAGTGGGCGGAGAAATGATGTTTTCAAATTCAAAGGGTTTAATGCTGCAACGCCTCAAGAACTTTTTAAATTTGCAAACTCATGAAGTCATGTGTGTGGGCGATGGAGCAAACGATATCGCTATGTTTAATGAAAGCGGTTTAAAAGTCGCATTTTGTGCTAAAGAAATTTTGCGATCAAAAGCAGATATTTGCGTAGACAATAAAGACTTGAAAGAAATAATAAAGGTAATATAAGATGAAAAAATTTTCTCTTTGGTGTGATTTTATAGAAAATAGTTTTTTAGATAATAATTTTTTGAATTTACTATCTCGCGGTGTCAATGGAGCAACTTCAAATCCCGCTATTTTTAAAAATGCTATTTTAAATTCGCCTATCTACAAAGAAAAAATAGCCAAATTAAAAGGAAAAAAGGCAAAAGAAATTTATGAAGAACTTGCTATTGCTGACATACAAAAAGCAGCAGACAAGCTTGCTCCTTTATATCACACGGGAAATGATGGTTTTATAAGTCTTGAAATCGATCCGAGATTTTATGATAATACAAGCTTAAGTTTAGGCGAAGCAAAAAAACTTTATAGTGCCATTGGTAAAGACAATGTGATGATTAAAGTTCCAGCAACCAATGCTTCTTATGAAGTAATGTATGAATTGATGAAAAATGGCATCAGCGTAAATGCTACTTTAATTTTTTCTTTAGAGCAAAGCCAAAAATGCTTTGGAGCTTTAAATGCAGGTTTGATTGAATTTAGAAAAAACAATATAGCCTTGCAAGGAAAAAATACTCACTTAAGAACTCCACAAGCTGTTATAAGCATCTTTGTAAGTCGTTTTGATAGACTTTTAAATTCTAAAGCAAAAGAACAAAATCGTATAGGAATTTTAAATGCAAATTTAGCCTATAATAATATCATCTCCAAAAATGAACCTAATATCCGAGCTTTATTTGCAAGCACGGGTGTAAAAGGCGATGATTTACCAAAAGATTATTATATCAAAGAACTTCTTTTTGAAAATAGCATAAATACTGCCCCACTAGATGCTATCAATGCATTTAAAACCGAAATTGAATTTAAAAAACCTTTAATGAATTTTGAAATTTACACACAACTTAATGCTATTATTTCACAAAATGAAAGAGAAAAAGCTTGTGATGAATTACTAAAAGATGGTTTAGAGCAATTTTGCATAGCTTTTGAAGAAATTTTACAAGCACTAAACTAACGAATTTTTTTAAGCTTCTTACGATGAAGTTTTATTATTTTTGATGGGGTATTTTCAACAAATATCTCATCAACCACAACATCTGCGACACTTCTAGCCCAAAGCTCATCAAATTTTTGTCCGTGCTTGTTTGCAGAACTTGAATAAAAACAACCCATTTTTTCTAAGAATTGTGCGTGTTTGCAATCTTTGACAATTCTTACTGCTTGATTGTTTGGATAAATAAAAGTTGTTTTTTTGGCACGACGCACCCAGTTTTTAAATTGATTTGGAACTCTTACGATTTTTTTTAACTCGTCAAATTTTGCAGAAGTGATCAAGCAGGGCTGATCTTTAGCCCTGCCTTTTAAAGCATTGATTTCTTCTAAATTTTTACTTAAAAATCCTGCTGTAGTATCTGTTTGCGCTAGATAAATCAAGCTTTTAAATACTCCTGCAGGCTTTTAACTTCTAAATAACTTTGATTTTGTATCGCTTTAATCGATTTTGCACCCGCAAGAGCTGAACGCAAATTTGTAAAATAAGGGATTTTAAAACGGATAATATTTTCACGAATTTTTTTCGTATCCCCTGCAAAAGTATGACTATCACTTGTATTTATCACTAGCTGAATTTCTCCATTTTTCAGCTTGTCTTCCACATTTGGACGCCCTTCTGAAATTTTATGTACAAGCTCACACTCAAAACCATTTTCTACAATTTCTTTACAAGTTCCACTTGTAGCCATTAGTTTAAAACCTAATTTAGAGTATTCACTCGCAAGTTTTTTAGCATACTTTTTATCTTTTTCTTTTAAAGAAATGAAAACCACTCCACTTTCTGGCAAATGATTAAAAGATGAAATTTGACTTTTCGCGTAAGAATTGGCAAAATCCTTACTTATGCCCATAACCTCACCTGTTGATCTCATCTCAGGTCCTAGCTCTAAATCACTTCCACTAAGCTTAGCAAAAGGAAATACCGCTTCTTTTACGCTGATATATTTTGAAGGCTTAGGACGCAAAATCGCATTGTCAAAATTCACCACACCAAAAGCATCATAAAATTTTAAAGCTTCTTTTAAATTCCCCTGCCACATTACGCGTGTTGCAACTTTTGCCAAAGGTATACCTGTAGCTTTGCTTACAAAAGGTACGGTACGACTTGCTCTAGGATTTACTTCTATCATATAAAGTTCGTTATTGTAAATTGCAAATTGTATATTTAAAAGTCCTACAACGCCTAAATTTAAAGCAATATCTGCGGTTTTTTGTACGATTTGTTCTTGCATTTTTTCATCAATATTGCAAGGTGGCAAAGAACATGCGCTATCACCTGAATGAATTCCTGCTTCTTCAATATGCTCCATAATTCCTGCTACATAAACATCTTTACCATCACTGATAGCATCAACATCGATTTCAGTCGCATTATCTAAATACTGATCGATCAAAACAGGACTTTTATCGCTTACATCCACAGCTTCTTGCATATAAAGTCTAAGTTCACTCTCATCAGTAACCACACGCATAGCTCTTCCGCCTAAAACATAACTTGGTCTTACAAGTACAGGATAACCTATCTCGCTCGCTTTTAAAACCGCTTCTTCTACGCTTGTAGCGGTAGAATTTTTAGGTTGATTGATACCAAGTTTTGTAATAAATTCAGCAAATTTCTTTCTATCTTCTGCCATATCGATCACTCTTGCGCTTGTGCCTATGATTTTAGCCCCAAAAGCACTCAAGCGTTTAGCAAATTTAAGCGGAGTTTGACCACCAAAATGCACTATAACTCCATCTGGCTTTTCGCGTTCAATTACACCACGCAAATGCTCAAAATCAATAGGTTCAAAATACAAAATATCACTCGTATCATAATCTGTAGAAACGGTTTCTGGATTGCAATTATACATAATAGTTTTTACGCCTAAATCCTTTAATGCAAAAGAAGCATGCACACAAGCATAGTCAAATTCTATCCCTTGTCCTATACGATTTGGCCCCCCGCCTATAATCATCACTTTTTTTTCTTTTTTATCTCTTGCTTCATTTTTGCTTTGAGTAAGTTCACTTACATTGATACTAGAATAAAGATAAGGAGTTAAAGCTTCAAATTCCCCTGCACAAGTATCTACTTCGCTAAATTCTGCTATGATTTTTTGCTTCATTCTTGCATAATAGATATCATTTTGACTTAATTCTAAATTATCTTTTAGATTCACAAGCAAGGCGATCATCTTGTCTGAAAAACCCATAGTTTTTGCTTTTCTTAAAAAGGTTTTGTTATGCAAGATATCCATATCAATTTGCTCTTCAAAATCTACGATTTCTTTAATTTGGGATAAAAACCAAGGATCAATTTTACAAAGCTCATAAAGCTCTTTTACATCAAAACCCTCTCTAAAAGCTTGCGCTACATAAAGCAAACGCTTTTCGTTAGCGTTGCGAATTTTAAAGATAAGATCGTTTTTATCTTCAAATTTCACTCTATCAAAACCACTTAAATTTCTTTCCAAAGAACAAAGTGCTTTTTGTATACTTTCTTTAAAAGTTCGGCCAATCGCCATTACCTCACCCACGCTTTTCATCGCTGTGCCTAAAGTTGTATTGGCTCCTGGGAATTTCTCAAAAGTAAAACGAGGAATTTTTGTAACAATATAATCAATCACAGGTTCAAAACTAGCAGGAGTGCCGGTAATATCATTTTTTATCTCATCTAAGCTAAATCCAATCGCCAAAAGTGTTGCAACCTTTGCTATAGGATAACCCGTTGCTTTAGAAGCTAGGGCGCTTGATCTTGAAACCCTTGGATTCATTTCAATAACTATCATTCTACCATTTGTTGGATTGACAGCAAATTGCACATTTGATCCGCCCGTATCGACGCCTATTTCACGCAAAATGGCAAAAGAGGCATTACGCATAACTTGGTATTCTTTATCAGTTAAAGTAAGAGCAGGTGCAACCGTGATACTATCTCCTGTATGCACTCCCATAGGATCAAGATTTTCTATACTACACACGATAATGCAATTATCATTTTTATCGCGGATAACCTCCATTTCATACTCTTTCCATCCAAGCAAACTTTCTTCGATAAGAATTTCATGGATTGGCGAAAGTGCTAAGGCGGCATTAGCGAGTTCTTTAAATTCATCCATATTATAAACCACACCGCTTCCCGCACCACCTAAGGTATAAGAAGCACGGATCATTAAAGGAAAGCCGATTTCATCTACAGCTTTTAAAGCTTCATCATAATTATACGCGTACATAGATTTTGACAAATCCATGCCGATTTTTTTCATACATTCTTTAAAAACTTGACGATCTTCGCCTTTTTTAATCGCTTCAGGGTTTGCACCCAAAAACTTCACATCACCTAAAAGTCCGCTTTCATAAACTTCCATAGCTACATTTAGAGCCACTTGTCCACCCATGGTTGGCAAAATGGCATCGATTTTCTCTTTTTTAATAATACTTAAAATACTTTCCTTGGTTACAGGCTCTATATAAGTAGCATCAGCAAATTCAGGATCAGTCATAATAGTCGCTGGGTTAGAATTGATTAAAACTACGCGATACCCTTGTTCTTTTAAAGTTTTTGCTGCTTGAGTTCCTGAATAATCAAATTCACAAGCTTGACCTATAACGATAGGACCACTTCCTATAAGTAAAATATTTTTAATATCTGTTCGTTTTGGCATGAATTTTCCTAAGAGCATAAATTTGGGCTGATTATAACAAATTTTAGTTTTACAAACTTTGAAATTCTGTTATAATTTTAAAAAAATAGGCAAGAAAGAAACACTCATGAAAAAAATTAAAATTTCAGTTTTTTAATATTTTTTTGTCAATTTTCCGTTTTAGCAAATAATTTACCCCAAAATATAAAAGAAAATTTAGGCATTAATCAATTCTTGGACGAGAGTTTAAAAGAAATTTTAAATCAGCCCTTAAAGGAAAAATTTGCTCTTACTCCAAAGGGGGAATATTTTTTTCGAGAGTAATTTAAGTCTTTTTCAAAAACAATGCTTAGAAAATAATGCCACCGCATGTGCTTATTAGGAAGAGAATTTGCAGCAAACACGAGACTTCCTTTGGATTTAAACAAAGCTTTATTGCTTTTCCAAAAAGCTTGTAAACTTGGGAGATTGGACTCTTGCGTGAGAATCAACAATATAAAATTTAAATTACTGAAAAAGCTAGATGAAGAAACTTATCAAAGCAATTTAAAATATTTTTTAGATCAAAACTCAAGTTTTGCTTTATTAGAACATATCGCTACGCTTAGTAAAAAAGATATAAAATCAGCAATTATACTAGCCAAAAAAAGCTGCGAGCAAGGGCATGATGCTATTTGTGCAGGACTTTCTTATATGTATGCATGCGGACAAGGGGTAGAAAAAGACTTAATCAAAGCTAAAGAATTAAGCTCTAAAGCTTGTGAAAAAGATACAAAGTTGTGCTTTGCGCAAGGCTGGGTTGAATTATTTAATCAAAATGATATTTTAGCCCAAAAACTTTTTTATAAATCTTGTCAGGCCGGATATTATACTGATTGTAATATGGCAGTTGATAAAAATTCCAAAGATCAAGCTATGCAATTATATCTTATTAAAATCACACAAAAAAATAGTCAAAATCAATGTCAAAACTCAAGCAATAAACAATCTTTTGCTTGCCATAAAGCATCTGCTCTTTCTAAAGAAATTTTAAAAATCCAATTGAAAAAAATTTCTGAAAAACTGCTTTTTACAATTTTAATTTAAATTCATGAACAAAAATAGCAAAAAGTATAAAAACTCCACCTAAAATTTGCAAAAACGAAATACTTTGAGCCAAAAACAAAGACCCAAAAAGCATAGCAAACAAAGGCTCACTAAGTTCTATAAGCTGGACTGAATTTGACTTTGCAAGACTTAAGGCTCTAGTAGTGCAGTAAAATCCCCCTATAGTAGGCAAAAACGCCAAAGCTAAAAGCAAAATAAGACTTTCTAAAGAAAAATTAAGATTTAAATTTGCTCCAAATAAAGGAATACTCAAATACAAGCTTCCTATAAAAAGCAAAGCACAAAGAGGAACTAACCCAAAACCCAGTTTTAATTTTCTAGTAAAAAATAAAAATAAAGCATAGCCAATCCCTGCTAAAATAGCATTTACAAGGCCTTTTAAATGAGTAAAATTTTCCAAAGTCCCACCTTCAGCCAAAAAAATCATCCAAAGTCCCAAAAGCGCAAAAACCATAGCCAAAAGCTCATTTAAATGAAAAAAGCGTTTAACATCCAATGCTTCACAAATAAAAGTGATAATCATCCCCACACCAAAAAGCACAAAAACTACATTAGCCACACTCATACTCGTGTAAGCAGCACTCTCAAAATGATAAAGCATAAAAAATCCAAAAAAAGCAAGAAGCAAAAGTGTGAAAATTTTCTGCTTGATAAAAGCCAACAAAGTGGTCAATTTTCTCATATAAATTAACATCACAAACAAAATCACACTAGCCACAAAGCACTTATAAAAAGCTACTTCTGAACTCATAAAACCTTTTTTAAAAAGAAAAACACTAAAAATTCCAACAAAAGCGTTAAATATTGCAGCTAACAAAGCGAAAAAGAAAGCTTGAAACTTAGGATTTTTTAGCATATTTTAAGCTCCTTTTTAATTATTTTTTTCCATAGAGAGGAAGCTTGATTTGAAGAGCTAAAAATACCTCCCATATTAGAGTTTAAAAGTCTGTATTCTTCATTTTTACATAAAATATTATGAGCTTTATCTAAATTCCAAAAAGGAATATTTGCAAACAAATGGTGGATTAAATGATAATTTTCTTTATGTAAGCCAGTAAAAAATAATTCAATTTTATTGCCAAATCTATTCCAAGATTTTTCTATTTCTCTTTTATTTTTTATAATAGGAAAGTGTTCTGCCATCTCTATAAAATGTCCTACCATAGGAAAACTTGTAAGTAAAGGCACAAACCAATACATTAATAAAATATCAAGAACATTAACATAAAAACAAATACCAAAAATAACAATCCAAAATAAAATAAGATATTTAATTTCTTTATCCTTAAAATCACCCAAGCGATTTTTTATAAGATAAGAAATAAAATCAAAAGTCTTACTCAAAAACAAGGGTAAGATAAGGTGCCTAAAAATAAATTCTTTTAAAGAATAAGAAGCGAAAAGCTTTGATTGTATATAAAAATCATAATCAGGATCTTTATTTTCAATTCCTAAAAAACCATGATGTTTAATAACATGGCTTTGTCTGTATTTTTTAAAAGTTTGAAAAATAAGATATCCGCTTGGATATTTACCTAAAAAATCATTTAATTTTCTATTTTTTGCCAATATTCTATGGGCTGACTCATGTAAAATAGTCGCTAAAGCCCTTTGTCTCGTGCCAATAAATAAAACTGCAAATAAATACATAAAAATGTTTTGCATAAAACAAGAAATGACTATTATCAAAATAATTTGTAAATAATCCCATAATACAGCAAAAATTCCATGATAGTTATCAAGTTTATAAAGTACTTTAAGTTCTTTTAAAATAGTATTTTCAAATAGCATTTTTAATCCTAAAAATTATTCATTGTTTTAATTGTATTTTGTTTTAAATTAAACAAGACTGAAACAGTCTTGTTTTTTTATTTTTAACCCAGCCAAAAAAGATCGCTGAATTCATTAAAATTCATTTGCTCTAAGCTCTTTTGATCTTCGCAAATTTTCATTATTTTTTCGCATTGTTTTGGACTTAAACTCGTAGCAAGATTGGCTTTAAATTTGGCGATTAAAAGAGGAATTCCTTCGCTTCTACGTCTTTTGTGTCCTATAGGATACTCAACTTCGACTTTTTTTGTACTTGTGCCATCTTTAAAGAAAACTTGCACGGCATTAGCTATGCTTCTTTTATCGCTTTCTAAATACTCTTTTGTATAGCGATCATCCACTTCTACTTGCATTTTAGCCCTTAAAGCATCGATTCTTTCATCGCTTGCAACACTATCTTCATAATCATCTGCATTCAAACGCCCAAATATAAGTGGCACAGCAACCATATATTGGATACAATGATCCCTATCGGCAGGGTTTGCAAGCTCGCCTACTTTGTTAATGATGCGATGTCCTGATTCTTGAGTTGTGATGATGATTTTTTCTATTTGATCCAAACGATCTTTTACCTCATCATGTAAAGCTAAAGCTGCTTCTACTGCAGTTTGTGCGTGAAATTCAGCTGGAAAAGAAATTTTAAATAAAACATTTTCCATTACATAAGAACCAAATTCTTGAGGAATGGTAAGTTTTTGTCCTTTCATTTTCACATCTTCATAACCCCAAAATTTAGCGCTTAAAGCCGAAGGATAACCCATCTCTCCTGTTTTAGCTTTTAAAGCAAGATCCACACCGCGACTTGAAGCATCACCTGCTGCCCAGCTTTTTCTACTGCCTGTATTTGGCGCATGGCGATAAGTTCTTAAAGCTCCACCATCGATAAAGGCATGAGAAATAGCATTGCGAATTTCTTCAAAATCACAACCCAAAAGCTTTGCAGCTACTGCAGTGCTTGCTATTCTTACAAGTAAAACATGATCCATTCCTACTTTATTAAAACAATTTTCAAGCGCCAAAACTCCTTGAATTTCATGAGCTTTTATCATGGCTTTTAGGACACATTTTACTTTTAAAGGCTCTTTTCCTTCGCTGATATTTTTACGACTTACATAATCAGCTACCGCCCAAATCGCGCCTAAATTATCACTTGGATGCCCCCATTCAGCCGCAAGCCATGTATCATTAAAATCAAGCCATCTTACCATAGCACCCACATTAAAAGCTCCACGGATTGGCTCTAATTGATAAGAAGTTCCAAACACTTTTGCGCCTAAAGGTCTAAATTCAGCCCCTTCAACACTTGGCCCTAAAAGCTTGGTGCAAGCAGGATATTTAAGCGCTAAAAGTCCACAACCTATAGTATCCATCAAACAATATCTAGCCGTTTCTAAAGCCAAATCACTTGTAATTTCAAATTCATCAGCATATTTTGCAATTTTTGTTAAAAGTTCATCAAATTCAGGGCGTTTTGCCTCTAAAATTCCCATATCACTCATTTTTTCTCCTTATCTATCTTGAATTTTTACAAATTTTCTTGGTTCAACGCCTATATATTCGCTATTTGGGCGTATAAGCTTATTGTTTGCTCTTTGCTCTTTAATGTGCGCACACCAACCACTTACGCGACTCATAATAAAAATCGGCGTAAAATACTCAGTTGGAATTCCCATAAAATGATAAGCTGATGCACTATAAAAATCTGCATTAGGTGGCAAACTTGGGCGTTTTTCTTTCATCAAAGCTTCTATGGCTTCACTGATTTTAAAAAGCAAATCATCGCCCCCTAAATGCTTACTCCAAACCTTAATAAGTGCATTTCTAGGATCACCTCCAAGTCCATAAACACGGTGACCAAAACCCATTAAAAGCTCTTTATTTTCTAATTTTTTATTCACACCCTCAATGGCATCCTCAACACTTTTAAAACTTTCTATTAAGTGCATCGCTGCTTCATTTGCTCCTCCATGCAAAGGCCCTCTTAAAGCTCCAATAGCCGCAGCAACCGCACTAAAAATATCACTTTTTGTAGAAGCACAAATTCTAGCTGTAAAAGTTGAAGCATTAAATTCATGCTCTGCATAAAGGATTAATGAGCATTGCATAGCCTTGATAAAATCTTCTTTTGGAGCTTCAAGTTTTAATTTTTCCAAAAAATATCCCGCTATACTTGTTTGATTGGAATCAAAATCAATTTCTTTACCAAAATTCACATAATGATGCCAATAACAAAGCATGCTCGGTAAAATTCCCAAAAGTCTGATGATTTTTTCATCTTGATCGCTAAAATCCTCATTTTCACCCTCTAAAGCTCCCAATGCTGCAACAGCTGTTTGCATCAAATTCATAGGATGAACTTCTTTAGGTATAGCTTTTAAAACGTTTTTTAAATTTTCACTCAAAGCTCTTTGAGCAATGATTTTTTCTTTATAATTTTCTAATTCTTTTGCGTTGGGTAATTCTCCAAACTGAAGTAAATAAGCTATTTCTTCAAATTCTGCATTTTGCGCTAACTCTTCTATGCTATAACCATAATAATTTAGTCCATTTCCAAGCCCGCAAGTACAAATTGCACTTTGTCCTGCGATAACTCCTGCCAATCCACCCGTTTTTTTAGTTGCTTCACTTATACTCATTTTGCACCCCTTTTAAATAATTCGTCTAATTTTTGCTCATAAGAATAATAATCTAGCATTTCATAAAGCTCTTCTCTAGTTTGCATAATCTCAAGAACATCTTTTTGATGTCCGTTTTTCAATATACTTTCATAAACTTGTACTGCAGCTTTATTCATCGCACGATTTGCACTTAAAGGATACAGCACCATAGACACTCCTGCTCTATTTAATTCTTCTTTGGTAAAATAAGGAGTCTTTCCAAATTCTGTGATATTTGCAAGAATTGGAACTTTTACATTTTTAACAAATTCTTCATATTCTTCTAAACTTGTAATAGCTTCAGCAAAAACCATTTCAGCTCCAGCCTCAACATATGCTAAAGCCCGTTCGATAGCTTTTTGCTGACCTTCAATTGCATGCGCATCCGTTCTTGCCATAATCACAAAATCAGGATCGATTTTTGCATCTACTGCTGCTTTAATACGATCACACATCTCTTCAGTGCTTACTAATTCTTTATTAGGACGATGTCCGCACCTTTTTTGAGCCACTTGATCTTCAATATGAGTTGCCGCTGCACCCGCACGAATTAATTCTTTTATCGTTCTTGCAATATTAAAAGCACCTCCAAAACCTGTATCTGCATCAACTAATAAAGGCGTATCCACTCTAGAGCAAATGCGTCTTACATCAATGCATACTTCTTCAAGTGCGATAATCCCCAAATCAGGCAAGCCATAACTCGCGCTTGCCACGCCACTTCCCGAAAGATATAAAGCTTTGTGTCCTATTTTAGTAGCTTGTAAAGCACTATAAGCATTGACAGCTCCTACTATGGTCAAAGGTTTGCTTGTCTTTACTAATTCTTTAAATTTTTTTCCTGCACTCATTATTTTTCTCCTTTATTTTTTGGGTATCCTAAAGCATTAATAGCTTTTTCGCAAGCTTTTAAAACATTACTATCCTCTATAGTAGCTGGAACATTTAAGGTTGAACCATCAGCTATTTCTCTTAAATTTTTACGCAAAATTTTTCCACTTCTTGTCTTAGGTAAAGCACTAACAACTGTGGCAATTTTAAACGAAGCTACGGCTCCAATTTCTTGACGCACCAAAGCTACAACTCCTTCAACTATACCCCTATGATCTCGCTCTATACCCTCTTTTAAAACGATAAAGCCCATAGGTATTTCACCTTTAAGCTCATCATTTACACCTATAACCGCACATTCTGCAACATCAGGATGTTTTGCTATAATCTCTTCCATTTCTCCAGTTGAAAGTCTATGGCCTGCAACATTGATGATTCCATCCATTCTTCCTAAAACATACACATAGCCATCTTTGTCGATATAGCCTGTGTCTCCTGTTAGATAATAGCCTGGAAATTGATCTAAATATCCCCTACGATATCTTTCATCATTCTCCCAAATTCCCATTAAACAAGCTGGAGGTAAAGGAAGTTTTAGGCACAAAATTCCTTTTTTTCCTGCTCCAAGCTCTTGACCTTTTTCATCTAAAACCTTAAGATTAAATCCTGGCATAGGTTTTGTAGGACTTCCTGCTTTAACAACTTGTGCTTCCAAGCCCAAAGGATTAGCCGCGATCGCCCAACCTGTTTCAGTTTGCCACCAATTATCAATCACAGGTTTTTTTGTAAGCTTTTCTATCCATTTAAGCGTATCGCTATCGCATCTTTCACCTGCCACAAAAATAGATCTTAAGCTATCAAGATTAAATTTTTTAATCCATTCTCCTTTAGGATCTTCTTTTTTAATCGCCCTAAAAGCAGTTGGGGCTGAAAAAAGCACATTCACTTTATATTCTTCAATAATTCTCCAAAATGCTGAAGGATTAGGCGTTCTTACAGGTTTTCCCTCATAAACTATAGTTGTACATCCATTCATCAAAGGTGCATAAACTATATAAGAATGTCCCACAACCCAACCTACATCAGAAGCGGTAAAAAAGACATCTCCTGCTTTAGCATTATAAATATTATCCATCGACCATTTCATAGCCACAGAATGACCTCCATTAGAGCGGATTACTCCTTTTGGAGAACCTGTGGTGCCTGAAGTATAAAGTATATAAAGCGGATCGGTAGCTAAAACAGGTACAGGATCTACACCCCGAGTTTTTTCCTCTTCAAGCTCCCAATCAATATCCCTCCAAGGAAGCATATTTGCTCTATATTGTGGGCGTTGCCAAATCAAACAAGTCGTAGGCTTATGAGTACATTTTTTAATAGCCTCATCTAAAATAGGTTTATACTCGATAATGCTACTTACTTCTATCCCGCAACTTGCACTAATAATCATTCTAGGTTTAGCATCTTCTATCCTCGTAGCAAGTTCATGTGCTGCAAAGCCTCCAAATACAACACTATGAATAGCCCCAAGCCTAGCACAAGCAAGCATAGCTATAAGTGCTTCAGGTATCATTGGCATATAAATAACAACGCGATCCCCTTTAACCACGCCCTTGTTTGCTAAAATTCCGGCTACTTTTGCAACACGATCACGAAGTTGCTTATAAGTATATTTTTTCTTTGTATCCGTAACAGGAGAATCATAAATCAGTGCTAATTGATCGCCCCTGCCATTGTGTACATGTAAATCAAGCGCATTATAACAAGTATTCATACACCCGCCAACAAACCATCTGTAATGCCCATCGCTATCATCAAGCACCCTATCCCATTCATTATACCAATGCACTTTTTTAGCTGCTTCAGCCCAAAATGCTTCAGGATTTTGAAGAGATTCTCGATAAGTCTGCTCATAAACAATACCCATAATCCATCCTTTCTTGATAAGTTGAATTTGCATTATAGAGTTTTTGTTTGAAAAATAAAATGCCAATTTTTTGGTTTAATTGTGTGATTTTGTAGCTAAAAAAATAAATTTTGTATATTTTTTGAACAAAATTTTAATTTTTGTATATATATTTACCTATATTTTTAATAATTAGAAAATATAAAAAATAATGAAAAAAATATATTTGTATCAAAAAGTAACAAAAATAATTTTTAAGAGTGAGACAATGTTAAATTCTAAAGATAGAACACAAGTAATTTTGGAAAAATCAGGCTTAAGTTTGAGCAAATTTGCAACAATTTTGGGCAAAGATCGTAGAACGCTTGCTAAATTTATAGAAAATGACACAGTAAAAGAACTCGATACCAAAAGTAAAGAAAAAATTTGTGAATTTTTTCGCTATCCTTTTAAAATATGGGAAAGCAATGAAAACGAATTTTATACACTCTTAAATCAAATAGAAAATAATGAAATTCGCATCATTGACGAAGGATACATCGGAGGATTAAAATATATTTTTGAAAATGAAAATGAAGGTTCACTTATATTACACCCTGCTTTTCCAAATCCCGCTTATAGGGATTTTATCGTGCCTTTAGTATATCAAAATAACGACAGCGAAGAGGCTAGAATATATCGCATAAAAAGGGGTGAAAAAATGAGAGCACATTCTTTTAATGCAAGCGAGTGGTATTCTATCAAGTCTTTACTTGAATTTTGTTTTTCGCCTATAGGAAATTTTTATACAAAAGAACAAAAAATTCAAATTTTAGAACTCATGATTAATACCTTTAAAGATAATCTTAACAAATCTTTATATTTCTTTGATTCTTATGATAAAAAAATTTATGGGCTTGATGTGTTTTATCTTTCTATCAATGCTAAAGAAAATACAATGTTTTTTAAAGCCCCTTTGGAAATGCTATTAGTCGAGATTAAAAACTCAACCCTAGTTCATAAAATTCACGAGCATTATACCCATGCAAAAAAATGTCCTGCGCATATTTTAGCTCAAGATGCATGTTTTATCATGGAAATTTTATTACAATGTTTAAAAGACAATTTAGACATTAAAGAAAGCTGTGATATCCTAGATAAAAAAAGCCCATATGGAAATTTATTTAAAAAGAGTCTAAGTGTTGATTTATAAACTATCGATTATATAAAGATAGGCAGGGATATTGATGTTAGCATAAGGTTTTACTTCAACACTTTGATACATATCCTCATCTTTGATTGCACTTACAATACCCACTGGAACATCTGAAAAAAAGATATTGTCAAGGCCACTTGTTAAAATCTCATCTCCTATATTAATTTTTGCCCATTTGGGTATAAATTTAACCTTAAGTTTATCATCTTCGCCTTGGATAAGGCCAGGAATTTTATTTTTACCTATATATACAGAAAAAACACATTGTTCATCACCCTGTAAAAGTGCCATAGCTCTGCCATCTTTATTGATCGCAATGCCTATAGTGTATCCTTGATGAATCAAACCTTTATTTTTATTAGGAGATACTTTGGCAAAATCAAGCCACAATCTTTTATAATCATTTAATTTTACATAAGAAATAACTCTTACTAAAGAAACTTGAGGTAAGTATCTTGTTGAATTTTTATCCTCTAAAATACGATTTAATTGGTTTGCAAAGCTTGTAGTTAATACAGCTGCATATTCTAGCTCTTGATTTCTTGCTTTTAATTGTTCAATTTGATCTACTTGATCAAAATGCTTGGAAAAAAATTCGGTGATAGCATCCTTAATTCCATAAAATTTTTCTAACACCGTATCATTTACCAAAAGAACATTTTTTTTTACCAAGCCCCCATAGTAAAAAGATATAAAAACTAAAAAAAATAAAACAAGGACAAAGATAAGCTTATTCTTCATTCGTCAATTGTTGCAATAGTGAAATTTCCTCCAAAGCTTTACCCGTTCCCTTAGCCACGGCTAAAAGTGGTTCATCAGCAATATATACTGGCAAGCGAACAATTTCACTTAAATATTTATCAAGTCCACGAATCAATGCTCCACCACCTGTTAAGACAACACCATTTTCTACTATATCACTTGCAAGATCAGGTGGCATCATTTCAAGTACCATTTTTAAAGCATCTGCTATTTCTTTTAAATATTCCCTCATTGCCTCTCTAACATCTTCACTTGTAAGCTCGATACGACTTAAAAGTCCACTCACTTGATCGCGCCCCTTTACAACCATAGAAAGTTCTTTTGGAAGCTGGATAGCTGAACCAATAGCGATCTTAATCTCCTCGCCCGTTCTTTCGCCAATGATAAGATTGTATTTTTCTTTGACATAATTTACTATACTTGTATCAAGCTTATCACCTGCAGTACGAATAGACTTTGAAATAACAAGCCCACCTAGTGAAATCACACCAATTTCAGTTGTTCCACCCCCTATATCTACAACTAAATTTCCTTTAGGTTCTTGTATAGGTAAATTTGCCCCAATAGCTGCTGCCATAGGTTCTTCTATCAAAAATACTTCTCTTGCACCTGCACTTAAGGCACTTTCTCTAACAGCCTTTCTTTCAACTTGAGTTAAGCCATAAGGGACTGAAATGATGATTCTAGGTCTTAAAAAACTTTTTCTGCGGTGAGTTTTTTCTATAAAGTAACGAATCATTTTTTCTGTCATATCAAAATCAGCAATAACTCCATCTTTCATCGGGCGAATAGCTTCGATGTTACCTGGAGTTTTTCCCACCATATCTTTAGCTTCTTTACCTACGGCTAAAATTTTAGCCCTAGAACCATACCTTTCTCTTTCAACTGCCACAACAGAAGGCTCATTGATAACTATGCCCTTATCTTTTACCAAAACAAGAGTATTAGCAGTTCCTAAGTCTATACCCATATCGCTTGAAAAAAATCCTATAAGTTGATCTAAAATCATTTTTATCCCTTTTTTAGCTTATTTTCTTTTTGATTAATAACGCTTTTGCACCATCTCTTACCACTTCTTTGGTGATAACGATATCATAATTTTTATATTCTGGTAACTCAAACATCAAATCCACCATTATTTCTTCTATAATACTTCTAAGTCCTCTAGCGCCCGTTTTTCGTTCTAAGGCTAATTTTGCAATTTCTCTTAAAGCATCATCTTCAAATTTTAAGTTCACGCCATCAATAGCAAAAAGTTTTTGATATTGCTTTACGATAGCATTTTTTGGCTCGGTCAAAATTCTTACCATATCATCTTCATTAAGCTCGTTTAAAGAAGTTATAACATGTAAGCGCCCTATAAGTTCAGGTATAAGGCCAAAATGCACTAAATCATCAGGCTCTATCTTTTCAAGCAAAGCTTTGCTATTTTCTTTTTCATTATCGAAAAAGCCTACGACCTTATCGCCTAATTTTCTCTTAAGTATAGTTTCTAAGCCATCAAATGCACCACCACAAACAAATAAAATATTTGAAGTATCAATTTGAATAAAATCTTGATTAGGATGTTTTCTTCCTCCTTTAGGCGGAATATTAACCAAGCTTCCTTCTATAATCTTAAGCAAAGCTTGCTGCACGCCTTCTCCACTCACATCACGAGTGATAGAGCGATTTTCACTCATTCTAGCTATTTTATCAATCTCATCGATAAATACTATGCCCTTTTGAGCTCTTTCTACATCTCCATCAGCAGCTTGCAAAAGACGGGTTAAAATATTTTCTACATCCTCGCCCACATAACCTGCTTCGGTTAAAGAAGTCGCATCGCAAATGGCTATAGGTACATCCAAAAATTTAGCTAAAGTTTGAGCAAGTAAGGTTTTTCCACTACCTGTAGGACCTATAAGAAGGATATTGGATTTAAAAAGCTCCACATCATCATCTTGAAGTTCAGATTTGAAAAGTCTTTTATAGTGATTATAAACCCCTACACTAAAAACTTTTTTAGCCCTATCTTGCCCTATGACATAGCGATCCAAATAAGCTTTTAATTCTTTTGGGGTAATATCTTTAAAATCAACGCCATGTTCATGTTTTGGCTCTTTAAATTCTTTTTCTTCCCCATAGATAATACTATAAGCCCCCTCAACACAATACTCACAAATAAATGCATCATCGTTTTCATTAGCTAAAATTCTTCTTTGTGGATTTTCCACTTCATTACAAAAACTGCATTTTCTAGGCATTATTTTTACCTCTATATACAGGGATTCCGCGTTTTGTTTCTAATATAAATTTACACATTTTATTAATATTTTCACTTTCATTATTTTCTAATAATTTTTGAGCATTTTCTTTTAAATCCCCCTGTCTAAACAAGAATTTAAAAGCTTTACTAAGCCTATCTACTTCATCCTTATCAAAACGACGACGAATTCCTACTAAATTCAAACTTCTAATACTTGCACGATTTCCTTCAGCTAAACAAAAAGGTACTATATCTTGCGAAAGCGCACTCGCACCTGCTATCATACAGCCCTCACCCACTTTAACAAATTGATGAATAGGAGTAAGACCACCCACAACGGTAAAATCTCCTAGTTCTACATGCCCTGCTAAGGTTGCGTTGTTGGCTAAAATAATATTATCCCCTAAAAGGCAATCATGTGCGATATGACAATACGCCATTATAAAAGCATTGTCTCCTATACGAGTAAAACCATCGCCTTTAGCTGTACCCGAATTTATCGTAGCAAATTCTCTAATAGTAGAATTTTGCCCTATAATTACTCCGCTTTTTTGCTCGTCCTTATAAGATATATCTTGAGGAATATCACCTACTATAGCATATGAAAATACACGAGAATGATCACCTATGGTAGTATCTGAAAGTATTCTCGCCCCTTGCTTGATAACAACCCCATTGCCTATCTTAGCTTCTTTGCTTACATATGCATAAGCCTCAATAACAACATCATCACCTAAAATAGCTCCATCTTCTATTACAGCACTAGGATGAATTTTTTTCACTGATTCTCTCTTATTTGTCTACTATCATAGCTTTAAGTTCTGCTTCTGCAACCAAATTTCCATCTACAAAAGCTTGACCCTTAAAAATCCACATATTGCCACGATTTTTAACTACTTGCATTTCATAATCAAGTCTATCTCCAGGGCGAACAGGATTTCTAAATTTAGCTCCATCAATACCTGTAAAATATACAACCTTACTTTTTGGATCTACCTTAGCATCCATGCTTTCAAAAGCCAAAACCCCACCCGTTTGCGCCATACCTTCTAAAATCAAAACTCCAGGATAAATAGGATGACCTGGGAAATGTCCCATAAAAACATGATCGCTTATGCTGATATTTTTATATCCTCGAACAACTTCTCCAACTTTTAACTCTGTGATTTTATCAACAAGCAAAAAAGGATAACGGTGAGGTAAAATTTCTTGAATTTTCATTACATCTATCATTAAATCGGCCTTAAAAACAATTAAAAAACATAATTATATAAAAAAATCATTAAAAATTATGTTAATCCAATCAATTTTAGTCAAAATTTTAAGTGATTTTAAAATATTTTAAATCTATGTTCTTTTTATAACTTCCTTAACATCATAGTAAATTTCACTCTTGGCTACAATCTCATATCTTGTAGGTAAAATTTTTTCAAGCACTATAACAGGGCTAAGATCATAAGCTCCAAAATGTTTATTTCGCCATTTAATTTCTTCTTCTATTTTTAAAGGATGTTTTAAAAAATCTTCAAAACTTTTCCATTTGTTTTTAAAATCAGAATTAAAGCGCCAAAATTCTATAAAGCTGATTTCATCTTTCGTGCTTTTATAGATTCCATTCTTTAAATTTTCATTTAAATTTTTCTCATCTAAACTAAATCTTGTATAATGATTTTTAAAATGAGAATAAAATAAAATATGACTCTTAACGGCTTTTTTATCAAGCTTTATTAAAGCACTTAAAAGTCGGTAGTTTAAGAATTTTTGTCTTATGATTTCAAATTTTATACCCTTTTTTTCTAATAAATTAACTTTTTTATAAAGAGCTATTCTAGCTTCTATGCTTGCGGGTAAAATTTGAGCATTAATAGGTGACATTAATTCATCAATAAAGTTTTTATCTTGCTTTTGCTTTTTAAGCCCATAAATACAACCACAATAATTTTGATGATAAAGCATTTCTTTTTTTGCTAAAGCAAATTGCCTTTGAGTGCCTCCATTTTTACGAAAATCAGGAGCTAAAAATTCCACCCCATAAGGCTCACACTCTTTTTGCAAAGCATTTTTTAACTGCTCTAAATCCTTCTTAGGGCTTGTTAAAAGTGTTGTTGTAAGCTTTTTTTCTCCTATTTTGGCTGCAAATTCTACACTTGAACCCATTCTTAGATCAAAACAAATTTCACATCTTGCACCTTTTTCTGGCTCATCTTCATAGCCTTTTACAGCTTTTAGCCATTTTTCATACTCATACTCGCCCTTATAAAGCTTGATACCGAGCTTATCACAAGATCTTTTTACATCTAAAAATCTTAATTCATATTCGCTTAAAGGATGGATATTAGGATCATAGAAATATCCTATAATTTTTTCTTTAGGATATTCTTTTCTAAGCTCTTCTATAAAATAATGACTGTCTACACTACAACAAATATGCACCAACATTAAAGACTTTCAAGCACTTTTAGTGCATGATCTTTTACGCGGACATTGCTATAAATTTGGGCAATTTTTCCCGCTTCATCGATAACAAAAGTCGATCTTATAATGCCTTCATATTCTTTACCATAATTTTTCTTAAGTCCCCAAGCTCCATAAGCTTTTGCCACTTCTTTTTCGCTATCACTTAATAATATGTGCTTTAAATTAAATTTAGCAATAAATTTATCATGACTTGTCACACCATCAGGACTTACACCGATAATCACTGCATTTTTATCACAAAACTTATCATAATTTGCACTAAAATCGCAAGCTTCTGTGGTGCAACCTGGAGTATTGTCCTTAGGATAAAAATATAAAATCACTTTTTTACCAATAAAATCTTTAAGAGCGATTTTCACCCCATCTTGATTTAAAAGTTCAAATTGTGGCGCCTCATCCCCTACTTTTAAAACACTCATTTATTTGCCTTTGCCTTAATGGCCTCTACGCTTTCACCACCAAAACCTATGTCATAACTTTCGATATCTTCTAACATCACCACTACCCTTTCTTTGCTTTTGTTGTATTTTGTGCTTAAAAGCTCAGTTATATCGGCTATCAATTCAGCTTTTTGCTCCTTACTTAAAGCTGGCTTTGCTAGTTTAATATTTACAATTGGCATTTTTTCTCCTTTGATTTTTATAATTATTTCAAACTTTAATAAATAAATTTTTAAATTTACACTAAATTCTATAAAAAATTTAATTCAGTTTTTCACAATCTTGACTTAAAAATCGTGGTATTAAATTTCTCATTCTTATTTTAATCATCAGAAAAAGGCCATATCCTTAATAAAATCGACTCGATAAATTCTAAAAGTTTGATTTTATTTTTTATTAAAATCCTTCATAAATGTTTAAATTTATACTTTATATATCAAGCTATCATTAATTTACTTTTGCTAAAATTAAAAGTTTTTTAACAAAAATATGACTATTAAGGCTAAAAATGATCTCAGCAGATAAAATTTGGATGGATGGAAAATTAGTTGATTTTAAAGATGCAACCTTGCACTTTTTAACCCATTCTTTACATTATGGTAATGCTGTTTTTGAAGGAACAAGAGCTTATAAAACAGATAAAGGCTTAGCGATTTTCAGACTTGAAGATCACACTAAAAGACTTTTAGAATCTGCTAAAATTACTCTTTTAAACTGCCCTTTTTCTCAAAAAGAGCTTGAAAAGGCACAAATTGAACTTTTAAAAGTAAATGATTTTAAAAACAATGTCTATATTCGCCCTGTAATCTTCTTAGGAGATGGAGTAATGGGACTTTATCATGTAAAAGCCCCTGTACGCGTTGGCATCGCTGCTTGGGAATGGGGTGCTTATTTGGGTGAAGAAGGTTTAGAAAAAGGTATTAAAGTAAAAATTTCATCTTTTGTAAGAAATAGTGTAAAATCTTGTATGGGTAAAGCAAAAGCGAGCGCAAACTATCTTAACTCTCAAATTGCAAAATTTGAAGCTATTGAAGCAGGATATGAAGAAGCTTTGATGCTTGATGAAGAGGGTTTTATAGCAGAAGGTACGGGAGAGTGCTTCTTTATCGTAAAAGATGGAGTTTTAATCACTCCACCTAATGATTTTTCTTTAAAAAGTATCACTCAAGACACAGTTCTTAAAATCGCTCACGATCTTGGTTTAACTGTACTTCGTCAAAGAATTTCAAGGGATGAGGTTTATACTGCTGATGAAGCATTTTTTACTGGAACTGCTGCAGAAATCACTCCTATTAATAATGTTGATGCAAGAATTATAGGCAGTGGTATAAGAGGTTCTATTACTAAAAAACTTCAAGATGCTTATTTTGATGTAGTTTATGGACGCAATGAAAAATACGCATCTATGCTAACTTATATTTAAAGATAAAGGAAATAAATGCCAGCTGATTTGAATGATTATTTCAATAAAAAAAATAGAAATTCTAATAACAATAACAACCGACAAAATTTCAATTTCAAAGCTCCTGAATTTAATTTCAAGGGTTTTGGAAAATTTTCTCCTTTTGTTTATGGTGTAATTATTATTGTTTTGTTTTTAATTATCGCAAAACCTTTTATGGTGATAAATTCTGGAGAAATGGGGATTAAATCCACTACAGGTAGATACGACCCAAATCCTTTAGAGCCAGGACTCCATTTTTTTATACCTTTTATACAAAAAATAACTACAATTGATACGAGAGTAAGACAAATCAATTATGCTTCTATAGAAGGAAGTAATGAGAATTTAACTTCAGGTTCAGGTGTGATTAATAAAAACAGCATTTCCGTGCTTGATTCACGCGGCTTGCCTGTTTCTATTGATGTAACAGTTCAATACCGCTTAAATCCTTTACAAGTTCCTCAAACTATAGCAACTTGGAGTTTAAATTGGGAAAATAAAATCATAGATCCTGTGGTGCGTGATGTGGTTCGAAGTGTTGTAGGAAAATATACTGCTGAAGAGTTGCCAACAAATCGTAATGCAATCGCAACCCAAATCGAAGAAGGGATAAGAAAAACCATAGAAGCACAACCTAATGAGCCAGTGGAACTTCGTGCGGTTCAACTTAGAGAAATTATATTGCCTTTGAAAGTAAAAGAGCAAATTGAACGCGTGCAAATTGCAAAACAAGAAGCAGAAAGAACTAAATATGAGGTAGAAAGAGCAAATCAAGAAGCTTTAAAAAAAGCTGCTTTGGCTGAAGGGGAAGCAAATGCAACCATCATCAGTGCTAAAGGTAAAGCAATGGCTGTAAAAATAGAAGCAGATGCGCAAGCTTATTCTAATAAAGAAATTGCGAATAGTTTAAATACTCCTTTGCTTAACTTAAAACAAATTGAAACCCAAAAAGAATTTAATGAAGCCTTGAAAGTCAATCAAGATGCTAAAATTTTCTTAACTCCTGGTGGAGCAGTACCAAATATTTGGGTGGATACTAAGGATGCTAAAAAACAAAGTTCTACTAACATGAACTAGGATATATAAAGTGGAAAGACTAAAAGAAATTGTGCATTTTTACACTACTCACTTATATTTAGTGGATTATATGCTGATTTTATTTGTCTTTTTCCTCTTTACTTGCGTTCTACTCTTGTGTATCTTTTTACGCCACAAACCTGTGGCGGCTCTTTTGATCATCGCACTTAATATAATTATTTGTTTTTTGATTTATACATATGGATATAAATTCATAGATAGCGAAGTAAGGAGTAGAAAAACAACCATTGTAGAACAAAAATTCATCCAAAGCTCTGAAGCTTTAATTATTGATTTTAATATCACAAATACTTCTAAAAACGACTTTAAACAATGTAAAGTGATTGCTAGAATTTTCAAGGATAAATTACCCGAAGATAATCTCATCAATGAATATAAAAATCAACTCATTCCCTTTAGGCAAAAAAGCAGGGAAATTTTTAATCTGAAAAAAAATACAACTCAATTTCAAAGAATTTCTTTTGATAATTTCAACTATGACAATAATTACACCATACGCCTCAATTCGGAGTGTTTTTAATGCAATTTACAATTTTTCATATTTTGGCTTTTGTTATCTTGCTTCTTTGCTTTATTTTAGTTTGTATTTTAATTTTTTTAAAAGTGAAGCAAAAAGAATTTGCTCTTATTTCCTATACTATCGCGACCATTTTCACCGCACTTTTAATTTATTCTGTATTTCTCACTATCAATCAATTCACAACCCAAGCTAGTCTTAGCAAACTTACCTTTTCTAGAGATTTAAGACATGAAAGTATTATTATTACAGGAAGAGTGCAAAATCTTACCAAATTTAATATTCGTAAATGCTATTTAATGCTAAGTATACTAAATAAAAAGCGAGTTGGAGGTGAAATTTTCAATGATAAAAATATCCGTAACGCTAAAATGCAAAATACAAGTGTTTCTTATACTATAGAAATCATAGACACACTCCCGGGTAATACCTATAAAGAATTTAGAGCTAGCGTTCCTTTTCCTCCAACTTTTAATAATCCTGAATTTTATCACACCTTAAAATGTATTTGATATTGTTAAATAGTTTTAAAACATCTATAAAAAATAATTTTATATTAATTTTATTTTTTTTGATATACTAACGAGCTTTATTTTTAGTAAAAAATTTATGTGAGGTTTTTCATGTTTAGACTATCGAGCGTTAGTTCAAAACTCTTATTATCAGTTGCTATTAGTGTTATTTTAGCTACAGCTCTTATGATTGCTATTGTTTCTTTTCAAGTTGCTTCATATTCAGAAAAAGAAGCCAGAAATACTATTTTATTATCTTCAAAAAGATATGTGAATTATATACAAGGTATGTTAAATGAAGAAGTCACACTAACCAAAGGAGTTGCTACATCGTTAAATGAAATGTTTCAAAATAATGATCATATAGATATCGATTTAATTGAAAGTCTTATAAAAAATACTTTTGATAGTAGTCACTATGCAGCATATACATTTCTCTATTTAAAAGATACTACTGTATTAAGTGATATGCAGAATGTAGATAAAAAATATATTAGCCCAGATGGAAAAACTTTTTCTATGATATTTTTTGATCAAATAGTAGAAAAATCTGGTGGAATAACTACTATTTCAACTCCAAACAATTTCTCTCAATTAAATCTAATACAAAATATCGAACAAAATGCAAAATATGGAGATAAAGACTCTGTTTTTGTAGATTCTCCTAGAAAACTTAATTATGATAATAATGAATTTTTAGGTATAAATTTCGGTATGCCTATTTTTAACAATAAGGGCAAATTTATTGGAGTTATAGGATATACTATAGATTTACTAGAAATTTCCGAGACTATATTGGATCCAAAATTCGACTTTTTTGAAGGGGATCTAAGATTCTTAATGAACGATCAGGGTATTATTGCTATTCATAAAAATAAAAATGCAATTTTAAAAACTTTATTTGATATTAACAAAGATCAATCTGCTCAATTAATTGTTGAGGCAGTTAAAAACCATAAAGATGAAATCTTAGATAATTATATTGCCTCAACAGGAGATCTTAGTTATGCTAGTATCTCTTCATTTAGCACTTTAGGTAATTCTAGTCATTGGAGTGTAATTGTAACAGCTCCTAAAAAATCAGTTTTAGCCCCTTTATATAAACTACAATATATTATTATTAGTGTTGCCATAATAGCACTAATTGCTATTTTGGCTGTTGTGTACTTTTTTATAAGAAAAATCATAGGCTCTAGAATTCCTCTTATACTTAAGTCTTTGGAAAATTTCTTTCGCTTTTTAAATCATGAAAAAATAGAAGTTCAGACAATTGAAATTAAAGCTAATGATGAATTGGGCAAAATGGGTAAAATTATCAATGAAAACATCCTTGCTACTAAACAAGGTTTAGAACAAGATGCTAAAGCAGTAAAAGAAAGTGTTGAAACTGTAGGAGTAGTAGAAAGTGGTAATCTTACTGCAAGAATTACAGCTAATCCTAGAAATCCACAATTAATAGAACTTAAAAATGTTCTAAATAGACTTTTAGATGTTTTACAAACTAAAGTAGGATCAGATATGAATGCTATTCATA
>NZ_JAEQBS010000050.1:0-364 GCF_017846535.1 Campylobacter sp. JH32
CTTTTCAATATCAAGGATTAAATTTTAAAATTAACTTGAGCTGATTATTTAAAATATAAGGATTGACAATGAAAAAAATTTTCTTAGCATTTATGGTTTTAGTTAATTGTGTTTTTGCTAGTGATGAGCTAAATATAGACAGTTTATTTAAAAAGCAAATAGGCTTAAGAAGCATTACAAGCTTTTCTTTACTTAGCACAGGAAATGCAAACTCGTATTCTCTTTATCCTAATATAACAAATGGAAAAATAATAGGATTTAGAGTTAGAAAATTTAAGGATATAAATTCCTTGCAAAAACTCAAAGACAATGCCGAAGAGCTTTTCTACTTGGATAAACAAAGAGTTTTAAAGGCTAAAGAAGC
>NZ_JAEQBS010000051.1:0-347 GCF_017846535.1 Campylobacter sp. JH32
TTAAACTTAAAGGTTCTAATTTTTCAAAAGGTTTATTTAAATCTTTATCAAGCAAATTCTCACAAGCCCATAAAAAAGGTTTTTCTATGGTTCCTTCTATCCTTGCTCCACCTTCGGTGCAGTTGTAAATTTTAGTATCTAAATACTTTTGTATTTTTTGCACATCTTGCTCTAAATTTCGTTTAAACATAAGCCAGACATGGTGAGTTTTGATTTTTTCTTTCCCACCATAAGCCTCGGTTAAAATATGTTCATACATTTGACTTTCATAATTAGCTGAATTTTGATAATCATCAGGATGAGAATTGCCATTTTCAGCATAAGCTAAATCCTGTCCTATAAAAATG
>NZ_JAEQBS010000052.1:0-346 GCF_017846535.1 Campylobacter sp. JH32
GTGAAGATGTTAGATAAAAAATTAGAAAGATAATTTGAGATTTAGATTTTTGGAATAACAAATGAGTAAAAACATTAAAACACAAGAAGCTAAATTAGACTTAATCACTAAATTTTTAGACTATGCTAATGTAGCTGATGCAAGTTATGCGATGCTACATTGGATTGATTATGTAAAAAAAGAAAATGACAAAAAACATGAAAATGGTGATACCCAAAAACTAGGTGATAAACATAATAATCAAAATTCTACCTATGCAAGAGCTATACAAGCTCGTTTTGAACAAAATAAAATAGTTAAAATAGAACCTAAATATTGTATTTCTCTTATAAATACTTGTTTTGAT
>NZ_JAEQBS010000053.1:0-339 GCF_017846535.1 Campylobacter sp. JH32
TCATCACTAGCAAAAACACAATTAACTAAAACCATAAATGCTAAGAAAATTTTTTTCATTGTCAATCCTTATATTTTAAATAATCAGCTCAAGTTAATTTTAAAATTTAATCCTTGATATTGAAAAGTTTATTATTCTAAATAAAGTATTTTAAAATCTTTAAATATTTTTACTTGCTTAATATAATTTAAGATAAAAATGAAAATTTGTTACAAAAGCAAACAAACCGAGAATAAAATTTTAAGTATTTAAAGAAAATTCACTTAACTTTCAAAGCAAGATTAAACTTTTGCTAGAATAAGTCGATAGTAGTTTTAAAGAACTTACAAAAAGAATTTA
>NZ_JAEQBS010000054.1:0-332 GCF_017846535.1 Campylobacter sp. JH32
TATTATAAAAAGTTAAGATGACAAGAAAAAGATAAAATAAAGCTTGTTTTATATTTTTAAAGAATTGTTTTTTTAAATCATTTGAATTTTCTTTATTGTTAAAATAATGATAGAGCTTGTTTTTCATATATTTTTATCCTATATTACTTTGATTATTATCTTCAGTATCTTCAAACAAAGTAGCACTAAAGCCACTTGTAGTGTTGGGCTGATGTTTTAAAAGTTTAAATCTATTTACAAAATCAATAGTTCTTTTACTCAGTGCATCATTTAACCCTACCCTACTAATATCATTATCCAATGTTATTTCTTTACTATCAAAACAAGTATTT
>NZ_JAEQBS010000055.1:0-330 GCF_017846535.1 Campylobacter sp. JH32
TAGATTTCTCCCCTGTGTGAAATTCAGGATCTAGGTATTGGGGTTGATAGTCTTTGTAGGGGGAGTTTTGTTTGATATTGTGTGCTTCAAACAAAGCTTTAGAATATTCTTGGGTGTATTTGCCTACTTCACGCCCATCTTCTCTTTTATCAAATATAATTTGATTCGTATTTTTATCAACTTCTAATATAAGTCCATTAGAAGTATAAATCTCGTAAGTTTCACTCATTTTTATCCTTTCATCCTATATACAAACCATCTTCCATGATTATAGTTGTAGCTAGTCTGCCTATAAACTTATTAGAATAATCTTGGGATTTATTAGTATCA
>NZ_JAEQBS010000056.1:0-324 GCF_017846535.1 Campylobacter sp. JH32
TGATACTAATAAATCCCAAGATTATTCTAATAAGTTTATAGGCAGACTAGCTACAACTATAATCATGGAAGATGGTTTGTATATAGGATGAAAGGATAAAAATGAGTGAAACTTACGAGATTTATACACCTAATGGACTTATATTAGATGTAGAAAAAAAAACGAATAAAATTTTATTATATGATGGGGGAGCTAAGGTAGGCAAATACACCCAAGAATATTCTAAAGCTTTGTTTGAAGCACACAATATCAAACAAAACTCCCCCTACAAAGACTATCAACCCCAATACCTAGATCCTGAATTTCACACAGGGGAGAAATCTA
>NZ_JAEQBS010000057.1:0-291 GCF_017846535.1 Campylobacter sp. JH32
TATTTAAATTTTCATCTATATTAAAACGAGAGCAAGTTTTATTTTGTATGAAATTTAAAAGTTTATTTCCTAAGGGTTCATTTACCCCACTTAATAAAGCTTGTATGTTTTTTTCTAGTATGGTCATTGGGTTTCCTTAAAAGAATTGATGATAATATTTATTCTTTGCTCTAGTTTTTCTATAAAATAAAGCAACCATTCATGGTAAGCTTTAATATAAGCTGTGATGAAATGCGTTTTATCTTGTATATGAAGTTTTAATACATCAGCAATCATTTTTCCACGATAAGC
>NZ_JAEQBS010000058.1:0-288 GCF_017846535.1 Campylobacter sp. JH32
CAGCTAAAGCATTATTTATAATCAATGTAGAAATTTCTTTATTATCTTCTATCCATTCCAAAAATTTAGTGTAGGCTAAATCATTCATCATAGTATAAGCTTCATTATTTCCAAGCTTAGTTTTAGTTTGGCCTTCAAATACAGGGTTACTTATTTTTATTCTAACTATAGCAGTAATCCCTTCTCTAAGATCATCTCCATCAAACTCTTTATCTTTTTCTTTTATAAGATTTAATTTTTTTGCTCCTTCTTTAAAAGCTCTAGTCATACCTGTTTTAAAGCCTGTTT
>NZ_JAEQBS010000059.1:0-288 GCF_017846535.1 Campylobacter sp. JH32
GAAGCGGCGCTGGATGGCTTCGGCGATCGGGATCGACTTGGCGTTGGCCAGGGAGCAGAAGTCGCCGCCGGGGCAGCAGATGATGTCGGTCAGCAGGCCGACGTTGGGGGTGGCGAAGCCCAGTTCGCGGAGTTCGCCCCAGAGGGCGAAGAGTTCGCCCTGCTCGACGTCGGCGAGAATGATGTTCTGATTATGGCTGTTGCGCACCTCGCCGAAGCTGTAGCGGTCGGCGAGATCGGCGATGGCCTCCAGCTGTTTGTCGGTGACGTCTCCCGGCGCGGTGCCGGT